>JAHECP010000054.1 GCA_024641665.1 Acidobacteriota bacterium
CCACATTCCCACAAGCCGATCCGTTCTCTTTCAGACGGGAAGAACGTAGAATGAACCGCCCTCAGACTGGATCACTTTCCGAGCGGCGTACTGGTCTACTTTCCGAGCGGCGCCTCCATCCAGACCTATCTGGCGAGAAGACACATGGGGCGCGGACTCCGAGACTGCCCAAAGCACCTCGGTGAAAAATATCCCCACGTGTTTGTCGATCGGAGAGAGTGCGCGGTTGTGCCGCTCGCAGAGCACTCTCGAACCGAGAGCACCCACCGGCAGCGGCTTGCCTTCCGCGCCTGGAGCCAGCCAAGAAGCATTTGAAATCACGTGTTCGTCGCCAAGCAACTTGAGGACCGACGCAGACACGTAGTGCTCCCGCGACAACGTGCCAGAGCAATCTGCCAGGGCGCGGGCGTAGCATCCACGGTTGCTTATCTTCGTAGTGGGCACCGCCGACACTCGTTTGTCATTTGCGTGACCATCGCTGGCCCGGCTAACGTCGTATGACCGGATGGCGCCACTTCCTGGCGGCGCTCGAGTGCCTCGGGCTCTTCGCGCCTACGCGAGCGACGCATTCGCGTGGGGCCATTCTACTCGCGCCGCCCGCTGGTCAACAGCCGTTGGTGCAGGGAGTTCGACCGACAAACGCCTGCTCGACGCGTGGATTGGCTCGGGCGTCATAGAGCCCGGATTCCCTGTGGAAGGCCGCGGGCGTCAACTGCCGGTTCGGACGCGTTTAGGTCCCCCATAGGATTACTCCTGTGTGGTCGCCGATGACAACAGAGTACTGCTGAGCTGTAGCTGATTTGCAGGTTTGACCCGCGGATGGAGCGGTTCGGGCGGAAGGAGAGGGCCGGTTTTGCTGGGAAATTTCAAAAACTGGCCTGTTCTGAAAATCCTGTCAAGTGCGAATCCCTCTCCCTCCGCCAACTAACTCATTTGTTATCAATAAGTTAGTTGAGTAGTCGTCCCTTAAGGGCTTCGCTTTCACCGTTGTTTATGCAGGTGCGCGACAGAAGCAATGGGAATCTCGTCCTCGGTGCCGTGTGCAAGCGTAGTATGGTGCTGCGCTTCAGCTGCCCGAACAGGGATTCCAGCGACCGGGTCACGACACATCATCACGGGCGTCAGGGCCATGAGAACGAAGTTACTTGTCGCTTCGATCGGCACTGCTATCTGTCTGGTCGCCACGGCCGACGCCTCAGGTCAGAACGACACGTGGGCCTCGATCGGGCCTGACAAGGGTTTCGTTCTGTCCGTTGCCACTTCGCCTCTAGACCCTCAACTGGCCCTGGCCGGAACAATGAAGGGGCTTTATCGCAGTGCCGACGGCGGTGAGACCTGGAGTCTGGTTCCAGAGCCGAAAGAGCTCGTTAGCGTCTACGTGACCGGTGTCGCTTTTGATCCGCAGACGCCGGGCACAGCCTACGCCCTGACCAACCTTCCTGGCGGCGGGGCGGGCCCACTCTGGAAGAGCACGGATGCGGGCGTCACCTGGACGAAGTGCGACAATGGCGGCGTCGCGAATCTGTTCCTCGTCTTCGACCCGAGGAACAGCGATACTTTCTATTTCGGCGATTACAAGACTACTGACGCAGGTTCGACCGCAAAGCCCCTCAACAGCGGCGGTGGTGCCGGACTCGTCATCGATCCCACGTCGCCCGACACTCTGTATGTCGCCGGCGCAGCAGGCATTCGCAAGAGTGTCGATGGCGGAGGGAGCTGGCAAAGCATCTCCACTATCGGCCTGCCTGAGTCGCGTGATTTCCGTTGCCTCGCACTCGACCCCTCGGTTCCCACGACGCTCTATACGGCCGTCGAGTTTCAAGGCGTCTACAGAAGCGACGACGGAGGAGTGAGCTGGAGTCGTTTGCAGAACATCCCGGTCTCGCGCCTCTTAACTTGTGTTGTCGATCCCCAGGACACCAACCAAGTCTACGCCACCGATTACAACTCTGTGTGGAAGAGCACCGACCGTGGTGCCAGCTGGGGCAGGATCGAAACAGGTCTGCCGACGAACCCCAGCGTCACGGCAAAGAACTCTCTTGCTCTCAGCTCCACAGACACCGCCATCCTCTTTCTCGGCGCATCGGGAAGCCTGTACAGGAGCTCAGATGGAGGCGCCAGCTGGTCTGAGAGGGTGCTGGGCATCAGGAATCTGCGCATATGGGATGTAGGCGTCAATCCCGGGAATTCGGACCATCTCTTTGCTCTGACCGATTTCTGGGGTGTCAATCGCAGCACGGATCGCGGGCGTACATGGAGTAGCGTCCTTCCCACCATTGAGGGAAACCCATTCCGGAAACTCGCGTTTGATGCTCGGACCCCCGCGACTGTGTACGCGTTCCGTCCCTATTACGAGAACCAAAAAGCGCCCCTTTTGGCAACAAGCAGCGACTGGGGAGCTACGTGGGCTCTCATCAGGTCGCCTCAACTGCCCGACCATGTGTTCGAACTGGCCGTTGATCCGCAGGACAGCTCTACACTCTATATGGCTGGCCTATCCGGATTCTACAGGAGCACTAACCGCGGTGTTGACTGGGGCTGGGTCTCCCATATACCCGCGGTCTGGTACGTCTACAGCATCGCTGTTGACCCTCACCACTCAAACGTGGTCTATGCGGCGACCGATACTGGGCTGTCCAAGACGGCAGACGGCGGGCAGACCTGGAGTCAAGTACTCCCGTACCCGTACCTTCCCCGAATCACTGAGAGCGGCAAGATCCTCATTGCTGACACTGTGCCGTCAACCCTCTATTACATGAGCGACAGCGGGATGGCGAGGAGCACCGACGGCGGCGTTCAATGGGAGGGCCTGCCGGTTCCTCAGATTCCGCCGCATCGGATCACGGACTTCGTTGTCGACCCGCAACACCCACACGTTCTCTATGCTGCCTTGCCTGATCTTGCTGGCGGTGTCGTGAAGAGCATTGACGGTGGGAGTTCTTGGTTCTGGGTCAACGAAGGGCTCTCGGGAGGGCTGAGGAAGGATGCCCACCTTCTCGCGATTGATGCTCGGGACCCCGGCAGGGTCTATGTCAACAGCCAATACGCCGGTCTGTTCGCGCGAGATTTTCTCTCCATTAGCGGCGGCGTCACCGCTGTCAACGGCAGTCCGCTGGCCGGCGTGACGATCGGTGGCCTTCCGGGCGATCCCGTGACAGACACCGACGGGTACTATTATGCGGAGGTCCCGTCCGATTGGTCTGGAAGCGCGGTGCCGATGCTCTCGGGCTACCGGTTCGTGCCTGCCGAGACTGCCTACACTCAAGTTGTGACCTCGCAGATCGCGAATTACACTGCCAGCCCGTCCAACCAGTCGCCCGTCGCGAACGCCGGACCGGATCAGAGCTTGTCGTGCGGGGTGCCATCCATGGCGGTGACGTTGAACGGTTCGGGATCCAGTGATCCTGACGGGGACCCTCTGACGTACACCTGGCGTGAAGGGCAAGACATCATCGCTGGCCCGATCGCCGAGCCGAGCGTCCTGGTCGCTCTTGGCTGTGGTGTTCATGACATCACGTTGATTGTCAGTGATGGCGTGCTCGACTCGGCGCCGGATGAGACGGTCGTCAATCTGGTGCTGGACACCAGCGCTAGTGCGGTGGTGGTGTCGTCGGGCTCACCGTCGAACCATGGTGAAACCGTGACGTTCACGGCGACCGTCACCGGCTCAGCTGCGGCCGGTGTGCCGACGGGAACTGTCACGTTCAAGGACGGGGAACAGTCGATCTCGTCGCCGATCGCCCTGGACGCGGTTGGCGCGGCCCGCTTCTCCGTGAACAGTCTGAGTGTAGGCGTCCACTCCATTACGGCCTCATACAGCGGAGACGCGAACCACGTCTCGACGTCGCCGCCGGCGATCGCCCAGATCGTCAACAAGGGAGTCTCTATCGTGTCGGTCACGGCGAGCCCCAACCCCTCGATCTACGGGTCGTCGGTGACGCTCCGGGCTGACGTGACGAGCCTACTCGCCCCGCCGACGGGGACGATCACGTTCTCGGGCCTAACTTCATCGCTGCCGATTGTTGGAGGGTCCGTCGCTTTCACCCTGGGCCCAGCGGCGCTGTCGGTCGGCACACACACCGTGACCGCCCTCTACAGTGGCGACGCGAACCTGAAGTCGGGCAGTGGCTCGGTCACGCAGACGGTCGACCCCCCACCGTCGCCCTCCTTCAGCCAGATCTTCCAGTCGCCGCCCGGCGCGTGCATTTGCACGCCGGTGGTGATGAACACCGACGTGAATGGCGCCGAAGAATGGTTCGTCAAGGCGGATGACTCGGGTCATCTTGACATCACGGCGATTGCCTATGCGGCGAATACGACCGACCCCGAGACAGTCAACGCAAAGGTCTTCGATTCGTTCGGAAACCAGTTGCTCGACCTGACGGCATCGTACGGTCCGAACCCGGTGCAGGGCTTCGAGGCCTCGGCAGCTGGCACGATCGATACTCTTGCCCATCCGAGTGCGAACGGCGTCTACCGCGTCGAGGTGATGACGCCGTCGCCGACGCCGGCTTTTCAAACGTACTACCGGTTGAAGTTCACGAACGCGATTGAAGCGGCGACGCCCTCGCCGTCGTTTGCGAGCCTCACGCCCGGGCGGTCGCAGTGGCTGTTCAACGTTAGCGCCCCAGAGCGGCTGAACGTGCGCATCTTCAGCAATCGAGTCCCGTCACCGCCGCCTGGGACGAGCACCGAAACCATCAGATACCAGTGGGTGCCGCCGGGCGGCGAGCCGCTGCCGCTGCAAACCATCTTCTTGGCCTCGGTGTCGCCGTTGATCGACCAGACGATCACGCCGGTGCCGGACGGGAGCGCCACGCCGGGGATCTGGACGTTGGTTCTCGACGTCGACCAGCACTACCGCCTCCAGAAGACGAGCGGTGCGGACCGAGGGATCTATCTGAACTATGTGACCAGCGGCCGCGGGACGGTCCACGTTGCCATTCTCGACGGCCACGGGAGTCCGTTTGCCGGCCCGGTTCTGTTCACCGGGACGTACATGGGTACCGAGTCGTTCTCTTTTACGGCAAGCGGGAGCTTCGACGATGACGCCCCCACCGGCACCTATCACGTACAAGTTGTGCCGCCACCGGGGTTGACCGGGACACCCGAGGATCTCGACTTCACGGTGTTGTGCGACCAGCAAACCGACCTGACCTTCGTGATCGCCGATCTGACGCCGCCGAACCTGACGCTGCCGCTCAACGTCACCGCCGAAGCCACGGGTCCGTTGGGAGCGCTGGTGACCTTCACAGCAACAGCCAGCGATTTCATCGACGGCTCGGTTCCGGTGACGTGCAGCCCAGCCTCCGGCTCGACATTCCCGCTGGGAACGACAGAGGTCGGTTGCTCGGCCGCGGACAACTCGGACAACACCGCGACGGGGAGCTTCGGTGTGACGGTGGTCGACACGACACCGCCGGTGCTGACGCTGCCGGCGAACATCACAGCCGAGGCGACGAGTGCGGCGGGTGCAGTCGTCACATTCACGGCGACCGCTCTCGACCTCGTCGACGGCGTGCGGCCGGTAACGTGCGCGCCGGCCTCACGTTCGACCTTCGCAATTCAAACGACGACCGCGCAGTGCTCGTCGACGGACGCGCACGGCAATACCGCAACCAGTAGCTTCACGGTGAGCGTGCGCGACACGACGCCGCCGGTGGTGTCGACGTCAGGGAATGTCACGGTCAACGCGACGAGCCCGGCGGGCGCAGTGGTGACCTTTGCCGCGTCGGCGACAGATATCGTGGACGGCTCGCTGACGCCGACCTGCACGCCAGCATCAGGGGCGATGTTCGCCATCGGTACGACCACCGTGATGTGCGCCGCGACAGACCAGCACCAGAATACGGGGTCGGCCATGTTCACGATCGGAGTGCTGAGTCCCGAGGCAATCACGAACAACCTGGTGTCCGAGGTCAGCACGTTCAACTTCCAACAGGCGAGCGGGCTGCTGCAAAATGTGTTGCGCAGCCTGAGCAACGGAAATACCGGTGCCGCCTGCAATCAGTTGGGAGCGTTCATCAACCAGGTGCAGGCGCAGGCGGGCAAGCAGCTAACCACTGCGGAGGCATCGGCGTTGGTCAATTCGGCAACCGACGCGCGGGGCGCGCTTGGATGCAAGTAGGGAAGGGGAACGAGCGACCGATAGCACGCGCTTAGCCTCATAGGCGGATTTTCGCTCTCTTTGCGCGATCGTCCGGGTGCCTTTGACGGGCGGATCCGCTGAGACTGATTTGGGACTTCAGGCCGCGGCTTGGGCGGATCGGGCACGTTGCGCGGGTGGGGTTTCGGGCTGATTTTTCGAGATCGGGCCGGTTTTCGCAAACCGTGTCAAGAGCGAATCCCTCCCCCTCCGCCAACCTTCGCTCTTGATTCAGGCGAAGGTTGCCCACCATAGTGGCACCGCCGCGAAGGCGGGCCGCAGGCTCTCGATTCAGGCGAAGGTTTCCCACCGTCGCGGCACGTTAGTCCCGCCGAAGCCGCGCGAGCGGCGAAGGCGGAAGCCGCGACGGCGGGTTCCCACGATCACCGGCTCAGGACGTCGGACACGGGCACGTTGCTGAGCGCGGCGCCAGCCACCGTCTGCAGGTTCGTGAACGTCATCGGCACGGCCCGCAGGTGACCCGAGGCGTCGAACCGGAAGCACGACACGTGCAGGTGCGGCTCGCTCGACGCACCGGCGTTCCCCACGCGTCCGAGGATGGTCCCCACGTCGACCTGCTGGCCGACCGTCACGGCCGCGCTCCCGGGCCGCAGGTGGACGTAGAACGAGTACGTCACGTTGTCGTCGTGCTGCACGACGATGTAGTTGTTCGACGAGGCCGGGTTGGACACGTTGCCGGAGTTCTCCGGGAAGGTGTCCACGACGGCCACCACCTTGCCCTTCGCCATGCTTCGGAACGGCAGGTTCCAGGCGTAGTAGCTGGCGTTGTCGTTGGCGTTTCCGGAGTGCGTCTGCCCGTTCTTCAGGATGACGAGGTCGTAAGCGTAACGATGCTGCAGGAACATCTTGTGCGCGTCGAAGAACGTGACGCCCGGGCCGTTGCCCCACTTCCACGTCCGGCCCTGCCCCGCGGCGTCTACCGGCGACGCGACGGCCACGGTCGGCGCGGCGCCGACCGCCTCGCTCCTCACCGCGGAAAGGCACGCGCCCTGGTAGGTGTAGTCGGCCTCCAGCGTCACGGTGCCCGCGCTGAAGCTGGCCGGGACGTCGAGCCCGTAGATGAACCGCGCGAGCGACGCCGAGCTATTCTGCAAGGTGTCGATGGCCGTGCCGCCGCCAGACGCGTCCACGGTGAAGGTCTGGTCCAGATCCTTGTCGACGACCACGTTGCCGTTGCCGGCCTTGAGCGTCAGGTGCCAGCGGGTGAGTGACAGGGGCGCTCCGGTGCCGTTGACGAGCTCGCCGACGACGGGCAGGAACCGCCGCCCGTCCGACAGCGTGAAGACTTCCACCGGCGCCTGGAGCGACACGTGGACCGGCGTCTGCACGGGCGGCGTCGTCGTCGGCGGGAATCCCGCGCGGGTCACCGGGATCTGGGTCACGAGGTCCTGCAGGTTCCCTGACGCATCCTTGGCCTGGATGCGGAAGAGGACGTGCGTCACGGGAAAGGACCAGACCCAGCCCGTGTTCAGAGGAAGGTCCGCCGACGTGGGCACGGTCGGCGACGCGCCGAAGAAGTCGCCCGCGCCACCGCCGGGCTTCGGGATGAGGACGCCCATGGGCATGGCCCATCCCCCGTTCTCGGCGAAGAACCACTCGGCCCGCTGGATGGTGACCGGCGACGCGGTGAGGTTCTTCAGATGCAGGTGCAGGTCGAAGTGCTCGGTGCCGTTCTCCTCGACGCTGGTGAGCGGCGCGGTGCCGGTGAGCGAGATGAGACTCGCGGTGCCCGGCGCGTGCTGGGGAAACTGGCGCATGACGGACGCGAAGCGCACGCCGCCCGCTTCCACCCAGGCGTCGAGGGCGGTCATGTAGGCGCAACACTGCTGCACCTTCTTCCCGGTCTCCGTCAGATCGAGGCCGGAGTACCACCACCACGGCGGGCTCTGGGCCTCCATGATCGCCGCGTACTTCCGCGTGCCGCCTTCGACGTAGGCATCGAGGCTCGTGAGCATGGCCTGGTTCTGCGAGAGCTTCTGGCCGAGGGCGTTGGCGTCCAGGCCGACGTACCACCACCAGGCGACGCCCGGGTTCTTGACCATGACGGCCGCGAGCTTCCGCTGCGATCCGTCCAGGTAGGTCTTCAGGTCCACGAGGACCGCGTCGTTCTGCGTCAGCTTCTGCCCGAGCGAGTTCACGTCGTCGCCCGCATACCACCACCAGGCCTGAGGCGGGCCGTCGAGCGGCCCGGCCTCGGCGCGGGTCCGCGACGAGGCGACGAACGACACGGCGACGATGAGGGGGATCCAGGAACGCCAGCTACGGAGCGTGCTCGTTGCCATTCGAAAGTCCTCCTGTGTGCCGCACAGGTGCGCGAATCACCTTCGGCAAGGAAGCCGCCGGGCTCGGGGAGCACGAGAGCCAGGAGGGGGACCGGACGGACGTGCTTGCTGTTTCGGGAACGGGGACGTTGTACGCCTCCGGCGCGCCGCCGTCAATGGCGACGCGCCGGCATACTCACCCCCAGTTGCAAGGAGAGGGGCCGCGGCAGGTCCTGCTGAGGGGGTCTGTGAGTAGACGGGAGGCTCTTCCCGCTTGCGCTCACGGCGGCGCCGGGCTCAGTGGTCCACCATCGCCTTCAGCTTCTCGAACGGGAAGTCCTGCTCGATGCGCTCCCGGAACAGCCGCGACCCGGGGTAGCCCGCATCGTTGTACCACCACACGACGATGACCTGCGCGGCGTGAAGCGGCAGCGACTTGTCGATGTAGGTCTCGTCGAGCACGACGATCTGATGGCCGCCGTCCTTCTCCGTCGTGAATTCGCGGTGATCGCCCGGGGCCGTCGGGATAGGCGGCGACGAACATCTGGCGGTAGGCGTCCGTGCTACGGTGTCGGCCCAGTCAAGCAGCCGATTGCCTCGTCGAGAACCTTACTGGAGTCTCTCCCGGCCGCGTGGGGAAATCAGATCGAAGTGCAGCATCCGATCGGGCAGCAGGTTCTGCGCGGCGATCTCCTGGTTGCGACGCTCCCAGTACGCCCACAAGTCCTCTGCCCGCTCGAACACCACGTCGTCCTTGAAGGCGCTCGTGACCCGGAGGCGGTGGTAGAGCGCGAACATCCGCCTGAGAAAGGCCAGGGGGTCCTGCTGCTGCAGATCGACGAGACAGCGTGGATTGAACTCGACGAGCAGGGCCGGACGCCACTTCTCGATGGCCCGCTCGAACCCCTCCCATGCCTGTGGCTCGTGCCCCTCGATGTCCATCTTCAGGAAATCCAGCCGCGGCAGGTCCCCCAGGACCTCGTCCAGGACGATCGACTGCGTGTAATAGCCGCCGTCGGCCGGCACCCGCGGGCCGACGAGGTGCGTGTTCGACGTGCCGCCGGTCAGTGAGTAGATCGTCCGGCGATTCGAGGCCGCAAAGGGCAGCACCT
Source organism: Acidobacteriota bacterium (assembly GCA_024641665.1). GTDB lineage: Bacteria > Acidobacteriota > Vicinamibacteria > Vicinamibacterales > JAHECP01 > JAHECP01. The sequence continues at coordinate 9,540 of JAHECP010000054.1, forward strand.
CGACATTTGCGAAACGGTTCGAGACGATGCCGCAATAGAGGAGCTGGAGGTTGTCGGGATTCGGCTCAATCGCAATGACGCGTCCGGACGGGCCGGCGAGTCTTGCGGCCAGGAGGGCGATGACCCCGACGTTCGCGCCCATGTCGACGACGACGTCCCCCTCGCGCACGTGATCGCGCACCGCCTGTCGGACGTGTGGCTCGTATTCGTGCGTCCGGAAGATGCCCCGCCCGAAGTCGGTCTCGAACTTCTGGACGAACACCTCATAGCCGCCCAGATCGATTGGGGCCGGCTTGGACTCCTCGTCCAGCCGCAGGCCATACTCGGCGGAGTGGAAGAACTCGTCAATCAACTCGTGCAGCGTGAGCCCTTCGGCCACGAGCCGCTGGAAGTGCGCGAAACCGCCGGGGTCGGGCTCGCGCCGGAGCACCAGGCGGTACGCGTAGTAGATGTCTGCCTCCGTTGCGCGGTTCTCGCTCACGGGCGGCGGCCTGCGGTTCATCAAACGATCGAAGAAGCCCATGGAGCGTGCGTCCTTGGCCTCCATTATAGAATCCCCGCCGCCGACTCCAGCGTGATGGCGCGGCCGCCCCGCTCGCCGCCGTCACCATGCGCCGCGGTTCGGGCCGCTTCGAGCCCCGCTTCGCGGAACGGCCGGTTCACCTGTCGCGCGGCACGGTCTTCAGCACCACGACGCGATCGGGCTCGTCGTCACCGCCCGGCGGCAGGGACAGGGTCAGGCCGCTCTCGGACTCGGTCACGCCGACCCACTCGCCGGTCGCGAGCATCCACGCGTCGGTGACGCGCCCGCCAATCGGCGGCAGCGAGAGCAACGGGTCCGTCCAGTCCAGCACGTGCACGTAGACGATGTCGCCGCGCCGGGTGGTCACGCCCCAGGGCCGTGGCGGCACGGGACCGCCCCGGGTCCCGTAGATCGAGTCGCCGAAGCGCGCGAGCCATCGGCCCAGCTCGCGCAGCCGGTCGGCAGCTTCCGGCTGAATGGTGCCGTCGGGACGCGGCCCGACGTTGAGCAGCAGGTTGGCATCGTTGCCGGCAGCCCTGACGAGATACCCGATCAGCTCGTGCACGGACTTGAAATGCCGGTCCGTGAGGTTGAACCCCCAGGATCGGTTCATCGTCAACGAGGTCTCGAGCGCGAGGCTGCCGATCTCGCGCGTGTTGAAGCCGGCGGTGTTGGCGCCCGGCAGGTCCTGCTCGAACGTCTGCACGTCCTCGCCGGGAAGCGGCGTCCGGTGGTGATTCGGCACGACGAGCGCCGCCGGCTGCAGCCGATGGATGAGCGCGTAGGTCTGCGCGAGACGCCAGTCGGCGTCGGGCTTGTCCCACATGCCGTCGAACCAGATGCCGCCGATCGGGCCGTAGCCGGTGAGCAGCTCCGTCAGCTGCCGGTCCATGAAGTCGAGGTAGCGGGTCCAGTCGCCGCTCTGGGGCCGTCCGGTCGCCTGGCCGGTCCTGCCGCGCGGCCAGTAGTCCGGATGGTGCCAATCGAGCTGCGAGTAATAGAAGAACAGCGCGATGTCCTGCCGCCGGCACTCCTCCGCCAGCTCCTTCAGCGGATCGCGCTTGAAGGGCGTCCACTCGACGATGTTGTACGGGGTGGCGCTCGTCGCGAACATCGAGAAGCCGTCGTGGTGCCGCGCCGTAATCGTGATGTAGCGCACGCCCGCGCTCTTGGCGAGCGCGACCCACGCGTGGGCGTCGAACTTGACGGGGTCGAACGTCGAGGCGAGCCATTCGTACGCGTCCGCGGGAATCGCGCGCCGCTCCATCACCCACTCGCCGTCGCCGAGCAGGCTGTAGACGCCCCAGTGCACGAACATCCCGAACTTCGCGTCGCGGTACCGCTCGCGCGCGGCCAGTCGCTCCGGCGGCACGCGGTCGGCGGTCTGTGCGTCGAGGGGGATCGGCGACGCGGCGGCCCAGGCCAGGGCGCCGGCGAGCAGGGCAGCAGACGGGTTCTTCATGACGACCTCCAGACCGATCGTCGGACGGCGCCCGCATGATACTCCGCCAGCGGCTGTGCTAGAATCCGCTGCATTGTCCTCAATGTCGTGCACGCCTGTGGCCTTTCCGTCCCGGAGGGGCGTGCGACTCTGCGGGAGACCGACCGCGATCGTGATCCTCGACGAACGCTGGAGGCTTGCCCATGACGCCGGACCGGGACGAACCACCCCAGCTGGGCCCGATCGGGACGATCTGGGCTCGTGTCGCGAGCGGCGAGCTGAAGGTCGAAGAGGCCCAGGCGCAAGCCCGCCGGCGCGCCGTCACGTCGGCACTGTCACCGAGCTACGTCGCGCTTCTCTCCAGGCTGGCCGAGCGTGCGGCCCCTGAGGATCCCGAGCGCGCGGTCACGCTGCTGCGCGTGACGCTGGCCGCCGTCGACGCCGCGCCGAAAGCGCGCGACCTCGCTGCGATGTGCCGGATCGTCGTGCCCGCCTGGCTCGAGGTCGTCACGCGCGCCGTGGCGGAACTGCCGGACGGCGAGCTCTTCCACGACGCCGTCGCGCGCGGTGAGGCGCTGGCAGCAGACGCCGAGCGGGCGGGCGATCGCTCGCTCGCGTGGCTGACGCTCCACCGCCTCGGCGTTCTGCACCTGGATCCGTATGCGGGCGGGCGCACGTCGGCCGACTACGACGCGCAGATGCGCGCCTGGGAGCATCGCCTGCTCGACGCGCGGGGTAACGAGCTGCTGGGCGTCCCGGAAGAGAAATGGCGCGTGCCACGGCCGCCGGCCGCCCTGGCCAAGGCGGTGTCGTACCTGGAGCGCGCGAAGACGTACGGCGCGGGCGAGGCGCGGGCCCTCACGCTGAAGGCGCTGGCGGAGGCGCTCGAATGGTCGCGGTTTCTCGGCGCCGACGTGGATGAACGCGCCATCCTGCGCGCCTGCGAGGAGGCGCTGGGTCTGTTTGGCCCGAACGGCCACGTTCGGGAGCGCGCCGATCTCATCGCGATCATCGGTCGTCACGACGGCGCCGTTCCGGCGGATCAGATCGACGCGCTGCTCGCCACGCCGGTGGAGGCGCTCGTCGAGCAGATCGGCCCTTCCGCAACCGTCGAAGCTGCAATCCACCTGGCGTCCGCTCTGAGCGGCAGCGATCCGGTCCGCGCGCTGACACTGCTGCGGTCGGTGGACAACCTGGCTGCGGAGCACGCGACCGAGGCGCAGCGCATCCTGATTTGGCGGCGTGAGATCCGGCTGCTCGGAGAACGGCGGCTGGCGCCGATCGTCTCGACCCTGAACCTTGGCGCTCTCGACGACGCGGCGCGGAAAGTCGCGGGCCGCGCGAAACGCGAGCACTGGGGCCCCGACGAGCTTGGCGGCGCGCTCGTCTGGCTTGCCGCAAGAGGATCGGAGGGCGATCAGGAAGACATCGCCCTGACCGTCCTGAACGACGCGCTGCGCGCCGCGCCCGGCCTCGCTGACAACTCTGCCGACGCCGTCACGTGGCTGCGCGGCACGCTCGAGCTGGGCGCGGCGGTCAACGCGCTCACGGCAGGCGATCCGGCCGGCGCCGTCGGTCGCTACCTGAACGCGCTCGACAGCTACCTGCGCGTGCGTCTCCGCGACGTGTCGCTCGAGTGCGTGCGTCGCGTGGCCGACCTCGCGAACCGCGACGGTGCGGCCGCCGTGGCGGTCGTCGTGGGGCTGCTCAAGTACGCGCTGTGGCTCGAGGCGGAGCTGGGCGACTCGGCGACGCACCTGATCCAGCAGACCTGCAAGACCCTCATGACGGTCCTGGGCGGAGGGGAGCGCGCCAACCCGGAGGCGCTCATGGCCGTCCTGCACGTTGCGAAGGGCCTGCGCTTCGCGGCGGCCGCGCTCAGCCCCGAGCCGTACCGGTGGGACGCGGACCCTCACGGGGTGGCCCTGCTCGAGCGCGTGGCGGCCGCGGCAGCCGCGGCCGCGGCCGCAAGGCCCTCCACACCGGTTACGCTGCTTGCCGGCAGCTCCCTGCTGCCGGTCTACCTCGATCCCGGCGAGCAACTGCCCGGCGCGACCGCAGCGAGCGGCTCGAGAACCTCGAGCGCACCTACGATGAGTACTGGAGGCGACGGGTGCTGGACTCGGGGCGAAGAGCGCCCTCGCTGTTCATGACGAGCGAGCAGGTCCAATCGCTGCTGGATGACCGCACCGTGCTGCTCAACTACTATCTCGGCGCGGCACCCGGCGGCGGCCTGGGCGTCTTCATTCTCGCCCTGACCCGGGACGAGATGACGGGCGCTGCCGGCAGAGGCGGGTTTCCCTCGGCTCTGATCACGATGAAGCACGGCGGCCGCACCATCGTCGGCAGCCCGTTCGGCGTGACGGTGCAGGCGCTGCTCGAGGGGATCACGGCGGAGCCGGGAGCGGCCCTCGTTTCCGACAAGGCCGCCGCGACCCTGGCGGGCGATCCCGACGTCTACCTCGGATCGCTCAAAGGTTTCCTGGCGAAGCAGCGGGCCGCAGGCAAAGACCATCTGTGCATCGTGCCGCACGGGCCGCTGCACTACTACCCGTTCCACTTGATGGGATTGCCGGGCCGCCCGCTTGCGGCCGAGTGGATCACGACGTATCTGCCGAATCTGCAGCTGCTGAACACCCACGCACGATCCGGCGGGGCGCGGGCCGGCGCGCACGCCGGCCCCCCGCGCGTGCTCGCTGCGGTGGGCCTCAGCTTCGCGGGCGGGCAACCCCACGATCAGCCTCGGCTCCCCCAGGCCGCTGACGAGTCCAAGGCCATTGCGAAGCTCTTCCACGTGGAGCCGATTCTCGACGCCGCCGCCACGGAGGCCGCAGTCGTCGACGCCATCCAGCAGGCGCGTTACGTCCACCTGGCCACGCACGGCGCCCACAACTTCGCGGCGCCCGCGTTCCAGCGGCTCTATCTCACACCCGACCGCGATACCGACGGCATTGTGCACGCGTTCGAAGTTTCCGCGCTGGATCTCTCCGGCGTCGAGCTGCTGACGCTGAGCGCGTGCGAGACGGCGCTCGGCCGGTTCGACGTCGCCGACAATCTCCACGGCCTGCCGGCAGCGTTTCTCCTGGCGGGGGTCGCCACCATCGTGGGCACGCTCTGGGAAATCGAGACGAACGCGGCAGCCACGTTCTTCACACGTTTATACGCGGAGCTCTCGCGCGGCGCGACGCGCCTCGACGCGTTTGCCGCCGCCCAGCGCGCAACGCGAGTGACGCATCCCCAGTACCGCGATTGGGGCGCGTTCTACTTGATGGGCGCCTGGTCCTGATCGGGGAGGTGCGTCTGTGCTGCACGATGTCGCGGCCGTCTTCGATGTCGACGAACTCGTCGGGACCGTGCGCGCGCGGTTGGACGATCTGGCTGACGAGGCGCTCGTCGTGCTGCTCCGTCGCGAGGGCGGGACGGTGTATCGCTACTCGTTCAGGGCGCGGGACCTCCGCGCGCGACTAGCTGGCGCTCCCGCGGTGGTGGCGCTGCGCCCCGTGCTCGGTCTCCACGAGTACGAGTCAGCCCCGGTGTACGAAGTGACGCGAAGTACGGCGAGCGAACTCGACCAGGCGGAGGGCATCCTCGTCCACGAAAACGAGATCGTCGGGATCCTCACGCCCGCCGCTGCCCCGGTCCCGGCGTTCGCCTCGGCGGTGGAGGAGGCGGCGGCGGAACCCTTCCCAGTGGACGCGCGCTTTCACTTCGACGTGTTGTCACCACCGGGCGAGGCCGCCGCGCCCCCGCCGCCGGCGTCGCCGCCTACGCGGCGGCGGCGCACGAAGCCACCTGCTCGCGTGGTGAGGCGGCCACGGGCCAAGGGCCGTGCGCCGGGCCGCAAGGGCAAAGACGATCGTCGAAAACGGGCCGACCGCGGCGGCCGTGAGTCGGCCGCCGAGCCGCCGCGCACGGCCTACGCCCGAGTCGAATGCCCTCCGGCCGTGGTGGCCGGCGAGGCGTTCGATCTCGTCGTGGGGCTCGCCGGCAAGCCCGCCGCCGGCGTCGTGGGTCCACCGCTCGTGCGGCCTCCGTGGAGCATCGGCGCCTACACGCTCACCATTCGCATCGTCGCCGACGGCTTCACCTTGGCGACCGGCGAGTCGTGGGAGCAGCGCCTGCAGGTCACCGGCGCCGATCCCTATCCCACGGTGCCGATGCGGTTGACGGCCGCCAGACCGGGCCGGCCGGTCGAGGCACGGGTGATTCGCGCGTTCTTCGCGGTCAGCGGACACGTGATGGGTCTGGCCGTGCGCTTTCTGTCGGTCGCGCAGGACCGCCAGGCGCTGGTGGAGGCGCCGCCGCAGGCGCGCGAGGCGTCGAGCGCGACGCTGACGCTGCCCGCGGCGCCCGCCGCGCCGGACCTCACGGTGCTCATCGGACACGATCCCTGGCAGCCTGGCGCGCTCGTGTGGGCGTTCACCACGCGATTCGACGACGTGGTGTTGCCCGAAGATGCGCCACGGACGAACGTGGGGAGCGCGCCCCAGGACTTCGCGCGGCAGCTCATGCAGCAGGTCAACAAAGAGGAAGGCGCGCCGGGCCTCTACGACATGATCCTGGGCGCCGGCCGGACGGTCGCGGAGCACGTTCCCGCGGAGTTCTGGGCCGTGTTGCGCGCGGTGGCCGGCAAGGTGAACGAGCCGCCGTCGATCCTGATCCTGTCTGAGGACCCCTACGTGCCCTGGGAGCTGGCGGTCGTGCCCGATCCGCCGATCGACCCGTCCGTGCCGCCCTTTCTCGGCGCGCAAGCGAACGTGGGACGCTGGGTGCTCGGCGAGCTGAGACCCAAGCTTCCGCCGCCCCCTCTCGTCGAGGTCTCTGCGATGGCCGTCGTGTCGGGTGTGTACGACAGGCCGGGCTGGCGAAGGCTCGAGGCGGCCGAGCGGGAGGCGGCCGATCTGCGCACGGCGTACGGCGCCGAGCCGGTCGGTGCCGACATGCTTCAACTGCTCAAGTGCCTGAAAGGGAACCCGGCCGCCGAGGTGCTGCACTTCGCCGTGCACGGCCAATACGATCCCCGGGGCCTTCAGGACGGGCTCGTCCTGACCGACGGCCGCTTCCTCAATCCCATGCACGTGCGGGGACAGGATCTGTCGCGAACGCCGTTCGTGTTCCTGAACGCCTGTCAGGTGGGGCAGGGTCAGAAGATTCTGGGCGACTACGCCGGGCTCGCCGAAGCGTTCCTGTACGCTGGCGCAGGGGCGGTGGTGGCGCCGCTGTGGTCGATCAAGGATGATATCGCGCGGACTCTCGCCCTGGAGTTCTACACGCGCGTGTTCGCAGGCTCGTCGGCCGCCTCCGTGCTGCGCGCCGCCCGGGGGCGTTTCACCGATCTGCCGAAGACGGATGGGCCGGCGCAATCGGCGACGTGGCTTGCGTATCAGTTCTTTGGTCACCCGGCGTTTACGCTGCGGCGTATGGTTTCTTGAGCGGGAGGTGCCGTCGTGAGCAGCCCACTCGATCCATTCGGAGTGCCGGTGCAGGTCGGCCCCGTGACGCTACGCACGCCCGGACTGTCCGGCGCGGTGGACGTGCACTTCCCTGGTGCCGACGGCATGCGCGCCGCCGAGCAGGTGACGAGGGCGCTCGAAGACGCCTTCGCCCTCGCCGGCCTCGAAACGCAGCTGAGCGTCGAGATCACCGGCACGGCCGAAGTGGCGGTGTCCGGGATTTCGACGCGGAGCGCCGGCTTCGACGAACCCGCGATCGAGCTGGTCGTTCCCGGCGCGGGCGACGACTGGGGGCAGGTGGTGGTCGCGGTCGACGAGGCCGGCGTCGTCACGTGGAACTTCGCGCGCGACGACCGGAACCGGATCGAGACGACACGAGGGCCGCAGCCACGGACGTTTCTGATTCGACGCCGCGTGGCGCACCCGCCGGAGCAGGCGGGCAGGCGCGGCGCCTTCGGCGCCATTGGGCGCAAGATCCTGAAGGTGGTCGCCTTCCGCCTGATGGACAAGGTCGCGGGCGCGGTGGGCGAGCGCCTGGCGGCGAGATGGGAAGCGCAACGCCGGCCGTACAGGATGCGCCCGTTCACGCCAGGCGACTACCGGTCGGCCGACGTGGGAGAGCTGACGCACGACGACTGGGCGCGGCTCGCGGAGGGCCGGGCTCTGCTGATGCTGCACGGCACGTTCAGCCGGTCCGATCTCGCCTTTGCCGGCCTTCCCGACGCGTTCGTTCAGACGCTGCACGACGCGTACAACGGGCGCGTGTTCGCGTTCGACCACTTCACGCTCTCGGACGACCCGGCGCGCAACGCCGAGCGCTTCGTCGAGCTGATGCCGGCCGACGCCCGGGTCGACCTGGACATCGTCTGTCACTCGCGGGGCGGCCTGCTGGCCCGACAGCTCGCCGAGCGCGCGGCCGGGTTGCCGCCCGAGGGCCGCCACCTCCGCGTCGGGCGCGTCGTGTTCGTGGCGGTGCCGAATGCAGGCACGACGCTCGTGGACACGAAGTACATGAACGACTTCATCGACAGCTACACGACGATCCTCAACTTGCTGCCGGACAACGGGGTCACCGACGTGCTCGAGGCGATCGTGACCGTCGTGAAGCAGCTGGCCGTCGGCGCCGTGCGGGGCCTGGACGGCCTGCAGGCCATGCTGCCGACCGGAGAGTTTCTCCGATCGCTCAACCAGGGCGGGCCGGGCGACGCGCGGTACTTCGCGCTGGCGTCGAACTACGAGCCGCGCGACTCGGGTTGGAAGGACTACGCGGTGGATCACCTGATGGACAAGATCTTCAAGCAGGCCAACGACCTGGTGGTGCCCACCGCCGGCGTGTTCGCGGCCAACGGCTCCGGTCGGTTTCCCATCCAGGCGCGCCACGTCTTCTCGCAGGACGACGCCGTGGCCCACACGACGTTCTTCGAGCAGGCGACGACGCGGGCGAAGATGATCGAGTGGCTGACGGCGAGTTAGAATGCCAGAAGCTCGTGCCAACCGGCCCGCTCGACATGACTCGCCTCGACCAAGCCCCCCTCTTACGCGCACCCAACACACGGAGGTTCCTGCCGTGATACATCGTCCTCGCGTTCTTGCCGTCATCGTTCTCGCCGCCACCGCGGCGACGCTCTCCGCGCAATCCAAGCCGGCCGCGCCGGCCGCCGAGAAGCCCGAATCGGCGTGGTCGGCCGCCACGTGGTCGGGCCTGACGTTCCGCAGCATCGGCCCGGCCCTCACCTCGGGCCGCATCGCCGACATCGCGGTCGATCCCACGAAGCCCTCGCGCTGGTACGTCGCGTCGGCCTCGGGCGGGGTCTGGAAGACCGAGAACGCCGGCACGTCGTGGACGCCCGTCTTCGACCACGAGGGCTCGTACTCGATCGGCTGCGTGACGATCGACCCGAACAACCCCTATACGGTCTGGGTCGGCACGGGCGAGAACAACAACCAGCGCGCGCTCGGCTACGGCGACGGGGTCTACAAGTCGCTCGACGGCGGCAAGTCCTGGACGCGCATGGGCCTCGAGAAGTCCGAGCACATCGCCAAGATCATCGTGGACCCGAAGGACTCCGACACGGTCTACGTCGCCGCGCAGGGCCCGGTGTGGTCGGCCGGCGGCGACCGCGGGCTCTACAAGACGACCGACGGCGGCAAGACCTGGAAGGCCGTCCTGACGATCAGCGAGAACACGGGCGTCACCGACGTGGTGATGGACCCGCGCGACCCGAACGTGCTCATCGCGGCCGCGTTTGAGCGCCGCCGCCACGTGTGGACCTACATCGGCGGCGGCCCGGAGTCGGCCGTCTACAAGACGACGGACGCCGGCGCCACGTGGCGCAAGGTCATGACCGGGCTCCCTTCGGGCGACCTCGGCCGCATCGGCCTCGCTCTGTCGCCGAAGGACCCCGACGTCGTCTACGCGATGGTCGAGACCGCGGACGACTCGGGCGGCGTCTTCCGCTCGACGGATCGCGGCGAGACGTGGCAGAAGCGCGGCGGCTACTTCACGAGCGGCAACTACTACGTCGAGATCTACGCCGACCCGGCCAACGTCGACCGGCTCTACTCGATGGACGTGTTCCTCCAGGTGTCCGACGACGCCGGCAAGACGTGGCACAACCTGGGCGAGGACTGGAAGCACGTGGACAACCACGTGATCTGGGTGGACCCGTCGAACACGGACCACATGCTGACCGGCTGCGACGGCGGCGTCTACGAGACGTTCGACGCGGCGAAGTCGTGGAACTTCAAGGCCAACCTGCCGGTCTCGCAGTTCTACCACGTGACCGTGGACGACTCGTCGCCCGTCTACTACGTCTACGGCGGCATGCAGGACAACTCGAGCGTGGGCGGGCCCTCGCGCACGCTCACCGACAACGGCATCACCAACCAGGACTGGTTCTTCACTTGGGGCGGCGACGGCTTCGTCAGCAAGGTCGAGCCGGACAACCCGAACATCGTCTACGCGCTGCTGCAGTACGGGATCATCGCGCGCTACGACCGGAAGACCGGCGAGGCGCTCGGCATCCAGCCGCAGGAGGGCGCGGGCGAGCCGCCGCTGCGCTGGAACTGGGACAGCCCGCTCATCATCAGCCCGCACGCGCCGACGCGGCTCTACTTCGGCGCGAACCGCCTGTTCCGCAGCGACGACCGCGGCACCACCTGGAAGCCGATCAGCCCGGACCTCACGCGGCAGATCGACCGCAACACGCTGAAGGTGATGGGCAAGGTCTGGCCGCCCGACGCGGTCGCCAAGGACCAGTCGACCTCGATCTTCGGGAACATCGTCTCGCTCGACGAGTCGCCGGTCACCGAAGGCCTGCTCTACGTCGGCACCGACGACGGCCTGGTGCAGGTGAGCGAGGACGGCGGCGGGACGTGGCGGAAGGACGAGAAGTTCCCCGGCGTGCCCGACATGACCTACGTGAGCGACCTGGCCGCCTCGCCCCACGACGCGAACGTCGTCTACGCGGCGTTCAACAACCACAAGATGAGCGACTTCAAGCCGTACCTGCTGAAGAGCGCGGACCGCGGCCGGACGTGGACGTCGATTGCCGGGAACCTGCCCGAGCGCGGCTCGGTCTGGACCGTGGCCGAGGACCCCGGCGACGCCAACCTGCTGTTCGCCGGCACCGAGTTCGGCCTGTTCTTCACGAAGGACGGCGGCAAGACGTGGACGCAGCTGAAGGGCGGGCTGCCGACGATCGCCGTGCGCGACCTCGCGTTCCAGACGCGCGAGCACGACCTGGTCATCGCGACCTTCGGCCGCGGCCTCTACATCCTCGACGACTACACGCCGCTCGAGCTCGCCAGGCCGGCGGATCTCGAGCAGACCTTCGTGGACTTCCCCGTGCGGCGGACGCTCGGCTACATCCCGTCGGTGCCGCTCGGCATGCGGGGGAAGGCCTTCTTCGGCGAGTCCTTCTACATGGCGCCCAATCCGCCCTACGGCGCGGCGTTCACCTACTACCTGAAGGACGGATTGAAGACGAAGAAGGAGCTCCGGCACGAGGCCGAGCAGGCCGCCCTGAAGAAGGGCGAGACGATCAAGTACCCGACCGACGCCGAGTTCGAGGCCGAGGCGCGCGAGCCGGCGCCGGCGGTGCTGATTACCGTGAAGGACGCCGCGGGGAACGTGGTGCGGAAGATGACCGCGCCGGTCGCCGCGGGCTTCCACCGCGTCGCGTGGAACCTGCGCTTCGCGCCGGCGGTGCCGATCTCGCTCAAACCCGGCCCGACCGACAACCCGTTCTACGACCCGCCGATCGGCCCGACGGTCGTGCCGGGCAAGTACACCGTGTCGTTCGAGACCGAGGCCGACGGCGCGGTCACGCCGGCGGGCACGCCGCAGACCTTCGAGGTGGTGTCGGCGCTGCAAGGCACGCTCGCCGCGCCCGACCGCGCGGCGCTGCTGGCCTTCCAGGAGCAGACGGCGCGGCTGCAGCGCGCGGTGCTCGGCGCGAGCTCGGTGGCGCACGAGGCGCTCGACCATCTCGCCTACGTCCAGAAGGCGCTCCTGGACACGCCGGGGGCCGATCCTAAGCTGGGCGATCAGGCGCGCAGCCTGGAGAACCGCCTGAAGGACGTGCTGAAGGCCATCGACGGCGACCGGGTGAAGGCGCGGCGGAGCGAGCCGACACCGATGTCGATCTCCGATCGCGTCGATCAGATCGTGAGCGATCAGTGGGTGTCCACGTCGCCGATCACGGGCACCAACCAGCGGGCGTACGACATCGCCGCCGACCAGTTCGGCCCCGTGCTCGAGACGCTGCGCCAGATCGTCGAGGTGGACATGAAGCAGCTCGAATCGTCGCTGGAGCTGGCCGGCGCGCCGTGGACGCCGGGCCGGGTGCCGGTCTGGAAGAAATAGGTGCGTAGGGGCGACCTGCCGGGTCGCCCCTGCACCGCCCGGTTCGCTGCCGCGCCCGGTCCTGCAGTGTCGTGCAGACGGTGCGGTAGAATGCTGGCGGAATCGGCATGCGCATCACCGTGCGACTGTTTCTGTCGTTTCGGGCCGGGAGGTTCCACACCGAGACCATCGAGTGTCCCGCGGGGATCACCGTGGCCGGCGTGGCGAGCGACCTGGCGCTCCTCGACGACACGATCGGCCTCGTGCTCGTCAACGACCGTCAGGCCGACGTCCAACACGAGCTCACGGACGGCGACAGGCTCGCGCTGTTCCCCGTCGTGGGAGGAGGGTAGCGGGCCCCGGCATGCTGCACGAGTTCCTGGCCGAACGCGCCGAGGGCGACCTGGTGCCGTGGCCCGTCCAGGCCGAGGCGATGCGGCACTTTCGCCTCTCCTGCGGGGAAGCGGAAGGCGGCATCCTGGAGGCCGGTTTCCTGCCGACGCGCTATCGGCGCAATCGGCGGATGATCTCCGTCGCGCAGCAGCTGACGCTGTTCAGGAGCCAGGTGGCGGTCGTGGGCTGCGGCGGCCTGGGCGGATATGTCCTCGAGGAGCTGGCCAGGCTCGGCGTGGGCCGTCTCGTGGCGATCGACCCGGACACGTTCGAGGAGCACAACCTCAACCGGCAGCTCCTGGCCAGCCAGGCCACGCTCGGGCGGAACAAGTCGGCGGCTGCCGCGGAGCGGATCGCCCAGGTCAACCCGGCCGTGACCGTTCGTGCGATCCAGGCGCCGTTCACGCGTGAGGTGGCCACCGAGCTCCTCGAGGGCGTGGACGTCGTGGCCGACGGCCTCGACCGCATCGACACGCGTCTCGAGCTGGCCGCCGCGTGCGGCGTCCTGGGGATTCCGCTGGTGCACGGCGCGATCGCCGGCTGGTTCGGGTACGTCACGACGGTCTTCCCGGGGGAGGACACGCTGCAACGTCTCTACAGCCGCCGGCCCACGACCAAGGGCATCGAGGCCGACCTGGGCAACCCGTCGTTCACGCCGGCGGTGGTGGCCTCGCTCGAGGTCGCCGAGATCGTCAAGATCCGGCTCGGGATCGGCACGCTCCTGCGCGGGCGCGTGCTCTGCGTGAACCTCCTCGACATGGACATGGAGTGCGTCGCGCTGGCCGAGGCGACAACCTCCACCTGACGACGGCCTTTCACCTTCGCCTGACGAGACGTTTCTCGGGGCTCTCGTCTGCACGTTCCGGGACGGGGCGAGGCGCCCCAAAGACAAGAAGGCCCGGCGGGCGGAACCCGCCGGGCCTCCATCGCTGACCAAGGCTCCGGATGGCGTCAGCGACCTCTCAGGACCCTAGGCAAGATCACCCAGGCCTCGTCCGAAGTAGAACGCGGTTGGCGTCGCATCGTCCCAGCCGACGTTGCAGTGCGGCACCGACCACCGCTCGATCTTCCGGGGCTCGAGGACGGGCTTGCCGAGCTGCGGCGTCGACAGGCAGTACGTGCCCTCGTGGGTTCCGAGCCAGATCAGGTTGCGGTCCCACTCGATGAAGGCCGCTTCAGACGTCCCGCGGAACCAGGTCGTGTACTTCTCGATCTCCCCGTCCCGGGGCGGGACGAACCAGGCGATCTCTCTCGGCTGGGTCGGTTCGGAGATGTCGAACACCCGCACGCCGGCGTTGAACCAGCCGGCCGCGAAGATCTCGGGGTGGGAGGCCCCGGGCGCGACCCAGCATTGACAGTTGTGCGAGCCGAAGCGGCCGCGGGCGAAGCAGAAGTCGGTGTAGGGGGCGTCCTTCGGCGCCTTCGGGCGCGGGAACAGCGCGACGATGCGCGGGTTCCGCGGGTCGTTCGCGTCGATGACGTAGGGGCTCCGGTACGGCTCCCGGCAGTCCGGCTCGATCGTCTCGTGAAGGGCGATCAGGATGTTCCGGAGCTTGGGGTGTGCCGCATCGGTGATGACCGGATAGACCGTGTGGTACGGGATGCCGCCGATGGTCTCGAACTCGTAGCGCAGGTGCCCGATCGGCTTGGGCTTCGTGATGTCGGTCAGATCCATGACGAACAGCCCGAAGGCGCCGAACTGTGCGTAGCCGATCGTCCCGCCGTCCTCCGGCCGCTTCGGCACGGTCATCGAGCCGTGATTCCCCGACCAGGAGGACTGGTCGCCGGCGAAGATGTACTTCTTGTACTCCTCTTCCTCCCCGAACTTCTGCCCCGGCACCCACCACCGCGCCACTTCCTTGACGTTCGCGGGGTCCGACAGGTCCACGATCATCAGCGCGTTGCTGTTCGCACGCTGGGCGTTCTCCATCCGGAGCGTCTCGTCCCAGCCGCACTCGAGATAGGCGTACTTCCCGCCGTCGTAGAAGTTCATGTGGGTGCCCGTGCCCGTCTTGCCGGTGCTGTACTCCTGGAGCAGCTTGGGCGTGGTGGCATCGGTGATGTCGTAGGTGCGGATGCCCCTCAACCCCGTGTAGCTGCGAGCCTTGTCCAGCACCTCCTTGTCGTACTGCCCGTACGGGTGTCCGGGAACGGCGGATGTGAGCGGTTGGGCCGCCGAGCTCATCATGATCCATTTCCTGAGCTTCGTGTTGTAGGCGACGGCCCCTCCGATCCGGCTCGGCGTCTTGATGGCGACCGGCTTCTTCGGGTCGCTGATGTCAACCCAGCCGCCGCTGCCCGGCAGCAGCCGCTGCGTGCCTCGCGCCCACATGGCCATCAGCGGCTCGCCGCTGCTGATCGTCGATCCGGGCAGGTGGGAGATGATCTCCATGTTGCTGATGTACTGGTTCCGGTCCAGATAATCCAGCGCACCCATGGGCAGGCGGAACGGCACCTTGCCGCCGCCGGGCATGAGCCCGGTCACCTGGGCGCGCGCGGAGATCGCGCCCACGACCCCTGCGCCGGCTGCGGCCAGTGAGCCTTTGAGAAGAGTCCGTCGGTTGAACCCGCGACGCTCGCCCGCGTGGGGCTCGGACGAGGCCGAATCATTGCGGTCCTGCGGCATGCTTCACCTCGCTAGATGAACGGTTGGTCGGTGTGTCCGGCGCGTGATCGAAACGGTTCGTGCGAGCGCATGGTCTCCGTGGCCACCCGCTACTGGTGGCTGTTCCAGAAATCGATGAACCCGATGAGGCTGGCGTTGAAGGCCTCGGGATGTTCCCGATACCAGCAGCCGGCACTTCCGGTGCTCGTAGGTCGTCGGGTCCGGCGGACACTTCGCCAGGATCTCGTCGAACTTGGTGGGCCCGTCCCCGGGCGGAATTCCCGCGTGGTGGGCGATGACGGTCAGGGTCCGGGCCACCTCGGGGTGCTCGACGGCCAGGTAGAGGAGGAGGCCGCCACCGGCGGAATGGCCCACCGCAGCGTCCTTCGGGTTGCCCGTCATGCCCATGGCCAGCCGGTCCACGGCGAACACGTGGAACCGCTTCGAGAGGCCGGGGATGTTGCGCGACCAGTTGTTGGCGGTCGACGCGCCGCCGATGCTGCCGCCGTGCACCAGCAGCATCGGCTCGCCCTGGCCGTACTCGTAGTAGCGGGTCCTGACGCCGTCGACGTCCACGAACTTCGCCTCGAGGCCGTCGATCGACGCCGCCTGGTTGCAGGCGGCGCAAGCCCCCGCCAGCAGGCACCAGGCCGCGAGCGCCATCGTCGGTCGTGCCGGCCGCCCGGCGCGCCTGCGCAGGCCGTGGGTTTTCCGCTGCGTCACCGTCTGTCCTCCCCGTTCAGGGCCGGACCTGCCGGCCCGTTCACCGATGCCCGCCGCCGGGACCCGGGCCCGGCGGCACCGCTGCGTTCGCCGCCGGTGCCGCACTAGTCGAGATCGTCGAAGATCCGGTCCATCTCCTCCGCGGGGACGTCGAAGACGGCGTTGCGCGGGGGGAGCACTTCGCGCCTGAACCACTCCGGAAGACGGTCGTGGGCCTTGGTGAACCCGGCCCTGCGGTTGAATTCGCGCTCGAGCTTGATGGTCTCCTTGCCGAGCACCTGCAGCGCGTCCTCGCCGAACTCCCAGCCGTAGCGGCTGTTGAGGAGGTCGGGCACGAGACCGGGGACCGACGAGTAGCCGGAGCCCGACATCAGGCAGACGCCCAGCGTGTCGTACCCGGCCACGTTGATCTGCATCATCCGCGAGGCCTCGACCTGACCCTTTGGGTCGAGGTGATCGATCTTGACGCGCAGCGTCAGCCCGGAGGTGTGGTCGCCGCCCTGCGTCGAGGTGGCGAACGTCACGCCCGTCCCCTTGAGGGCGCGCGGGTCGTAGGCCGACATGGCCATGCCCTTGGCGGCCGGCACGCGCTCGACGCCGAGCACCTTGCCGGTCATGACCGATCCCGCGCCCAGGATGCGACCGAGCGGGGTGTTCCGGCGGATCTCGTCGAGCAGCGCCATGGCCCGGTCGCCGTCGCCCCAGCTCATCAGCCCTGCCTCGCACGCCACGCCGATCGCCGCGCCGACCTCGATCGAGTCGAGGCCCATGTCGTTGATCTGCCGGTTGAGGCGCCCGATGACGTCGAGGTCGGCGATGCCGAGGTTGGGTCCCAGCAGGCCGATGGTTTCGTACTCGAGCGGGGAGACGATCGGCTGGCCGTCCTCGTCACCGACGACGTTCGAGCAGCGGATCGTGCAGCCCGCCATGCAGGCGTGCGACGGATCCGACGCACCGCCCCGCTGCAGGAGCAGATCGCGCAGGTGCTCGCCGCTGACCGCCTCGGCGCGCTCGAAGCTGCCGGCTGAGAAGTTGTGCGTCGGCAGGGCGCCGAGGGCGTCGCACACCAGCACGTTGGCCGCCGTGCCGTAGTCGCGGTACGCGTGTGACTGGGGGTGGGCCAGCACGGCCTGCGTGTACGCCTTCTTCGTCGCCTTGAACAGCTCCGGGTCCGCGATCGGCGGCTTCTGCCCGCCGGCGTCGTCCCACACGATCGCCTTGAGGCCCTTCGAGCCCATGACCGCGCCGAGGCCGCCCCTGGCGTTGATGCGCGCGGGCACCTTCTCCTTGTCGAGATTCTGGATGCCCGCCGTCGCGAGCCGGTTCTCGCCGCCGGGACCGATGACCGAGATGGCGACCTTGTTCCCGTAGCGCGCGAGCAGCTTCGGAGCGACCTCGTAGACGCCCTGGCCGGCGAGGTCGTCCGCCTTCTCCCACCGCGCGCCCCCCAGGCTCAGGTGGAGGATCCAGAAGCCGGGTTCCGACGGGCGGTCTTCGAGGATCAGGGCCTTGATGCCCATGTTCGTCAGGTGCAGCCCGGTGCTGCCGCCGCAGTTGCTCTCTCGAAAGCCGCCGGTCAGGGGCGACTTGGCGCCGGCGGAGAGGCGATCGCTCGCGCTCAGCATGTGGCCGACCAGCAGGCCCGGCGCGAAGATGAGGCGGTTCTCGGGACCGAGCGGCTCGCAGGCCGCGTCCATCTCGTCGAGCAGGATGCGCGCGAGCAGGCCGCGCCCCCCGAGCCGTTCCCACGCGGAGGGGGCCGGTTCCCTGGCGAGCGTCTGCGTGCGCACGTTCACGCGCCAGACGCGCAGCTCGTACGGGGCGGTCATGGACGCATCCTGCGGGCCCATCAGCGAGCCGTGTCGGCGAGGCTGGCGAGCGCAGCCTCGCGGTAGGACAAGTCGTAATAGCGTTCGGGGGACGGCGGCGTGCCGTTCCACTGATGCTCGATCTCGGCCCGCAGCGCGAGGACGTTCTTCAGGCCGGCGATGCTCAGCGCGGCGTCGGGGAAGAGCCCGCCCGGCGAGGCACAGGCCTGCGCGTAGGCCTGCCCCGCCACCTCCGGCGTCAGCTTCAACGCCGTCGTCAGGAACGCGATCGCGTCGGTCCTGTTCGCCGGCGCCAGGAACCAGCGCAGCGCCTCGATGTAGGCGGCGATGTAGCGCACGAGCGTGTCGCGGTGGTCCCGCCCCCACGCGCGCAGCACGAACGCGCCCGGGCCCTGGTAGGGGCCGATCAGCTGCGCGGCCGAGCCGAGGCTCTTGAGCCCCGCGCGGCGCGCCTGGAGGGAGAACGGCGGGTTCAGCATCGACGCGGCGAAGGTCCGATTCTCCAGCATGGCCTTCAAGCGCTGCGGCGTTCCGCCGACCGTCGTCAGCGTGTAGTCCCGCTCCGACTCGAGACCCCGATCGAACAGGATCTTCCTGGCCTGGAGGGCATAGGCCGTGTTGGGGGCGTCCACGATGACGGTCTGTCCGCGCAGGGCGTCCACCGACGCGATCGCAGGCTGCACGAACAGCTCGTTCATCGAATCGTCGTGGCCCATCACGACGACGACGTCGGCACCGGCGGTTTCGACCATGGCGATGGCGTTGTCGACCGCCGCGTGGGCGATGTCGTACTTCCCGGCGGCGAGCCCTTCGCGGAGTACCGTCGAGTTCGGCGTGAACTCGACGGTCACGTCCACGCCATGCCGCGCGAAGAGCCCCTGCGCCTGCGCGACGAGGAGGGGGACCGTGGAGACGCCGCCGAAGGCGATGACCCGCACGCGCGCTGGGGGCGCCTGCCCCACGTCGCCGCCAGCGCCGGAGAGGACGAGCGCCGCCAGCACGGTCCACCCGACGCCGGACCACGCACGGCTCCTGCCTGCCAACGGCCCGGACCGCGGCAACGCCGGATCGTGAAGCACGTGTCGCATCTCTGTTCTCCCTCGAGCGTCGCCCTCGACCGGCAGGTGATCACTCGGTCGCGGGGACCGGTGCCGGGAGCGTCTTGCCGTCCAGCACCTGCTCCAGCACCGCCGTGTCCAGCGCGTTGTCCCACCAGGCGACGATGATCGTCACGATGCCGTTGCAGATCATGTTGGTCGTCCCGCGCGCCATCGACATGAAGCGCTCGATGCCGAGGAGCAGGGCCATGCCCGCGACCGGCACGGTCTGGACGGAAGCGAGCGTCGCGGCCAGCACGACGAACGCCGAGCCGGACACGCCGGCACCCGCCTTGGAGGTCAGCTTGAGCACCAGCAGGAACGTGATGATCTCGCCCCAGCTCAGGTGGATGTTCATGGCCTGGGCGATGAACAGCACCGAGATGGTCTGATAGATGGCCGATCCGTCCTGGTTGAACGAGTACCCCGTGGGCACGACGAGTCCCACGACGCTCTGCTTGCAGCCGGCCTGTTCGAGCTTGGCCATCAGGCGCGGGAGCGCCACCTCCGAGGTCGACGTGGCGAGCACGATCAGGATCTCTTCCTTGATGTAGGACAGGTACTTCGTGATGCGCACCCCGGCAATCCGGGCGGCCGGGCCGAGGACCAGGAGGATGAAGATGATACAGGTGAGGTAGACGGCGCCCACGACCTTGCCCATCGGGATGAGCGAGCTGATGCCGTACTTCCCGACGGCGAACGCCATGGCGCCGAACGTGCCGATCGGCGCCAGGTTCATGATGAGCGCCAGCGCGGCGAAGAGCGCCGCCGCGACCCACTCGATGAAGTCCACCAGCGGACGGCCCTTCGGGCCCAGCTTGAGCAGCGCCAGCCCGAAGAGGACCGAGAAGAACAGCACCTGGAGAATGTCCCCGGTCGCGAACGCGCCGGTGGGCGTCTCCGGGATGATGTTCATGAAGAACTGGACTCCGCCCGGCTCCGCCGCCCCCTTGTTCGCGTAGGCGGTGACCGCGCTGGCGCTGAGCGTCGCCGGATCCGCGTTCAGCCCGAGTCCCGGCCGGAAGATGACGGCGACCGTCAGGCCGAGCAGCAGGGCGACGGTCGAGGCGATCTCGAAGAGCACGAGCGCCCGCACGCCGATACGCCCGACCTCCCGCATGTTCGACATCTTCGAGAGACCGGCCACGACCGTCACGAAGATGATCGGGGCGATGATCATCTTGATCAGCTTGATGAACGCGTCGCCGAGCGGCTTCATCGCCGAGCCGGTGTCCGGGGCCACGTAGCCCAGCACGACGCCGATACCCATGCCGATCAAGACCTGCACCCACAGCTTGCGGTAGAACGGCGTCTGTTTACCGGGACCTCGCGCCACGGTGTCCTCCTCTGGCAGTCCGGGTCAACGCGATTGACGTGACGCCCGCGCGGCCTGCGGTCGGGGCCACGCGGATCGCCAGCGCAGAGTGTTCACGCTCGACGACGCGCCGGCCGGCGCCGGCACGGGGTTCATTCGGCGACGGGCACGGTCACGGCCGGCGGTTGACGGCGACCAGCTTCATCTCGGTCATTTCCTCGATGGCGTAGCGCAGCCCCTCCCGCCCCAGCCCGGACAGCTTGACCCCGCCGTACGGCATGTGATCGACGCGGAACGTCGACACGTCGTTGACCATCAGGCCGGCGACCTTCAGCGCGCGCACGCGCGGGAGGAACGCGTCCAGGAAGCGGGTGTACACGCGCTCGTGCACGTAGACCCGCTGAACCGAAATGCAGGATTGGCCCGCGTGCGAGAACCCGCCCCAGGCGACCCGCTCCGTCGCATAGTCGAGGTCGGCGTCCTCGTGCACGATGACGGCCGCGTTGCCTCCGAGCTCGAGCGTCACGCGCTTGCGTCCCGCGCGGCCCTTCAGGTGCCATCCGACGTCCGGGCTGCCGGTGAACGTCAGCAGCCGGATACGCTCGTCCTCGACGAGCGGCGCCGCCACCGTGGTGCTGCACGGCACGACGCTGATCGCGTCCGCCGGCCACCCCGCCTCCGTCACGATCTCGGCGAGCCTGAGCGCCGACACCGGCGTCTGGCTCGCCGGCCGGATGACGACGGGATCGCCGGCCGCCAGCGCGGACGCCACCTTGTGCGCGACCAGGTTGAGCGGGAAGTTGAACGGCGTGATGCCGGCAATCGGCCCGAGCGGCACGCGACGCACGAACGCCTCGCGCCCCTCGGTGCCCGGCACCCAGTCGAGCGGCACGATCTCGCCGTACAGACGCTTGGTCTCTTCGGCCGCGACGCCGAAGGTGAACGCGGTGCGCCCGACTTCCGTCCGTGCGCTCTTCAGCGGCTTCCCGGCCTCGAGCGCCATCACCCGGGCGAGCTCGTCGCCGCGCGCGGCGATCGCCGCGGCGACTCGCGCGAGGATGTCCGCGCGTTTCCAGGACGGGAGCCTGCGCGTCTCTCGAAACGCATCGACCGCGCCGGTGATGGCCAGCTCGACCTCGGGCGGCCCGGCCCGGTGCACGCGCGCGACGAGGGCGCCGTCGTACGGACTGCGGACGTCCACGACCTGGCCGGTCTCGAGGCGCCGCCCGCGCACGACGCAACCGACCTCGCCGAGGATGGGTCGCTCGAGACCGGCGGTGACCGACGATTGGCCCGTCGCCCGGCGGTCGGACAGTCCGGTCACGCCAGGTCCCCCGGATTCTCGATGAGGCGGGCCAGGTCGCCGAGGAACACCGCGGCGCGGGCGCCGTCGGCGACGCGATGGTCGCACGAGAGCGTCAGGTTCATCTGCGGCCTGACCACCGGCTGGCCGTCGCGCGCCACGACGCGGTCGCTGATGCGCCCGACCGCGAGAATCGCCGCCTGCGGCGCGTTGACGATGGCCGTGAAGGCCTGCACGTCGTGCGTGCCCAGATTGCTGATGGTGAACGTGCCGTCGGCGAGGTCGGCGGGCCGGAGGCGGCCGATCCGGGCCCGCTCTACCAGCTCCTGACGGCGCCGGGCGAGGTCGCGAACCGGCAGCCGGTCCGCCCCGTGGATCACGGGCACGACGACCCCCTGCTCGACGGCGGTCGCGACGCCGACGTTGACGGCGTCGTGACGCCGGACGCCGCCCTCGATCCAGCTCGCGTTCAGCTCGGGGTGGCGGCGGAGCGCCCGTGCGACGAGCAGCACCAGCACGTCGGTGTAGGTCACCGGCACGGCGGTGTCGCCCTCGCGGCCCGCGGCGAACCGCTCGCGCAGCTCGATGAGCGCGCCGGCGTCCACATCGCGCGTGACGAAGAACTGCGGCACCGTGGTCCACGACGCCGTGACGCGCTCGGCCATGAGTCGCCAGATGCCGTCGGTCGCACCTTCCGGCACCGCCGCCAGGTCCGCCGCCCGGAGCGCGCCCCCCGGGCCCGAACCGCTCACACGGCTCACGTCGAGGCCGTGCTCAGCCGCGAGCCGGCGCGCCCGCGGCGACATCAGGGGCCGGTCGCCGCTCGCCTCGGTCGCCCCGGCCGCCGGCGG
>JAHECP010000219.1 GCA_024641665.1 Acidobacteriota bacterium
GCCGCCGCGCCTCGCGGCGACCGCCCAGCGCGGCGAGCAGCACGAGCAGGGCGGCGAACGCGCCCCGCGCGATCTGCGGAACGAGCGCAGCCTCGCCGAAGAAGTGTGCGGCCGCATGCAACGCGAGCGCCTGCAGGCCGAGCATCGCGCCGAGCGCGAGCGCGAGACCGCCCGGCACGCGCACCCGCACGAGCGCCGCGGCCACGAGCAGAACGACGCCCAGGAGCAGCGTCGCGAGATCGGCCGGCACCGCGAGGACCCGGTAGCCGACCAGATCGGCGGCACCCGCCGCGGCCGACCACAAGCCGTATCCGACCATCCCCAGGGTTGCCAGGGTCAGCATGGGTTTATGATCATCTCTATGGCTCTTCGCGAACAACACGTCACACTGGGCGGCCGGGCCGTCCGATATTTTGACACCGGCGAGGGCGCGCCGTTCCTGCTCGTCCACGCCTTTCCGCTGAGCGCCGACCTCTGGCAGCCGCAGCTGGCCGCACCGCCGCCCGGCTGGCGCCTGATTGCGCCCGATCTCCGCGGGTTTCGCGGCCCTAGCTCGGACGCTCCCGTCCTGCCCCTGGGCGAGATGACCGTGGACGAGTACGCGCGGGATCTGCTGGGGCTGCTCGACCATCTCCGGCTGCCCGAAGCGGTGGTGGGCGGTGTGTCGATGGGCGGCTACATCGGCTTCGCCCTCGTCCGGCTCGCGTCGCACCGCGTACGCGGCCTCGTGCTCGCGGACACGCGGCCCCAGGCCGACACCGAGGAGGGGCGCGCGCGCCGCAGGGAGCTCATCGAGCTCGCCCGGCGCGAGGGGGCCGCGGGTGTCGCCGAGGCGATGCTGCCGGGCCTCGTCGGGGCGACGACTCACCGCGAGCGCCCGGCGGTCGTGTCGCGCGTCCGCGAGCTGGTGCTCGCCAACGATCCGTCCGCGATTGCGGCCGCGGTCTCGGCCATGATGACGCGGCCCGATTCGACGCCGACCCTCGACCAGGTGGCCTGCCCCACGCTCGTGGTGGTGGGGGAGGAGGACGCGCTCACCCCGGTCGAGCTCTCCGCCGGCATGCACGCGGCCATCCGCGACTCGGGCTTCGCGGTGATTGCGGGCGCCGGCCACCTGGCGAACCTCGAGCGGCCCGACGCCTTCAACGCCGAGATCGCGCGGTTCTTGAAGGAGCGGATTGGCTAGCGGTCTGCTACCATTGGGCCGCATGCGAGGCACTGGGGCGACGATCCTCCTGGCGCTGGCCGCGCTGGCGCCGGCGGCGTCGGCGCCGCCGGCGCGCGCCGCGAGCCAGGACGAAACCGCGCCGGCCGTGACCGGCCTGCACCGGCCGCTCGACGCGCTGCTCGACGCGAACGTTCGTGACGGGGACGTCTACTACCTGGCGCTGAAGCGCGGGCGCGCGCCGCTCGACCGCTACGTCGCGTCGCTCGACGTCGCGCCGGCCGTCTTCGCGCGCTGGACGCGGGACGAGCAGCTCGCGTTCTGGATCGACGCCTACAATGCGTTCGTGCTCCAGACCGTCATCGACCACTATCCCATCCGCGGGCGCGCGCCGAACTTCCCGTCCGACAGCATCCGCCAGATTCCCGGCGCGTTCGACCGCCTGACGCACCGCGCGGCGGGGCGGGCCGTGACGCTCGACCAGATCGAGAAGACCATCCTGCCCGAGTTTCACGATCCGCGCGTCTACTTCGTCCTCGGACGCGGCGCGGTCGGCAGCGGGCGGCTCCGCAGCGAGGCCTACGTGGCCGGCCGCCTCGAGACGCAGCTCACTGAAATGACCGACGAGTTCCTGACGACCGCGTCGCACGTGGACGTGGACCGGGTGACGGGCGAGGTGCGCGTGTCGCCCATCGTCGGGTGGCACGAGGCCGAGTTCGTCGGCGCCTACGCGGAGGGCGACCCGCGCTTTGCCGCGCGCCGCCCCGTCGAGCGCGCCGTCATCGCGCTCGTCCGCCCGCACCTGTACCCGACCGAGCGCGCCTTCGTCGACGCGAACCAGTTCCGCGTGCGCTACCAGGACTTCGACTGGCGCTTGAACGACTTGACGGGGAGGCACTAGGACACGGGGGCCGGGGACCTGGGACTGGGGGCTGGGAACTGGGGGCTCAGCTCCGCCAATCGGCAATCGGCAATCGGCAATCGGCAATCGGCAATCGGATACGAAATGGATCTCCATCTCACCGACAAGGTCGCTGTGGTGACCGGCTCCAGCCGCGGTCTCGGCCTGGCGAGCGCCCGCGCGCTCGCGGCCGAGGGCTGTCGCGTGTGCCTCTCGGCGCGGGGAGGCGAGCGGCTGAGGGCGGCGGCCGCCGAGGTCGAGGCGATGGGACGCCCCGGCTCGGTCCTGGCCGTCGAGGCCGACGTGACGACCCAGGCCGGCGTGACGGCCGTCATCGACGGCGCCGCCGCCCACTTCGGCGGCCTCGACATCCTCGTCAACAACGTCGGCAAGGCCGGCGGCACGGACATCCTTGCCACCACCGACCGCGAGTGGCAGGACGCGCTCGACCAGACGCTGTTCCCGGCCGTGCGCGCCTCGCGCCTGGCCGTGGCCCACATGCGGCGGCGCGGCGGCGGCGTCATCCTGATGATCGCGTCCATCTGGGGCCGCGAGTCGGGCGGGCGCATGACGTACAACGCGGTGAAGGCCGCCGAGATCGCGCTGGCCAAGGCGATGGCGCAGCAGCTCGCGCCCGACAACATCCGCGTGAACAGCGTGTGCCCGGGCTCGATCATGTTTCCCGGCGGCTCCTGGCACAAGCGGCAGCAGGACGACCCCGCGTTCATCGCCGAGATGATCTGCCGCGACCTGCCGTTCGGCCGCTTCGGGCGCGACGACGAGGTGGGCGACGTCGTGGCGTTCCTGGCCTCGGACCGCGCGAGCTGGGTGAGCGGCGCGGCGATCGCCGTGGACGGCTGCCAGTCGCGTTCGAATATCTGACGCAGCCGGCGGTCAGGGGTTAGCAGTCAGGGGTCAGAGAACCCGAGAACCGGAGAACGCGCGAACCCGCGAACCTGAGGACCGAATGATCTCACCCGCCGTCGCGCACGCAGTGCAGTCCACGGCCAACACGCTGTTCGTGCCCTATCTGCTCGTCATCCTCTTCGGGGCCGGCCTGTTCCTCACCCTGCGCTATCGGTTCGTTCAGCTCTTCCGCCTCGCACAGGCGTTCCGGACGTTCTCGGCGCCGCGGGAGACGGCGGCGGGCGGCGTGCTCAGTCCGTTTCAGGCGTTCATGACGGCGCTCGCGGCGACGATCGGCACGGGCAACATCGCCGGCATCGCCACCGGCATCGTCTCGGGCGGGCCGGGGGCGCTCTTCTGGATCTGGGCCTACGGGTTCGTCGCGACGACGATCAAGTTCTCCGAGGCGGTGCTCGGCGTCAGGTTCCGGGTCACCGAGGGCGCGACGGTGCTCTCGGGGCCGATGTACTACCTGCGCGACGGCCTGAAGTCGACCAAACTCGCGACCCTCTACGCGCTCGTCGCCGGCGTGGCCGCCCTGACGACGACGCCGTTCACGCAGACCAACTCGATCGCGCTCGTCGTGGACACCCAGCTCGGCGTGCCGCGCTGGATCTCGGGCGTGGCGATCGCGGTGCTGACCTGGCTCGTCATCATCGGCGGCATCAAGTCGATCGGCCGCGTCGCCGAGAAGCTGACGCCGCTCAAGGTCGGTCTGTATCTCGCCGGCGGCCTGTTCGTGATCGTCAGCTTCGCGTCGCAGATCCCGGCGGTGCTGGCGCTCGTCTTCCGCGAGGCATTCAGCTTCCGGGCGGCGGCGGGCGGTGGCCTTGGCATCGTCGTCGCGATGCGCTATGGCCTCGCGCGCGGCATGTACGCGAACGAGGCGGGGTACGGCACCGCGGCGGTGGCCTACGGCACCGCGCAGAGCCGTCAGCCCTACTACCAGGGCCTGAACGCCGTGATGGAGGTGTTCGTCGTCTCGTTCGTGACCTCGACGATCTCGGCGCTGACGATCCTGCTGACCGGCGTCTGGCGGATGGGGCAGACGAGCACGGCGGCGGTGGCCGACGGCTTCAACGCGGCGATGCCGGGCATCGGCGGCTACGTCGTGGTGATCTCGGTGTTCCTCTTCGGGTACACGACGCTCATCGGCTGGTCGTACTACGGCGAGCAGTTCCTCGAGTACCTGCTCGGCGCGCGCGTGCGGCTGCCGTACCGCTGGGCCTACTGCCTGCTGATTCCCTTCGGCGCCGTCACGAAGGTGGACCTCGTGTGGGCGTGGGGCGACCTGATGAACGCCCTGCAGATCTTCCCGAACATCATCGGCGTCGTCGGCCTGAGCGCGCTGGTGGCCAAGGTGGCGCTCGACAGAGGCCGGACGCCCAGCGAGTCGCCCGTCGTACGCGGCCCCGCAGCGTGATCCGAGGCTCTTCAATCGGCTTGTCCCGCCGAAGCGCGACTCGAGCCGCCGCGCGAAGGCGGACATTCGCCAATCGGCAATCGGCAATGAGCCGAGCCCCCCATTCGACATTCAGCATTCGCCATTCGCCATTCGGGACGATCGGAACGTTTCGCCCCTTGATCGCCCCCGTCGCCCCTGTTACCATCGGGAATCCGTGGGCAGCCGTGGGCAGGCGTGGGAAACCTGACCCCTGAGCCCTGACCCCCGGCCCCTGGCCTCTGGCCTCTGACTAATGACGACCCTCCCCGCGCTGTCGCCCGACAAGGACCGCTCGCTGCAGGAGGCGCTCGGGCGGCTGTCGGCGCGCGCGCCGGTGCCGGCCGGGACGCCCGGCGACGAGCCGATCGTCACCGCAATGCGGCGGCTGGCGCCGATCGAGGCGAAGCTCGCGCCGTTTCCCGACGGGCTCGACGATCGGCTGTTGGCGGGCCTGGCCTCGCGCGGCGTGTCCCAGCTCTACTCGCACCAGGCCGAGGCGGTGGGCCACGTGCTGGGCGGCCGGAACGTCGTGACCGTCACGCCGACCGCATCGGGCAAGACGCTCTGCTATAACCTGCCGGTCCTCGACGCGATCCTGCGCGACCGCTCGACGCGTGCGCTCTATCTCTTTCCGACCAAGGCGCTGGCGCAGGACCAGCTCGCCGAGCTGCACGAGCTCTCCGGGCAGATCACCGCGGAGGCCGACGAGGGGATCGGCGTGTTCACCTACGACGGTGACACGCCGCAGGACGCGCGCCGCGCGATCCGCGGCCGCGCGCACGTGGTGCTGACTAACCCCGATATGCTGCACTCGGGGATCCTGCCGCACCACCCGCGGTGGGCGAAGCTGTTCGAGAACCTGAAGTACGTGGTGATCGACGAGCTGCACGCCTACCGCGGCGTGTTCGGCAGCCACCTCGGCAACATCTGCCGCCGGCTCGCGCGGATCTGCCGCCACTACGGCTCCGACCCGCTCTTCATCTGCTCGTCGGCCACGATCGCCAACCCGCAGCAGCTGGCGGAGCAGCTCACGGGGAAGCCCTTCGTGACGGTGTCGGAGAGCGGCGCACCGCGCGGCGAGAAGTTCTTCCTCGTGGTCAACCCGCCGGTGGTGAACGCCGAGCTCGGCATCCGCCGCTCGTACCTCGCCGAGACGCGGCGGGTGGCGCTCGAGTTCCTGCGCCGGCACCTGCAGATCATCGTGTTCGCGCAGAGCCGGCTCGCGACCGAGATCCTCACGACCTATCTCAAGGACGCGGTGCAGGGCGAGCCGGGCGGGCCCGACCTGGTCCGCGGCTATCGCGGCGGCTACCTGCCGCTCCGGCGCCGCGAGATCGAGCGCGGGCTGCGCGACGGCGTCGTGCGCGCCGTCGTCTCGACGAGCGCGCTCGAGCTGGGGATCGACATCGGCGCGCTCGACGTCGCGGTGCTGGCGGGCTACCCGGGCACGATTGCCGCCACCTGGCAGCGCGCCGGCCGCGCCGGCCGGCGGACGACGAGGTCGGCGGCGGTGCTGGTGGCGTCGAGTGCGCCGCTCGACCAGTTCATCGCCCGCAACCCGTCCTACTTCTTCGACCGCTCGCCCGAGCACGCGCTCGTCAACCCCGACAACCTGCACATCCTGCTCGACCACATCAAGTGCGCGGCGTTCGAGCTGCCGTTCTCGACCGACGAGCGGTTCGGTGACCTGCACGTGCAGGAGATCCTGGCCATCCTCGCCGAGGAGGGCTTCGTGCACCTCGCCGACGGCCAGTGGAACTGGACGCAGGAGTCGTACCCCGCCGACGCCGTGAGCCTCCGGTCCGTCTCGTCCGACAACTTCGTCGTCGTCGACACGACCCGCGAGGAGCACGTCATCGGCGAGACCGACTTCACGAGCGGCCCGTCCACCCTGCACGAGAAGGCCATCTACATCGTGGAGGGGCAGCTCTATCAGGTGGACCGGTTCGACTTCGAGGGGCGCAAGGCCTACGTGCGCGCGGTGGACTGCAACTACTACACCGACGCCATCACCTACACGAAGGTGACGATTCTGGATACGTTCACGGAAAAGGGGACGGGAGCTTTTTCCGGTCCTGCCGGAGCCCCCTCACCGGAAAAAGCTCCCGTCCCCTTTTCCGCGCGCCATGGTGAAGTCCACGTCGTCTCGCGTGTGGTGGGGTTCAAGAAGATCAAGTTCTACACGAACGAGAACGTCGGCTCCGGCGAGCTGGATCTGCCCGAGCAGCAGATGCACACGACGGCCTACTGGCTGACGATCCCGTCCGAGGTGATGGCCGCGCTGCCCTACGCCGCCGACGACCGCCGCGACGGCGTGGTGGGCCTCGCCTTCGCGATGCACAACGTCGCGCAGCTGCTGCTGATGTGCGACGGCCACGACATCGGCCTGTCGATCGACGGGGGACCGGGAGCGCCCGTGAGCGGCGAGGCGCTCCAGTCCCCCGTGGTCTTCATCTACGACAACTACCCGGGCGGCATCGGCTTCAGCGAGCCGCTCTACGAGATGCACGCCGAGCTGCTGGCGAAGACGCGCGACCTCATCGCCGGCTGCCCGTGCGAGCGCGGCTGCCCGTCCTGCGTCGGTCCCGAAGGCCGCACGGGACCGATGGCGAAGACGGCGGCGCTCAAGATACTTGAAATGCTGAGTGTCGAATGATGAATGTCGAATTGTAGAAGGGCACGGAAGCTCCGTGAACATCAAAGGAGCTTCCGTCCCCTCGTTCTTCAAGAATTCGACATTCGACATTCCTCATTCGACATTCGGAACGATCATGGTCGACTACGCCCGCCTTCGCGACATCGTCCGCGGCCGGGGGCCGCGGGCGCCGCGCGAGCTGACCTACGAGCCGGACGGCGGCTACGAGGCCGGCCCGGACCCGGCGCGCGTCGCCGACGTGCTGGGCGGGCGGTCGATCGACACGCCGGCCGGGCCGTGCCTGGTCGTCGACCGGCGCTACGAAGCCGACCGCCGGCACGGCCGCATGCAGGTGGCCGAGTGCGTGGTCGAGGACGGGCCGTCGCTCGCCCTGCTCGACCGGTTGCTGCCGCCGCCCCCGCCCGGCCCGCCCGACCCGTCGCGCGTGGTGTTCCTGGACCTCGAGACGACCGGCCTCAGCGGCGGCGCGGGCACGGTGGCGTTCCTCGTCGGCTGCGGCGTCTTCGACCTCGGCGCGTTCCAGGTACGGCAGTTCCTGCTCACCGGCTTCGCCGCCGAGCGCGCGCTGCTCGCCGCCGTGACCGACTTCATCGGACCCGCCACGCTCGTCGTGACCTTCAACGGCAAGACGTTCGACCTGCCGATGATGGAGACGCGGTGGCTGTTCCATCGCATGGAGACGCCCTTCGCTGAGAAGCGCCACTTCGACATGCTGCACCCGGCGCGGCGGCTGTGGCGCGACCGCCACGCCGACGAGAACAGCTGCAGCCTCGGCTCGCTCGAGCGCCGCGTCGTGGGGTTCGAGCGGACGGGCGACGTGCCCGGGTTCGAGATCCCGTCGCGCTACTTCCAGTTCCTGCGCACCGGCGACGCGCGCCTGCTCGCGGACGTGCTCGAGCACAACCGGCTCGACCTCGTGTCGCTCGCGGCCGTCGTGGCGCGCGGCCTGCGCCTGGTCGAGGGCGGCGCCGAGGCGTGCGGCGACGCGCGCGAGACGCTGGCGGTGGGGAAGATGCTCGAGCGCGCGGGCCGGCCCGACCGCGCGTGCGACTGCTACCGCC
>JAHECP010000220.1 GCA_024641665.1 Acidobacteriota bacterium
CGTCGCCCGCGCCCAGGGCACGCCGGCGGGCGGCGCGGAGAGCCGCGAGGCGCGCGTGGCGCGCCTGCGCCAGCGGACCTGGGAGGTGACGGCCGCGCCCGTCGACGCCGAGCTGCGCCTCGACGGCCGCATGGACGAGCCGGCGTGGCAGCGCGCGACACCCATCAGCGACTTCTACCAGCGCGAGCGCAACGAGGGCCTGCCCGCCACCGAGCGCACCGAGGTGCGCGTCCTCTACGACCAGACCAGCCTCTACGTCGGCTTCCACTGCCTGGACGATCACCCCGGGCTGGTGAGCGCCCGGGCGATCTTCCGAGACGAGAGCGGCGGCGCCGACGACCTCGTGTCCGTCATGCTCGACTCGTTCGACGATCGCCGCAGCGCGATCCAGTTCGTGTCGAACGCCAACGGCCTGGTCGAGGATCTGCTGCAGACCGGCGAGACGACCGACACGCGCAACCACAACTTCGACGCGGTCTGGACGGCGCGCGGCAGCCGTACGCCCGGGGGCTACGACGTCGAGATTGCCATTCCCTTCAAGTCCCTGCGCTTCCAGCCGCCGGCAGAGGGCGGCGAGGTGACGTTCGGCATCGGCTTCAAGCGCAACATCCCGCGCAAGAACGAAGAGGTGTACTGGCCGTTCGTCGCCAACGACTCGTCGTGGTACCGCCCGGCCGAGCTCGGGCAGCTGCACGGCCTGCACGGCGTGCAGCCGGGCCGCAACCTGCAGTTCCGGCCCTACGCGCTCGTCGGCGACAGCCGCGACATCGCGGCCGCGACGAGCGAGGGCCGGCGCGAGGCCGGCGCCGACATGAAATGGGGCGTGACGACCGGCCTCACGGCCGACTTCACGGTCAACACCGACTTCGCGCAGGAGGAGGTGGACGTCCAGCAGATCAACTTCACCCGGTTCTCGCTCTTCTTCCCCGAAAAGCGGCAGCTCTTCCTCGAGAACGAGCAGATGTTCCAGTTCGGCGTGCCGGGCGAGGCCGAGCTGGTGTTCACGCGGCGCATCGGCCTCTCCGACCAGGGCGCCATCGTGCCGCTCAGGGCCGGCGCGCGCCTCGCCGGCCGGCAGGACCGCACGTCGATCGGCGCGCTGAACATGCAGACCGGCGCCGACCCGGCCGGCAACCTCCCGGGCGAGAACTTCTCCGTCGTCCGCGTGCGGCGCGACCTGTTCAGCCGCTCGAGCGTCGGCGCCGTCGTCACCAACCGCGCGGGCGGAGGGCGGTTCGACCGCGTGCTGGGCGCCGACGGCCATTTCTTCTTCAGGCAAGTCTGGTTCGCCGAGGGCTTCGCCGCCGTGGTCGATCAGACGGAGCGGCGGAAGGACGCCAACGCGCTCTACGGCCGGTTCGCCTACGACACCGACCGGTTCGGCGCCGTGTACCGGTACCTCGATCTGGGTGCGGGCTTCGACCCCGGCGTCGGGTTCGTGTACCGGCGCGACATCCGCCAGAGCTACGGCGAGCTGCGCTACAGCCCGCGGCCGCGCCTCGACCTCGTGCGCCAGTTCGAGCTGAAGACGTCGATGAGCTACCTGACGAACCGCGCGAGCGTACTCGAGACGCGGGAGCGCCGCGCGAAGCTCACAACCAACTTCGAGTCGGGCGACGTCGTCACGGCCGAGTACGTGAACCACTTCGAGTACCTGGACCAGCCGTTCACCCTGCACCACGACCTGGCCGTCCCGGTGGGCGCGTACCGGTTCGACACGCTGCAGATCGGCCTCAACACGTTCAGGCGCCGCCACACCCACGTCACCCTGTCGTACACCGGCGGCGGCTTCTGGGACGGCACGCGCCGCACGGCCTCGCTCGGCGCGCAGTTCCGGCCGGCGACGCGGTTCGGGCTCTCGCTCAACTGGGACACCAACTGGATCGACCTGCCCGAGGGCGCGTTCACCACGCACCTCGCCTCGTCCCGCGTGCAGCTCGCGTTCCGGAACGACCTCGCGCTGCTCTCGCTGTTCCAGTACAACGAGGACACACGGCAGCTCTCGACCAACGTGCGCTTCCGCTGGATCCCCAAGCCGGGGTCGGACCTGTACGTCGTCTACAACGAGCTGGACGACTCGCGGATTGGCCTGCAGGCGAAGAACCGGTCGCTCGTGGTGAAGCTCAATTACCTGTTCGCGCTGTGAGCGGTGCACCCGGGTGCAGGGGCAGCACAGACTCAACCACGATGACACGACGGGCGCAATCGCGGTCCACGACGACACGATGAGCAGCACGCTGCGAACGTGCCCACGTACGGGACCACGAGGACTCGAAGACCACGAAGGCCATCACGCTCAGCGATCTGCGGGCCCATGCGGGCCCGCCGGAGGCGGGACGGTCGCACGCAAGAACGCGCCGAGACGGGAGCTTGCGTGCGCGCTCTTGCGTGCGTCCGTCCCGCTTCCGGCCAGCGGCTCGGCCAATCGGGTCAACGGGCCGGGCCGCGCAGATCGCCGCGCCGGCGCAAGGAGTGCATTGAGGGGCATTTCTTCGTGGGCCTCGTGTGCTTCGTGGTAGATACACATCGTGATCTTCGTGACGGCCAGCGATGCGGTTTCGTGGCCTTCATGGTGCCCGTGAGCCGTGAGCCTTGAGCCCTCCAAGGAGGCATCCGCCATGCGTCGTCTGACCTTGCTCGTCGCGTTCGTGGGCCTGGCCGGTCTCGGTGTCGCCGACGCGATTGCCGGGGTCGACCGGCAGGCGACGCCGCCGGGCGTCGCGGTGTTCGACGGCGCGCTCGACGGCGACACGATCGCCGGCGACTTCACCCAGGGCGCGGCAACGGGCACGTTCCGGCTGGCGCGCCGTGCCGCGCAGCCGGCGGCCGCGGCGGCTCCGGCCGGGCCCCCGCCGCCGTACCACGAGCAGGACGTCACCTTCCGCAACGGCGCCGTCACCCTCGCGGGCACGCTCACCGTTCCCGACGGCCAGGGCCCCTTCCCGGCGCTGGTGATGATCACGGGCAGCGGCTCGCAGAACCGCGACGAGGAGCTGTTCGGCTTCAAGCCCTTCAAGGTCCTGGCCGACGGGCTGGCGCGCCGGGGCGTCGCCACGCTTCGCTACGACGACCGCGGCGTGGGCGGTTCCTCGGGCGCCGACTCCGACCCGACGACCGAGGATTTCGCGGGCGACGCGCTCGCGGGCCTCGCGCTCCTCGCCGCGCGCCCCGAGATCCGGCGGTCGGCCATCGGGCTGCTCGGGCACTCGGAGGGCGCCGTAGTCGCGGCCATCGCCGCCGCCCGGTCCACTGACGTGGCGTTCATCGTGATGATGGCGGGTACCGCGATCCGCGGCGACGAGGTGCTGCGCGCGCAGGCGTCCGACCTGGCGCGCGCGTCGGGCGCCACCCCTGAGCAGTTGACGCGCATCCTCGACGCGCACCGCGCGCTCATCGACGCCATTCGCGCCGGCGCCGGGCCCGACGCGCTGACAAAGATCATCCGCACGCTGGCGCGCGCGCAGATCGACGCCATGCCGGCCGCCCAGCGTCAGGCCATCGGCGACCCCGACGCGTTCATCGATCGCACCATGCCCGCGCAACTGCACGCGATGCAGAGCCGCTGGATGCGCTTCTTCGTCGACTTCGACCCGGCGTCGGTCCTCGAGAAGGTCCACTGCCCCGTGCTCGCGCTCTTCGGCGGGAAGGACATGCAGGTGCCCCCGTCCACCAACCGCGCCCCGCTCGAGGCGGCGCTCGCCAAGGGCGGCAACCGTCGCGTGACCCTCAAGGTCTATCCGAACGCGAATCACCTCTTCATCAAGGCCGTGACCGGCAGCCCGGCTGAATACGCGACCTTGGAGAAGGCGTTCGTGCCCGGCTTCGTCGACTACGTCGCCGGCTGGATCACCGGAGCGACGGGACGGTCGGCGCCTGGGCGCTAGGCGTCAGCCGGCCGCGCATCGCGGCGGCCCCGGGCGGCATCGGGGCCGCCGCGTCTGAAGGTGTGACGGCCTCCTGAGCCGTGAGCCGTGAGCCGTCTGCCGATCTTGACACCGTCCCGTTCCGGACATAGCGTTGGAGGACATGCGCTTGTCAACGGAGAAGAACCGGATGTCGAGGTCCATCGGTGTGCGTCTTGCGGCCGTGACGCTGGGAACGGTCGTGCTGCTCTTCGCTCGTGGTCACGGCCAGGAGCGCGTGCGTCCGGACGGCTCGTCTCGCGCAACGGCGGCAACCGCCGTCGCCCAGCCGTCGGCTCCCGTCGTCTCGACACGCCAGGTCGTCGCGTCGTTCGGTCTCCCGGGCATCGATCGCGGGCTGCGCAACGAGCCGGGCGGACGCCCGGCCGCCGCGGCGGTCGCCGCCGCCGTGCGCCGGGACCACGACACGCCCTACGTGCCGGGCAAGGTCATCGTCAAGTTCAAGGCCGGGCGCGAGCCGCGCAAGATCGACCTGCAGCGCGAGAACGTGCCCGTGCGCGCCATCGATCACCCGACGCACGCCGACTTCGACGTGCTGCGCATCGATCCCGCCGCGAACCCCGAGACGGTGGCCACCGCGCTGGCCGCGCGTGACGACGTCGAGTACGCGCAGGCCGCCTACCGCGTCCACGCGGCCTACGTGCCCAACGATCCGTACTACCACCTGCAGTGGAACCTGCCGGCGATCGACCTCGAGCGCGCCTGGGACATCAACCCCGGCGCCGCCTCGTCGATCATCGTCGCGGTGATCGACAGCGGCATCGCGTACGAGAACGTGACCATCCGCTTCCAAGCCCCGGGCTTCACGTACAACGGCCAGACGTTCCCGGCGTTGGGCATCATCGACATCCCGTTCGCCCAGGCGCCCGACCTCGGCCCCTCGTCGCGGTTCGTCAAGCCGTACGACTTCATCTGGAACGACAACAACCCCGTGGACATGGACGGGCACGGCACCCACGTGGCCGGCACGATCGGCGAGGATACCAACAACGGCGTCGGCGCGGCCGGGGTCGCGTTCAACGTCCAGCTCATGCCGGTGAAGGTGATCTCGGGCGACTGGGACGACATCTTCGGCTCGCCGAACGAGGGCACCGACGACGTGGTGGCGCAGGGCATCCGCTACGCGGTGGACAACGGCGCGAAGGTGCTGAACATGAGCATCGGGCGCACCGGCCCGCCCGCGCCGGTCGTGGAGTCGGCGCTCCAGTACGCCGTCTCCAAGGGCGCGTTCGTGGCCATCGCCGCGGGCAACGACTACGAGGACGGCAACCCGTCCGAGGCGATCTCGGCGTACGCCCAGAACATCAAGGGCGTGGTGGCGGTCGGCGCCGTGGGCCGCGACCTCAACCGCGCCCCCTATTCGAGCACCGGCGCCTACCTCGAGCTGGCGGCGCCGGGCGGCGACTACGACCGCGAAGGCGTGTCGGCCATGATCCTGCAGCAGACCTACGACGACACGTTCGTCTCCACCTACCTCGACGGCCCCGCCCGCTACGAGGCGCCGCGCTTCGACACGTTCGCCTACATGTACTACGAGGGCACGTCGATGGCGACGCCGCACGTGTCGGGCCTCGCGGCGCTCCTCCTTCAGCAGGGCATCACGACGCCGGCGGCCATCGAGGCCGCCATGGAGAAGTTCGCGACCGACCGCGGCGCACCGGGTCGAGACGACGAGTACGGCTACGGCATCATCAGCACGCGGAACACCCTGTTCGGCCTCGGCATGGCCCGTTAAGAGACCGACATGACGCGCCATTCCATCGTCGTCGCCAGTGCGCTCGTCGTCCTCCTGGCCGCGTGGCCCGCGGCCGCCCAGTCCGCGCCGCCGGCCCGGCCCGCCGTCGCCGTCCGCGGCTTCCTCGTCGTCGGCGCCGAGCACTTCACCGCCACCCAGACCTTCACCGCCACGATGGGCAAATCCTCGGGCGTCGTGTTCGGCGGCGGCGGCGAGGTGGCCTTCCGCTCGGGCCTCTTCGTGCGCGTGAGCGCGTCGCGCTACAAGAACACGGGCCAGCGCGCGATCAGCCTCGAGAACCAGGTCTTCCAGCTCGGCATCCCGCTGACCGCCAGCCTGGTGCCGGTCGAGTTCACCGCCGGCTACCGCTTCCCCGCGTTCGGACGCGTGGTCCCGTACGCGGCCGGCGGCGTCGGCACGTACAAGTACACGGAGACGTCCGAGCACGCCGACCCGTCGGAGAACGTGTCCAGCCGCTTCAGCGGCTACCACGTGCTCGGCGGCGTCGACGTCGCCATCACCGGCTGGCTGCGGGCCGGCGGCGAGGTCCAGTACACGAGCGTCCCCAACGCGCTCGGCCAGGGCGGCCTGTCGCAGCAGTTCAACGAGACCAACCTGGGCGGGACGACGTTCAGGATGGTGATCAGCGTGGGAAGATAATGTCGAATGTCGAATGTCGAATGCCGAATGTCGAATTGAAGAGCGGATCACGCCGCGGCGTGACAGCGAAACCTCAATTCGACATTCGACATTCCGAATTCGACATTCGTACTATTCGTATCTCAGCGCTTCCACCGGGTCGAGCCGCGCCGCGCGCTGGGCCGGCAGGTAGCCGGCCAAGACGCCCGTGGCCGTCGAGGCGGCGAGGCCGGTGGCGACGGCCCAGAGCGGCGCGACCGCCTCGAACCCGGGCATCAGCCCGGTGAGCGCCAAGCCGATCAGCGAGGCGACGAGCACGCCCATCACGCCGCCGGCCGTGGCGAGCAGCGCCGCCTCCAGCAGGAACTGCCGCAGCACGTCCCGCCGCCGCGCGCCGATCGCCAGGCGCACGCCGATTTCGCGCGTGCGCTCGGTCACGGCGATGATCATCACGTTGGCGATGCCGATGCCGCCGATGAGCAGGCTCACGGCGGCCAGGCCGATCGTCGCGAGGCCGATTGCGGCGCTGACGCGGTCCAGCGTCTGGATGATCTGGTCGGAGGTCGACAGCAGGAAATCGTCCGGCTGGTCGGGCCCGAGGCGGCGCAGCTTGCGCAGGATCGTCTCGGTCTCGCGGTACGCTTCAGCGCGCCGGTTCGGCTTCGCGCGAACGTAGAGCACCGTGGCCTCCGCCTCGGGATAGCGCCGCTCGGCGGCGGTGACCGGGATCGACAGCACATTGTCCTGCCGGTTCTCGCCGAAGAAGCCGCCGCGGCGCGGTGCCAGCTCCCCCACCACCATGTAGGTCTCGCCGCCGAGCGCCACCGGCTGACCGATGGCGCTCGTGATGCCCGCCTCGCCGAAGAGCGCGCGCGCCAGGTTGGCGCCGAGTACGGCCACGCGCGCGCCCGCGCGCACCTCGAGGTCCGTGAAGGGCCGTCCCGCCGCGAACTCCGCGCCCACCACGTCGAAGAAGTTCGCCGTGGCACCCTCGATGAGCGCCGTGTCGGACACGTTCCCGCCCGCGCGCACCGTCAGCGCGCGGCCGTTCACGACCGTCGGCACGATCAGCTGCGCCGCCACCTCGCGCACCGCGTCGCCCTCGCGCGCGATGACCGGGCCGAACGACACCTCGAGCGGCCGGCGCCGCGCCTCCGCGTCGGAGGCCGGCTGGTACGGATCGCCGCTCAGGTGGAACGCGAAGACGTTGTCGGTGCCCAGCTCGCGAAAGAGCAGCGCCACCGAATTGCGCAGGTTCGCCAGCACCGTCGCCACCAGCACCACCGTCACGATGCCGATGACGATGCCCACGATGGCCAGCATCGACCGCGACGGGTTCGCGCGCACCGATTCCACGGCGAGATTGAACGACTCCCCGCTCGCGGTCTTCCAAGTGATCATGATCGGCTTACGGCTCATGGCTCACGGCTCAGGACGACGGCTCAGGACTCACGGCTCAGGCTGGAATGCGGCGTCACAGCGTGACGGGTCTTGAGCCATGGGCCTTGAGCCGCGAGCCAGTTCCCCTCACTCCGCTCTGATCGCGTTCACGACGTCGATGCGCGTGGCGCGCCGCGCGGGGTACCACCCCGCCGCGAGCCCGCTCGCCGCCGCAGCCGCCAAGCTCCATGTCATGGTCGCCAGCCGCAGATCGAGGTCGATGCCGGCCGCGCGCGACACGACGCGCACGGCCACAGCGACGACCGCGAGGCCCACGGCGCCGCCGGCGACCGCGAGCAGGCTCGACTCGGCCAGCACCTCGGCCAGCACGTCGCGGCGCGACGCGCCCAGCGCGCGCCGCAC
>JAHECP010000221.1 GCA_024641665.1 Acidobacteriota bacterium
CGCTGGTGGCCGCGGCGACGGCCGGCGCGGCCGCCCAGCGGCGGCGCGCGGCGCCGCCCAAGCTCACGGTCGCGCCGGCCGAGATCACCTGTCCGCAGGTGCTCGGCGTCGGCATGGCCACCGACCGGCGGTTCTGCGACGTGTTGACGGGGCGGGAGCCGGCCGACGGCATCCTGATCAAGATCCCGCCGCACCGCGGCGAGGCGAAGCTGCTGTTCGACCTGCACAACCGGCAGACCTACTCCGAGGAGCAGGTGAAGGCGGGCCGCGCCTACGCCCGCTACACCGCGTTCGTGGGCGTGCTCACGATGAACAACGATCTCGTCGCGCGGGCCGTGGTGCAGAGCGAGTTCCGGACGGCGAAGGACCTGTTCGACCGCGTGCGCGGCGGCGCGGGGCCGAGCGGACTCAAAGCCGTCGCGCCCCTCTCGATCGAGCCGATCACCGTGGTCCTGCCGGACAAGGTGGACGAGGTGAGCCTGCTCGGCGAGAAGCTCGAGGTGCAGCGGCTGGACAGCCGGTTCACCTACGCCTCACCGGGCCAGGTCGTGGCCCTCGTGAGCAACATCCGGATTGCGTATCAGCCCGCGCCCGTGCGGCGGCGGCGGTAGGAGACCAGAGGCATGCACGATGTGCTCATCATCGGTGGCGGCCCGGCCGGACTGGCCGCCGCCATCGCGGCGTCCAAGGCCCGTCTCGATTACCTCGTGCTCGAGAAGGGCGTGCTCGTCAACTCCCTCCTGCACTACCCGACCAACATGGTGTTCTTCACCACGCCGGAGCTGCTCGAGATCGGCGGGGTCCCGTTCACCAGCCCGTACGAGAAGCCCACGCGGCAGGAGGCGCTGCGCTACTACCGCAAGGTCGCCGACGCCTTCGGCCTCGAGATCACCTTCGGCGAGACGGTGACGGCCATCCGGGCGGTCGACGGCGGCTTCGAGGTGGACGGCCGGTCCGCGGGCGGCGCGGCGCGCGTGCACCGGGCGCGGACGGTGGTGGCCGCCATCGGCGCCTACGATCGCCCGAACCGGCTGGGCATCCCGGGCGAGGACCTGCCTCGCGTGTCGCACTACTACACCGAGGCGCACGTCGGCTTCCGCAAGCCGGTCGTCGTGGTGGGCGGGAAGAACTCGGCCGCGGAGGCGGCGCTGGAGCTGTTCCGGGCGGGCGCCCGCGTGACGCTGGTGCACCGCGGCGAGACCCTGGGCGCGTCGATCAAGTACTGGGTCAGGCCCGACATCGAGAACCGGATCAAGGAAGGGTCGATCGGCGCGCGGTTCCGCTCGACCCCGGTCGAGATCCGCCCCGACGCGGTCGTCGTTGCCTGCGACGGGCGGCAGGAGGCGATCCCGGCCGACCTGGTGTTCCTGATGACCGGCTATCGTCCCGATCTCGACCTGCTCGCCCGGGCGGGCGTGATCATCGAAGGCGAGGCCGTCGCGCCGCGGCACGACCCGACCACGTTCGAGACCAACGTCGCCGGCCTCTACATCGCCGGCGCGGTCGTGGCCGGCGCCGAGAGCGGCCGCATCTTCATCGAGAACGGCCGGTTCCACGGGCAGCAGGTGATTGAGGCGATCCGGAAGGTACTGACGCTGAAGAATGCTGAATGCTGAATGTCGAATGTCGAATGGGAACGTTGAATGTCGAATGCTGAGGCGCGGATCAGGACTCCCGGCTCGTGACGTCTAGCGCTCGACAGTCCGCATTCAGCATTCCCACTTCGACATTCGTACTTCAGCATTCGACATTCCACATTCGACATTCCTAGTGCACCCCTCCCGCCTTCCAGGGCTGCCTGGCGGAGAGGACCTTCATCTCCATCAGCTCGACGAGCGATCGGCTGCGGGCCAGCAGGCCGTCGCACTCGAGGAGCGCCTGCTTCTCGATCGGCTCGAGCTCCATGTACTGCGCGAGGGCGTTGACCAGCTCCTCGTCCGGCATGGCGGAGGGGACGGCGCGGTCGCCGACGTCGTCGGCCAGCAGCGCCTCGAGCCGGGTGCGCGTCACGCGGATCAGGGACTCGTCGTGCGGGCCGGCCTCCACGATCGTCTCGATCCGGGCGCGCCGGTAGGACTGGTCGCCCTCCTCCCCGAGGATGCGGAACTTCTGCAGCCCGCGCAGGACGATGTTGTAGCGGCCGTCCGGCAGGGGTTCGGCGTGGGTCATGACGCCGGCGCAGCCGATCGGGTACACCGGAGGCCGGGCTTCGTACTCGAGCTCCCAGCCGGGCCGCAGCAGCGTCATGCCGATCAGCCGATCGGCCTTCAGCGCGTCCTCGACCATGCGGCGGTACCGCGGCTCGAAGATGTGGAGCGGGAGGAACACGCTCGGGAAGAGCACCGCGTTCGGCAGCGGGAAGATCGGGATGACGGCAGGCAGCATGGCGTCAGTGGACCGTCCGCGTCTTCCGCGTCATGTAGTCCATCAGGACGTACTGGCCCAGCGTGTACGGCGTCGTGAAGTACGCCTTGCCACGGCAGATTTCGGACACCCGCCGCACGAAGCTCACCAGGTCGTGGTCCCGGGCCAGCATGAACGTGTTGATCAGGATGCCCGCCTTCCGGCACTTGTTCACCTCGGTGAACGTCTCCGCGACGATGAACGGGTCGAGCCCGAAGGCGTTGCGGTAGATGTGGCCGTCCGGCTGGGTGAGCGCCGACGGCTTGCCGTCGGTGATCATCACGATCTGGCGCATGTCCTTCCGCTGGCGCTCGAGCAGGCGGCGCGCCAGGCGCAGCCCCTCCCGGGTGTTGGTGTAGTACGGGCCGACGCGCACGCGCGCGAGCTGCGACAGCGGGATCTCCTCCGCCGAGTCGTGGAAGAGCACGACCTGCAGTGCGTCGCCGGGATACTCGGTGCGGATCAGGTTGGCGAGCGCCAGCGCGACGCGCTTGGCCGGCGTGAACCGGTCCTCGCCGTAGAGGATCATGCTGTGGCTGCAGTCCAGCATGAGCACGGTGGCGCACGACGACTGGTACTCGCCCTGGGCCACCATGAGGTCCTCGTATTGCACGTCGATGGCCGGCTCGTCCGGACCGCGCGCGCCCGACTCGAGACCCGCGCGCCGCACGGCGTTCAGGATCGTCCCGCTCGGGTCGATGTTGAGCGTGTCGCCGAACTCGTAGGGCTTGGCCGCGCCGCTCGACTCGATGCCGGTCGCGAGATCGCGCGTGTCGTGGCGGCCGAAGGAGCTCTTGCCGACCGTGCCCAGCAGGTCGTGCAGGGCGCGGTAGCCGAGGAAGTCCAGTCCCTTGTCGGTGATCTCGAACCGCACGCTGGAGTCGGGCCCCTGGCCCTGTCCGGCCGCGCGCTCACGCTGCTCCCGCTCGCCCTCGAGGTCGGGCTGAGCCGTGACGTACCCCTCCTGCATCAGGCGCTCGATGATCTGCTGCACGAGCTGCTCGAGCTGGGAGCGCGCGTCGTCCTGGTCCGCGTCGGCCGGGTCGCCCATCAGCCGCTCGAGCGCCTCGTCGGAGAGCAGGCCGCCGTTCAGCAGCGCGTCGAGGATGGCGTCGTGGAGCGACTGGAGCGTGTGATCCGCCTCGTCGCCGAACTCGGACCAGTACGGATTGTCGAACCCGCTCGACAGCAGGAGGTCCGAGAGCTTCGACAGCAGCTCCTCGAGGTCGATCCCCTCCAGATCCTCGCCGGTGAAGCGCGTGTACTTGTAGCGCATACGTGCCGGGGCTCGGGCTAGTTGTAGTACTTCTTCTTGCCAGGGAACGCGCGCGGATCGTCGAGCGGCGCGTCGGCTTCGAGCGTCCGGCCCCGGGGTCGCGGGTGCTCGGTGGCCTGGTACGTCCACTCGTCGGACCGGCTGATCTTCTTCAGCGCGAACAGCCCCTCGAGCACGAAGTCGATGGCGGACGCGACGAGGGGCGCGGGGGCGTCGGGCGCGACGCCCGCGAGCGCGGTCAGCTCGAGGAGCCCCTGTACCGCCGCCGCGCGCTCGATCAGATCGCTGGCGGGCGAGCTGTCGTCGTTCTGCAGCGTGCCGCCCAGCTCGAACCAGTCGATCACCTGCCGCAGGTCGGCGCCTTGGCTGTAGCCGTCGAACACGTTCGCTACCGCGACGCGGATGATCTCGCGCGCGACGGTATCGGCGCCCTTCAGCTCGCCCTCGTACTCCAGCTCGAGTTTGCCCGTGATCGACGGCAGCGCGGCGTAGATGTCGGTCACGCGCGGCACGGCCAGCTCCTCCTGGCAGACGAGCGCACGCCGCTCGGCGTTCGAGACGGTGTTCTCCAGGCAGGAGATCGGCAGGCGCTGGCTCACGCCCGAGCGCTTGTCGATCTTCTGGTCGCGCCGGGCCTCGAACGCGATCTCTTCGACGACCTCGCGCACGAAGTTCGGGATCTGGAGGTCCACCGGGTGCGCGCGGTGGCGTCGCTCGGTCCAGGCCTCCTGCGCGGTAATGGCCAGACCGTGGTGCCGCGTCCGCGGATAGTGCGTCCGGATCTCGGAGCCGATGCGGTCCTTGAGCGGCGTGATGATCTTGCCGCGCGCCGTGTAGTCCTCGGGGTTGGCGCTGAAGACTAGCAGCACGTCGAGCGGCAGCCGCACCGGGTAGCCCTTGATCTGGACGTCGCCCTCCTGGAGGATGTTGAAGAGCCCCACCTGGATCTTGCCCGCCAGGTCCGGCAGCTCGTTGATTGCGAAGATGCCGCGGTTCGCGCGCGGCAGCAGGCCGTAGTGCATCGTCAGCTCGTCGGAGAGCTGGTGCCCGTCGCGCGCGGCCTTGATCGGGTCCACGTCGCCCACCATGTCCGCGATCGTGACGTCGGGCGTCGCCAGCTTCTCGACGTAGCGCGCGTCGCGGCCCAGCCACCCGATCGGCATCGCGTCGCCCGCCTCGCGCACCTTCGCCCGGCAGGCGGCGCAGATCGGCGCCAGCGGGTCGTCGTGGATCTCGCAGCCCGGCACGACCGGGAGGCGCTCGTCGAGCAGCGACGCCAGCGAGCGCAGGATGCGGCTCTTCGCCTGCCCGCGCAGCCCGAGCAGGATGAAGTTGTGGCGCGACAGGATCGCGTTGACGATCTGCGGGATGACGGTGTCGTCGTAGCCGACGATGCCGGGAAAGAGCGTGTCGCCGGCCTGCAGGCGGCGGACCAGGTTGTCTCGGATTTCGTCGCGCACGCGCCGGCGGGGCACCTTGCCCGCCTCCACCGCGCGGCGGAGCTCACCAATCGTGGTTGGGAGTGCCATTTGCCCAATTCTAGCACGCGCCTTCGGGCGGGCGCCCGGACGGGACCGCGGAGCCGCCCGCGCCCCGCTGTGGCAAGATAGAGCCCTGGTTGAGATGGCGCACCCCGTCCTGCGCAACGACCGCGCGCTGGTGTTCGCGCACCGCGGCGGCGCGGCGCTTCGGCCCGAGAACACCCTCGCCGCGTTCGATCACGCCCTCGAGACGGGCGCGGACGGCCTCGAGCTGGACGTCCGCCTGTCGCGCGACGGTCAGGCGGTCGTCCACCACGACGCCACGGTGGATCGCACGACCAGCGGGCGTGGGCCCCTCGCCGCGCTCGCCGCCGCCGACCTGACCCGTCTCGATGCCGGCGCCCGGTTCGGCGCCGCCGCCGGCTTCCCGTTCCGCGGCCGCGGCCTCGGGGTGCCGCGCCTCGCCGAGGTGCTCGCCCGCTACCCGGGCGTGCCGATGATCGTCGAGATGAAGGCGGACAGCGAGGCCCTGGCCGAGGCCACCGTCCGCGACGTGGTCGCGGCTCGCGCCGGCGGCGTCGTCGCCCTGGGCTCGTTCCACCGCCGCGTGCAGCGCGTCGTGCGCGCGCTCGTCCCCGACGTCCCGTCGAGCGCGGCGCGCGAGGAGGTCCGTCTGGCGCTCTACGGGTCGTGGATCGGCTGGCCGATCCGCCGCGCGCCCTACCGTAC
Organism: Acidobacteriota bacterium; assembly: GCA_024641665.1. Classification (GTDB taxonomy): domain Bacteria; phylum Acidobacteriota; class Vicinamibacteria; order Vicinamibacterales; family JAHECP01; genus JAHECP01. Next base: position 5,890 of record JAHECP010000221.1, read on the forward strand.
GTTCCAGGTCCCCGAGCGATCCGGCTGGCTCCGCGTCGTCTCGCCCCGGTTCGTGCGCGCCGCCCACCGGGCCGGCGTCGTCGTGCAGGTCTGGACGGTGAACGACGAGGCGGACATGCGCCGCCTGCTCGCCTGGGGCGTCGACGCGCTCATCACCGACCGCCCGGACCTCGGAGTGACGGTCGTTCGAGAACAGGCACGAGAATGAGCACATCACCTCCCACGCTCCGCGACGTGTTCCTCGCCCGCAAGCGCCTCCACGGCGTGCTCCGTCCGACGCCGCTCCTCGACCATCCGCTGCTCGCGGCCGAGCTCGGCCTCGACGTGCGGGTCAAGCACGAGAACCACAACCCAACGTGCGCCTTCAAGGTGCGCGGCGGGATCAACCTGCTGGCCTCGCTCGACGAGGCCCAGCGCGCGCGGGGCGTGATCACGGCCTCCACGGGCAACCACGGGCAGTCGATCGCGTTCGCCTGCCGCCGCGCGGGCGTGCCGTGCACGATCCTGGTGCCGCGCGGCAACAACCCCGAGAAGAACGCCGCCATGCGCGCGTTCGGCGCCACGGTCGAGGAACACGGGCAGGACTTCGACGAGGCGCGCGAGAAGGTCGAGACCCTGGCGTCCGAGCGGGGGCTGCGCTACGTGCACTCGGCGAACGAGCCGCTGCTCATCGCCGGCGTCGCCACCTACGCGCTGGAGATCTTCGAGGACCTGCCCGACGCCGACGTCGTGATCGTGCCCATCGGGGGCGGCAGCGGCGCGAGCGGGGTGGTCACCGTCCGCGACGGCCTCGGCGCGCGCGCCGAGGTGATCGGCGTTCAGGCGGCGCGGGCCGACGCGTTTGCGCGCTCGTGGCGCGGACCGGCGCGCGTGGTGGGCGAGCGCGCCGACACCTTCGCCGAGGGCGTGGCCACCCGCGTGACCTTCGACCTGCCGTTCGGCATCCTGAAGCGGGGCCTCACCGACATCGTCACGCTCGACGAGGAGGAGCTGGCCGACGGCGTGCGCCTGGCCCTGCGGACGACGCACAACCTGGCGGAAGGGGCGGGGGCGGCGCCGCTCGCCGCCGCCCGCAAGCTCGCCGACCGCCTCCGCGGGAAGACCGTCGTGTGTGTCATGAGCGGCGGCAACCTGGATACCGCGACGCTCAAGCGCATCCTGCAGGCGTAGGGGCGAGGCGGCGCCTCGCCCTTACGGCATCATCGACCGAGCACGGGCCCAGGCGGTCTATGGCAGTGGATCGAGTCGGTGAAGTGGTTCCAGGCGCTTCGCCTTCTCCCAGAGCGTCGCCAGCTCCTGTTGATGAAGCGTGGCCCATTCGGCCACCAGTCCCATGGCCCGCGCAGGTAACCGCCCCGAAATGACAGCCAGACTGTCGATCGCGATTCGTGCCTCGTCCTCCGCATACTCCGCGTGGAAGTGCGGTGGCGCACGGTCCGCGGAGTACATCCTGATGACGATGCCGTAGAAGCGGCAGATCTCAGGCATCGACCCGAACCGACTTGAGGCGTGGAAAGATGTCTTCGGGCGACTTGCCCGTGAGCCGCAAGTACATGGCGTCAGGGCAAATGTCGATGTCGGGTCCCCACTCGATCGCTCCGCGAGCGCTCAGTCGAACGGCGTTGAAGCAGGCGGGATCGTCCCACGCCTTGAACACACCGCGGCCGGCTAGATCGGAGAGGTCGACTTCCCCCGCCGTTCCGTCGTCATATCGGAGCCAGACCCTGAAGTGCGGGAGGGCTTTCACTTCGGTCGGTCGAGCCATATTGCCGCTACCTTGTTCGCATCAGCATACACTGTTCTGGTCCGCCAGCCCCTCGACACGATTATCGCGTACACAGAATCCGGCGGCCCTGGATCGAAGTCAAGGGCATCGGCAGTCCCTTGACCCAGGCTCAGTCCCTCAGGAGATTCCCACAGCCTCCCTGGCAATGACCTCGAGCTGACGCAGGAAGCGGTCCCTTCGTTCGTATTCCTCTGGGGCCTGCATGGCTATGCGTCGCCAGAGCGCCACCTGCTGAAGGACAAGCGCAAACGCACGTATGACCCATCTTGAACACTTTGCGGGCTGAAAGACCTGGTGTCCTGCAGAATGGCTAATGTTTTCACGTGATCCGCGGGTGCCGCGCGCGACATGTAGTGTCACGTCTCGCCCCAGATTATCCT
>JAHECP010000222.1 GCA_024641665.1 Acidobacteriota bacterium
TCGGGCTCAACACGATGCGGGTAACTGGCCGGCCTCGTCGCATGTGGTGTCCTCCTTCTTGTACACCACGGACGATTCGAGACCGCGAATTGTTCCACGTATTTGTGACTCACTACACTAGCCGCGCGCCACGCCCTGCAGCGTCAGGGTCGGCGCCGCGGCGAGCGCCGCGCGGAGATCCGCATCCGAGCCGTAGGGACGCGCCGGAATGCGGCGGGCCGTCACGGCGAGGGATACGGCCTGCCCGCCGAACGGGTCGGGCGTCACGTGGATGCCGGCCTGCGTCAGTATAATGCGATAGCCTTCGGCCTCGAACGGCTGCGTCCAGCCGTTGCAGAAGACGAGCGAGACCAGATCCCCGACGAACAGAAAGCGGTAGTCGGCCGGCCAGCCCGCCCGCTCGTCCTCGGGCGCGCGCTCGAGCGCGTCCGCCTCGGCCCGCTCCATCGTCGCGAAGAAGCCATTCCAGTCGGCGCTGTCGCGATGCCGCCGGTAGACGTTCAGCGCGTGGCGGGCCACGAGCGCCGCCGCGTACGGGTGTGCGTCGGCCAGACGCGCGACACCGCGCGGCCAGACGCTCTGGCGCACGCAGATCGGCGCCTCCAGGAAGTCGTACGGCGCGCCCGACGCCGGGTCCACGAGCGGCGCGGCGTCCGGCTCGAGCCAGCCGCCGTCGTGCTCGCGGGTCGCCAGGAGGATCGTCTCCCGCCACGGGTGATCCGGCAGCCCGTCGGCGCGCCACGCGTCCATGACGGCGCCGGCGAGCGCGGCGTGGTCGGGCTGCGTGACGAGCAGCAGGTGATGGATGTCGGGACGGACGATCATGTCACGGCTCTCGGCTCGCGGCTCACGACTCACGCCGGCTCGAGGCTCACGGCTCACGCGTGACGGCGTGACGCCCCTGAGCCGTGAGTCCTGAGCCCTGAGCCATCACCCTTCAGTTCTTCTTGACCTGCGCCACGAACGCGACCGGCTCGCCGCGACTGATGGGCGGCGTGCCGAGCACGTAGAGAACCTCCCCGGCGAACGGCGCGCGGATGATCTCCAACAGATTGCCGTGGAAGTCGGTGATGCGGCCGATCACCGTGCCGTCGGCGACCGTCGTCCCCGTCGCCACCTCGGCCGCGAACAGGCCGGTGGCCCCCGCGGTCAGCACCCGGCTCGGGTCGAGCCAGAGCGGGTGCTCGACCGGATCGGGACCGTCGCTCCGCATGCCCAGCGCCTTCAGCACGCCGGCGACGCCGCGCTCGATGCGCGCGATGGAGGCCTCGTCGGTGCGGCCGAGGCCGCCCGACTCGATCGTGAGCGCCGGCTTCCCGCGCGTCACGGCCGTGTTGGAGAGATACAGCGAGGCGGACGGGTCGGCCGGGCGCGAACCGTCGACCACGATGTGGTCGAAGCCGAAGGCCAGCGCCAGCCGGCGACCCTGCTCCGCCACCTCGGGCGCGCCCGTGGTGATCCAGTACGCGTAGGGGCGGAGGTCCTCGTTGCCGTCGCCGCAGTGCAGATCCACCACGGCCGTCGCGCGCGCGATCACCTCGCGCGTCAGCACGTCGGCGATGCGCTCCGACAGCGTGCCGTCGGGCCGGCCCGGGAACACGCGGTTCAGGTTCTTGCCGTCCACGGGGGAGTAGTAGATCGTCCGCCCCAGAAACGACGGCATGTTCGCGACGTGCACCATCACGACGGTGCCCGACAGCGTGCGCGGGTCGAGCGTGCGGCGCAACCGCTGCAGCGCGAGAATGGGCGGGTACTCCATGCCGTGCACGCCCGCCGTCAGCGCGAGCACCGGGCCCGGCCGCGCGCCCTGCACGATCGAGATGGGAATCGTGGTGCCCGCGTCGCCGGCGCCCGGCGGCACCGCCAGCGTGCCGGAGGCCACCGTGCCGGGTTGGGCCGTCACCGGCCCGATCGTGAACGCCGACTGCGCGCCGGCGGGTGCGGCCGTCACGAGCCAGAGCCCGGCGGCGGCGAGTGTCCACGCGCGCGCCGCGCGGGACGGAGCGGAGCGACGAGGACGGCCGAGGCGGGGGGACGCTGCCAGCATGCGTGTGACCTCCGCGCCAGATTGTACGGACAGGGGGACCGCGGCACAACAGAGGCCGGGGGCCGGGGCCGGAGGCCAGGGGTCAGGGGTCAGGGGTCAGGGGTCAGGGGTCAGGGGTCAGGGAACCTCGCCGCCGCTCACAGCATCCTATGGGGCGTGATGATCAGAATGCTCGTCGTCTCGATGCTCGGCTCGGCCGCGCTCGCCGCGGCGGCCGCGCTCGCCCAGTCAGCGCCCGGGACGGTGGACCCGACTCGGCTCGGACCGCAAGTGGGGGAGACCGTGCCCGGCTTCACGCTGCCCGACCAGCGCGGCCGGACGCATACGCTCGATTCGCTCATGGGGCCGAAGGGCCTCATGCTGGTCTTCGCCCGCGCGACCGGCTGGTGACCCTACTGCCGCACGCAGCTCGTGGAGCTGCAAGGCCGGGTGGCGACGATTCGGGCGCAGGGGCTGGGGCTGGCCGTCGTGCTCTACGAGCCGCCCGACGTGCTGGCCGCCTTCGCCGACCAGCACCGCATCACCTTTCCGCTGCTCTCCGACGTCGGGTCGGCGGTCATCGAGCGCTACGGCATCCTCAACGCGTCCGCCACGGGCGCGCAGGCCGGCATCCCGTATCCGGGCACGTTCATCCTCGACCCGAAGGGCCGGGTGACCGCCCGCTTCTTCGAGCAGGCCTACCAGCAGCGCTTCACGGCGTCGGACATCCTGGTGCGGCTCGGCGGACCCGGCCCGGCCGGCCGGGTGGCTCACGAGATCACGCCGCCGCACCTGGCCGTGCGCACCTGGCCGAGCGACGAGGTCCTCGCCCCCGGCGAGCGCTTCTCGGTCGTCTTCGACATCGTCCCGAAAGGCAAGACGCACGTGTACGCGTCCGGGCAGGAGGGATACCTGCCGGTCAAGGTCACCCTGGATGCGGACCCGGCGTACACCACGCACCCGCTCGAGTACCCGACGGCCGAGGAGTACTACTTCAAGCCGCTCGACGAGCACGTGAAGGTGTACTCGAAGCCGTTCCGGCTGGTGCAGGAGCTGACCGTGTCGCTCTCGCGGGAGATCCGCGCCCGGTCGGCGGAGGCGGGCGCCACGCTCACCATCAAGGGGACGCTGCAGTACCAGGCCTGCGACGACAAGGTGTGCTTTCTGCCGGAGAAGATGCCCGTGGAGTGGACCGTCAGGCTGAAACCGCTGCTCGTCCCCACACGCCGTGAGCCGTGAGCCCTGGGCCGTAAGCCAGTCCCCAGTCCCGTCAGACCTCTCCCAGCCGCGTCCGCTGGAACATCAGGAAATAGCCGCCGACGCCGGCGAGCAGCAGGCCGTCGACGCCGAGCGCCAGGGGCGCCGAGGTGAGGCTGGCGGCGTAGCCGGCCGCGAGGCTGCCGAGCGGCATGCCGCCGCGGAATGCCATCATGTAGATGCTCAGCACGCGGCCCCGCATCTCGTCCGGCGCGAGCAGCTGTACGAGCGACGAGATGAGGGAGAACATCACGATGAGCGCGGCGCCGCCCAGGAAGAGCAGCGTGTAGCTGATCCACAGCACCTTCGACACGGCGAAGCCGGCGACGAGCAGGCCGAAGACGATCTGCACCGCGAGCAGCGCCGGGCCCATGCCCCGGAACTTGCCGAGCCACGCCACGACCAGCGCGCCCAGCACCGCGCCCGCCCCCGAGAACGCGAGCATCACGGCGTACTGGCTCGCGGCCTCGTGAAAGACGTTCTGCACGAAGACCGGCAGCAGCGTGAGCAGCGGCAGCCCGAGGAACGTGCTCACGAAGGCGAGCGCGGTGAGCGCCATGAGCGCACGGTCGCCGCGCATGTACACGAGGCCGCCGCGCAGCTCCGCCATCAGCGGGTTGCGCGTGGCCGGCGGCGTGTGCCGCACGTGGAGCGACAGGATGGCCACGATGACCACCACGAACGACGCGCCGTTCAGGCCGAAGCAGGCGGCCGTGCCCCACGCCGCGAGCGCGACGCCGGCGAGCAGCGGGCCGACCACGCGCGCCAGGTTGAACTGGATCGAGTTGAGCGCGATGGCGTTCGGCAGATCCGTGCGCGGCACGAGCGACGGCAGCAGCGACTGGTAGGCGGGGCCGCCGAACGCCATGCCGAGGCCGGTGAGGAACGACAGCGCCAGGATGTGCCGGATCCGGACGACGCCGGTGAGGACCAGCGTCATGAGAATGAAGGCCGACGTCATCTGCACGCACTGCGAGCCGATGAGCAGGCGCCGGCGATCGTGCCGGTCCGCGATGACGCCGCCGATCATCGTGAACAGCAGGATCGGGAGCTGGGCCAGGAAGTCGTCGAGCCCGAGGTAGAACGCCGAGCCCGTCAGGCTGAAGATCAGCCAGCGCTGGGCCACGTTCTGCATCCAGGTGCCGATCGTGGACGTGAACGCGCCGAACCAGAGGACGCGGAAGTCCCGGTAGGTAAAGGCTTTCGCCACCCGGAGCAGGATGGCGGGCGCGAGCGGGGGAGCCTGGACGTCGGCGGTGTTGACTGGGTCGGACAAACGGAGCCCCGGCCTTCTACGTGACGGCGACGCGCGCAACGTGAAACAGAATCCTGCCATTGTACACGGCTCAGGGCTCAGGGCTCACGGCTCACGGCTTACGGTAGTGGGTCAGTTTGGCCCGCCGGCCCTTCGGGGGCCCCAATGAGGGGCGATCCCTGCCCCGGCGCCTCTGGGCACAAATCGTGCCAGTCCGCTTTAGCATGTGGTAGGCTGTCTCGTATATGGCCGAAGAGAGAGATTTCGCTAAAGGCTTCAAGGCGGATCTTTCCGGCTCTCCATGGCGCTCTGCTTTGGAGGGCATCATGACGCTCTTTGGCTGGTTGTACGCCGCATGGCTATGGTGGAGTGAGGCGGAAAAGTGGCAACTCGGCATCGTGGGTGTTCTCGTCATGGTCGCCACATGCCTGCTGGTGTACTGGCATTGCCAGAGAGTCTGGATTCGAAGCGCGGGCCAGTGGGAGAAGAAGATCGCCGATCTGAAGGAGACGTTGACGCGGATTAAGGCGCAGAATCTTGGCGTTGAATTAGACGTGTCCAGTTTGGAATTCTTTCACAGTAAGCAAGGGCTCGATGGTGTCATGGTTGCGGCTGTAGTTGAAAGGCTTGTCAATCGGAACCTAACTGACGCGGCGATCCAGATTGAGATGCGAGCGCCCTTGCTTTTGCCGAGTGGTGGTTCGACCATTTTTCGTATCGCCGCAACCCCTGAGTCAACACCAGTATCATACGTCTGCGCGAACGTTCCCTTTTTGCCGTCGCCCTCTTTAATGAACATTCAGAGCAAGCGCGCTATCGGTCCAGGTTATCTGCTTTTCAACTTCCGGCGCAGAGAATCGCCAGAGCCTTTCCCTGCCTTCTGGAACGACATCACGGACCTTGAGTTTGCCAAGCTGATCAGGAATAGCGAAATGTACTTCGAGGTATCTGATGTTGCAAACGGAACCATGGTACGAGTGCTAGCGCCGGGAACCGAGGACAAACGTCGAACACGCGTGGCGACCGAAAAGAACAAGCCCAGTGATTAGGCCGCTTTCAATAACGCAGGATCGGTGAGTTCAACAATGTCCCTAATTGACCAGACATGTGTCGTTAGTCCGGCTTCCATTGCCGGGGTAACGCGCAAGGTCTGATGAATTCGGCAGAAGTTGTAGTGCATGTAGAACAGGGCGACGGCGTGGGCATGATTCTCGATTTTCTTACTGAAAGCGTTCGTCAGACGGGTGAACCGGCGCATGTTCATGCGCATCGTAAGGTTCTGCCGCTCGATGTAGCTGGTGGAGACGTGCTTCGGATCGGGCGCGCCGACAATCGTCTCGCTGAAGCAACCGAAACACTGCGCGGGGCTGTACCGCTTCTCGCCGGCCGGGTCGGAGCCGTAGAGCTTCTGAAGCATGGCGTAATCGATGTCGCCGCCGAAGGCATCCTCGACCGCCGACAAGTACATCTTGTGGCCGTCCGTGGTCAGTTGAATCCGGTTCGACAACCGGCCCGCGACATTCTGCAAGAACTCGGTGGCGCAGCCCGCGTCCCGGCGGCCGACGAGCCAACTCAGGACGAGCTTGCTCTGGGCTTCGATGGCCACGAACGTCCAGACATCGCCGGCCCTGGGGGTCTCGGCCGCAATCTTGGGCGTGACGTTCTTCTGTTTGCAGCCCACGAAGGACCAGATCTCATCGATCTGGACGCGGTGGGCCGAGACGTTGCGGATCGCGGCGTCCTGGTAGGCGGCGCACGCCCGACCGACATCGGCGAGCAGCCGGAGGATGGTGCCCTTGGCGACCCCGGTCAGGCGGGACGTGGAACGGACCGAGCAGCCTTCCACCAGGGCCGAAATGACGGCAACGCGCTTGTCTGTGGTGAGCCGGTTCATGCCCCCATCATACTATACCGCTTTAGCATGTCAAGCGGAAAGCGACAGGGGCCTAGGAAAATCGGACTAGGCGGCGGGTTTCTTGTGCTTCGCCCAGCGGGCCTTAGCGGCGTTCCGGGCAATCTGCTTCCGGCGCCGGTCCGACAGGGTCTCCAGGCGCCGTTTGCCGCCGATCCGACCGCCCTTCCGGCCCATTTCGGCCATAACCTGGGAGATCACGGACGGGCTGGAGGCGGGAGCGGACGCGGTGTCCCCTGTGGAGGCCAAAACGACGCGGCGGGCATTCTGAACGGTATCGAGCCTGGGCTTTCTAATCCGCTTAGGCATAGCCCACGGTCGCACGGGCAGGGCTGTTTCGTCAAGGGGGAGGTGATTTCAAATTGACCCACTACCCGGCTTACGACTCACGACTCACGACTTACGGCTCACGGCTCAGGGACGTATGTAGTGCCGGCCTTCAGGCCGGCCCGTGAGCCGTGAGCCCTGAGCCGTAAGCCATTCACAATCAACATCTTACTGGCTCTTGATCCGTTTCAGAGACTTCGTCTATACTCGCCAAGGCGAACAAAAAGCGAAATACAAAAGGAGCGTTCGACCATGGCCTCACTCGCGCGCGCCGACCTCGAGTTGCTGCTTCGAGCCCGCAAGCTGGACGGCACGCTCACGAGCGCCCGGCCCTGGCTGGCTGCGCCGGGGGCGCCGCCGGTCGCGACCGGCCTCGCCGCGCTCGATGCGCAGCTGGGCGGCGGCGTGCCGCGCGGCCACGTGTCCTCGCTCGCCGGGCCGCCCTCGTCGGGGCGCCGCAGCCTGCTGATCCAGCTGCTGGCGAACGTCACGGCCGACGGCGAGCTGGCGGCGCTCGTCGACGCGCGCGATACGTTCGATCCCGCGTCGGCCGCCCCGTTCGGGCTCGACACGTCGAGGCTGCTCTGGATCCGGGGCGGACCGGTGACGTCGGCGGACAGTCGGCAGGCCACACTGGAACGGCAGGTCGATCGCGCGCTGAAGGCGGCCGCCCTGGCGCTGCAGGCCGGCGGCTTCGGCGTCGTGGCGCTGGACCTCGCCGACGTGCCGGATCGGCTCCTGCGCGCGTATCCCTTCACCACCTGGCTGCGCCTGGCCCGCCTGGTGGAGGGCAGCCGGACGGCGTGCGTGCTGATCGGCGAGCGGCCGCTCGCGCCGAGCGCCGGCGGCGTGACGGTGACGCTCGCGGCTGGCGGCGCGAGCCGATGGTCGGGGGCGGGCGGCCGCGCCCGCCTGTTCCGCGGCCTCGCCCTTCAGCCCCGCGCCGTGCAGGCGAGGCGGGCGGGGTGACGCCATGCGTCCGCTCTACGCCTGTCTCTTCGTGTCGCAGCCGGTGCCGCCCGACGCGCTCGTCGAGGTGGCGCGCGGCTTTTCGGCGCGGATCGAGGCGCGCGGCGAGCGCGTAGTGTTGCTCGACGCAAGCGGGCTGACGCGGCTCTTCGGCGACGCGCGGGCGATCGGCCTCGCGCTGGGACGATCGGCGGTCGCGCACGGGCTGGCGCCGCGCGTGGTGATGGCGGCCACGCGGGTCGCGGCGTGGCTGGTCGCGGGCGCCAAGCCGGGCATGACG
>JAHECP010000223.1 GCA_024641665.1 Acidobacteriota bacterium
CGCGGACAGCTGGGCCGCGCACCTCGCGACCGCGCTCGGCGCGCGCCGCCTCGTGGTGGCGAGCGGCACGCCGGGCGTGCTCGACGCGGACGGCCGGACGCTCGACTTCGTCGATTCGGCGGCGATCGACCGGCTGGTCGCGAGCGGCCAGGCGAACGCGGGCATGATCGCCAAGCTCGATGCGTGCCGGCACGCCGCCGCCGGCGGCGTCGCCGACGTCCGCGTCGTGGACGGACGCGGGCCGGGCCCCGTCGAGCGCGCGCCCGGCACGCGCGTGCTGACCGCGCCTCGTTCGTAGTGCCGGGCTTCCGCCTTCGCGTGAAGCTTCGGCGGACCGCCGTAGCCTTGGCGGAGGCGGTCGGCCCGGCTGACACGGGCCGACCGGGCCCTGGCCTCCGGCCTCCGGTGATACGCATGATCGATCGAACGAACGACGTCCAGGCGCTCGACGCCGCCCACGTGCTGCAGACCTACCGCCGCGCGCCCGTCACGTTCGAGCGGGGCGACGGCGTCTGGCTGTTCGACACCGCCGGCCGCGGCTACCTCGACCTCCTGTCGGGCATCGGCGTCGCCTCACTCGGCCACGCTCACCCGCGTCTCGCAAGGGCGATCGCGGACCAGGCGTCCACGCTGCTGCACACGTCGAACCTCTACCACCACCCGCTCCAGGCGCCGCTGGCCGCGCGCCTCGCGGCCCTGTCCGGCCTCGAGCGCGTGTTCTTCTGCAACAGCGGCACCGAGGCCAACGAGGCGTGCCTCAAGTTCGCGCGCCGCTACTGGCACGCGCGCGGCGAGCCGCGGCCGGGCCTGGTGGCGCTCGAGCACGCGTTCCACGGCCGGACGTTCGGCGCGTTGTCGGCCACCTGGGACGAACACTACCGCGCGCCGTTCGCGCCGCTCGTGCCGGGCGTCACGTGGGTTTCGCCCGACCGGCCCGCGGACCTCGACGCGGCCGTCACGTCCGCGACGGCGGCGATCGTCCTCGAGCCGATCCAGGGCGAGGGCGGCGTGCGCCCGATCCCGTCCGCCTTCGCGGCGGCCGTCCGTGAGGCGTGCGCCCGCACGGGCGCCCTGCTCGTCGCCGACGAGGTGCAGTGCGGGCTGGGCCGGACCGGCGCCGTCTTGCACTCCGACACGCTCGGCCTGAAGCCGGATCTCGTGGCGCTCGGCAAGGCGCTCGGCGGCGGCGTGCCGGTCGGCGCCGCGCTCGTCAGCCACGACGTGGCGGCGGCCGTCGCGCCCGGCGACCACGGCACCACCTACGGCGGCAACCTGCTCGCGTGCCGCGCGGCACTCGTGTTCCTGGAGGAGCTCGTGGACCGCGGCCTGCTCGAGCACGTGCGCGAGGCGGGCGCGCACCTCAAGCGCGGCCTCCGCCGCCTCGCTGCCGCTCACCCCGAAGTCGTCGAGGTGCGCGGCGCCGGCCTGATGCGCGGCGTGGTGCTCGACCGCGACGCCGGCCCGGTGGTGGAGACCGCGCTCGCGCGCGGCGTGCTGGTCAACCGGACGGCGGGATCGGTCGTCCGCCTGCTGCCACCGCTCACCATCACGGAGGCGGAAATCGATCAGGGCCTCGAGCGCCTCGACGCGGCGCTCACCGACGTCCTCGCCAGGAGCGCCTCATGAGCGTCACCCAGACCCTCGCCGCGGCGGTGGAGCCCGCCGCCGGAACCCACGCCGACCTCTCGCCGGTCGCCATCCGGACGGCCACGCCCGACGATGCGCCGGCGATCTACGCGCTGGTGGCCTCGAACCGCGAGCAGGGACACCTGCTGCCGCGGTCGCTCGACGACCTCGTCGCGCACGCCGGCCGCTTCCTCGTGCTCGTCGCCGGGGCCAACGTGCTGGGCTGCGGCGAGGTGGCGCCGCTCAGCCGCACGGTGGCCGAGATCCGCTCGCTCGTCGTGGACGCCGCCTGCCGCGGCCGCGGGCTCGGCTCGCGGCTCGTGGACGCGCTCAAGCGCCGGGCGCGCGCCGACGGTCACCGCACGCTCTGCGCGTTCACGCACCAGCCGGCGAGCTTCGTGCGCCAGGGCTTCTCGATCGTGCCGCACGTGTGGCTGCCGGAGAAGATCGCCACCGACTGTCACGCCTGCCCGCTCTTCCGCCACTGCGGGCAGTACGCGGTGTCGTTCTCGCTCGATCGCGTCGGGCGCCGCCCGGAGGCGCCGGCCCAGGCCCCCCGGGAGGCGCGCGCATGATCACATCGACCTCCGGCGGCGTCACGGCGCCGGCGGGCTTCCGCGCGGCCGGCGTGCACTGCGGCATCAAGGTGCAGAACCTCGATCTCGCCGTGCTCGTCGCGAACCGGCCGGCGGCCGCGGCGGGCGTGTTCACCACCAACAAGGTGCAGGCCGCGCCCGTGCTGGTGTCGAAGGACCATCTGGCTCGCGGCGGTCGCCTGGCGTCGGCCGTCGTTGTCAACAGCGGCTGCGCGAATGCGTGCACGGGGCCCGCCGGCCTCGAGGTCGCGCGCGAGATGGCCGCGCACGCGGCGGCGCGGTTCGGCTGCCCTCCCGAGCAGGTCCTGGTCGCGTCCACGGGCGTGATTGGCGTCCTGCTCGACATCGCCAAGGTGCGCCGGGGCATCGACGAGGCCGCCGGACGCGCGCGCCGGGAGGGACACGAGGATGCCGCGCGCGCGATCAGGACGACCGATCCGTTCGCCAAGGCGTGCGCCGTGACGGTGGACACCGCCCGCGGGCGGTTCACCGTCGGCGGCATGGCCAAGGGCTCGGGCATGATCGAGCCGAACCTCGCCACCATGCTCGCCGTCCTGACGACCGACGCGGGCGCCGACCCGATCGTGCTCCAGCGCGCGCTCGGCGAGGCGGTGGCCGACACCTTCAACGCGATTACCGTGGACGGCGAGTGCTCGACCAACGACACCGTGTTCGCGCTCGCGAGCGGCGCGAGCGGCGTCGAGATCGGCGACGACCTGTATCCGGCGCTCGTCGAGGGGCTCCGCGCGGTGGGGCGCGAGCTGGCGATCGCCATCGTGCGCGGCGGCGAGGGCGCGACCAAGCTGGTGACGGTGCGCGTGACCGGGGCGGCGTCGGCGGCGGAGGCGCGTCAGGCGGCGCGGACGATCGCCAACTCGCCGCTGGTGAAGACGGCCGTGCACGGCGGCGACCCGAACTGGGGCCGGCTGGTGGCCGCCACCGGCCGCGCGGGCGTGGCGTTCTCGCTCGAGCGCGCGGCGGTGCGCGTCGGCGGGATCGAGCTGTTCAAAGACGGGGTGCCGCACGACGATCGGGCGCCGCTCGCGGCCGCACACCTCGCGCGGGCCGAGGTCGAGATCGAGGTGCACCTCGGCACCGGCGGCGACGGCGCCGCGACGATCTGGACGTGTGACCTGAGCGCGGAGTACGTGCGGATCAACGCAGATTACAGGACCTGACGGGAACTGACGCGGGTCCGTTCGGAAAGGGAGAGGCGGCGTGGGACCCGCACGCCCACACCACCTCCGCCCGTCGTGATCTAGCTTTCCGTGGCGATTTCCGTGGTCATTCCGCGGCCATTCCGTGGCCATTCCGTGAGTTACATCCCCTTTTCGACCTTGATCGACGACACGTCGATCGTCTTCTTGCCGTTCATGTCCATCACGGTGCCCGTCGCCTCGACGTCTTTCGCGAGGTACTCGATCAGCTTGGCGTTCTTGTCCTTCGCGTAGTCGCCCGTGATCGTGTAGATCGCGCCGTCGGCGGTCATGATGCCGACCGGCTGACCTCTCTTCGCGCAGGTCGTCGCGCACGCCAGGTGATCCGCACCGGCGTTGGCCTTGTCCTTCATCGTGCACGTGACGTCGACCACCTTGCCGCTCAGGGTCTTCTCGGCCGCGAACATCGGCGTCGTCAGCGCGACGACGAACGCCGCCGCCGACATGCAGATCAACAGCTTCTTCATGTGCGTCTCCCCTTTGACAGAAAAATGGGGTCTGACCCCTTTCTTCCGTCGGGTGCGAAAGCTCACCTTGGCCTGCTGTTCCTAGCTGGAGTCTCTATACTAGACGAGGTTCGCGGGCGCCGGAAGCGGCCGCGGTGAGGGACCGGCAACACTTCGGCGACTTTCCTGCGGCGCCAGCCACGGTAACGACCGATACAAGATTCAACGACTCAACGACTTACAGAAGCCACTCCCAACACGGATCGAGCCACGGAAGACGGCCATGCGCACAGCCTGGACACGATCGATCTTCTTCGCGACCATCGTGACGCTCGCCGCCGGCACGGCGGCGGCGCAGCACGTCCCCACGATCGACGAGCTGCTCGCGCTGAAGCGCGTCGGCTCGCCGGCCATCTCGCCCGACGGGCGGCTGGTCGCCTACACGGTGCGGGAGACCGACTGGAACGACAACGCGTACGAAACGCAGATCTGGCTCGTGCCGGCGCTCGGCGGCGAGCCGCGACAGCTCACGCGCGGCGAGAAGCCGAGCAGCGCGCCGGCGTGGTCGCCCGACGGGCGCTGGCTCGCGTTCCTCTCCGATCGCGGCGCGAAGCGGCAGGTCTACCGCATCGACCCGACCGGGGGCGAAGCGGAGGCGCTGACCTCCTCGGAAGAGGGCGTGGCGCGCTTCGCGTGGTCGCCGGACGGCGGCCGGATCGCCTACACGGCCACCGACCCGGAGCCGGAGGCGCTGAAGGAACGCAACAAGAAGTACGGCGAGTTCGAGATCGTGGACCAGGACCACCGCATGACGCACCTCTGGGTGCTCGACGTGGCCACGAAGGAGGCGCGGCGTCTGACCGAGGGGGCGTTCACGGTCGGCGGCTTCGACTGGTCGCCCGACGGCGCGGCGATCGCGTTCGACCACCGCGTGAACGACGACCCGGCGAACGGCGGCACGGCCGACCTCTCGATCGTCACGGTCGCGACCGGCGCGGTCCGCCCGCTCGTCACGCAGGACGGCCCCGACACGAACCCCGCCTGGTCGCCCGACGGCACGCGCGTCGCGTTCGACACGGCGATGGCGAACCCGTCCTACTACTACACCAACGGCCTCATCGCGACGGTTCCCGCGGCGGGCGGCGCGATCGACGTGCTCACGACGGCCTTCGACGAGGACCCGTCGCTCGTCGCCTGGGGCCCGCCGGGGATCTTCTTCGCGGCGTCCCAGCGCACGGCGTCGAGCCTGTTCCGTCTCGATCCCGCGACGAAGCAGTTCACGCGGCTCGGCCCCGACGGCGCCATCCTCGGCGGCTTCAGCTTCACGCACGACTTCGGGACCGTCGCCTACATCTACAGCGACGCGCGCACGTACCCCGAGCTGGCGGTCGCGCCGGCCGACTCGCTGAACGGGCGGCTGCTCACGCGCCTGGGCGCCCAGCTCGACGGCTGGACGCTCGGGACCTCCGAGGTGATCTCCTGGAAGAGCCAGGACGGCACGACCATCGAGGGCGTGCTGCACAAGCCGGCCGGCTTCCAGACGGGCCGGCGCTACCCGCTGCTCGTGGTCATCCACGGCGGCCCGACCGGCATCTCGCGCCCCGGCCGCATCTCGATGAATTCGGTCTACCCCATCCCGCTGTGGCTCGCGCGCGGCGTGCTCGTGCTCGAGCCGAACTACCGCGGCAGCGCCGGCTACGGCGCGAAGTTTCGCGCGCTCAACGTGCGCAACCTCGGCATCGGCGACGCCTGGGACGTCGTCTCGGGCATCGACGCGCTCGTGGCGCAGGGGCTCGTGGACAACGACAAGGTTGGCGCGATGGGCTGGAGCCAGGGCGGCTACATCTCCGCCTTCCTGACCACGCACGACAGCGCGCGGTTCAAGGCGATCTCGGTCGGCGCGGGCATCTCCGACTGGATGACCTACTACGTGAACACCGACATCCATCCGTTCACGCGCCAGTACCTGAAGGCCACGCCCTGGGACGACCCGAAGATCTACGCCGACACCTCGCCCATCACCTACATCAAGAACGCGAAGACGCCGACCCAGATCCAGCACGGCCAGAACGACCCGCGCGTGCCGATCCCGAATGCCTACGAGCTGTACCAGGGCCTGCGTGACGGGGGCGTCCCCGCGCGCCTGATCGTGTACAAGGGCTTCGGTCACGGCCTGACGAAGCCGAAGGCCAACCGCGCGGCCATGGAGCACAACCTCGAGTGGTTCGACATGTACCTGTTCAACTCACGTGGGGCTCCGCCCCACACCCCGGCTCCTCGCTCGCGGGGGCCCCAATGCCCCGCTCCGCTCGTCGCAGGCGCGCACGTGCGCGCCTTGGACTGTTCGCGCAACTCGACATGCCTCGGCTCGGAGTGACCGTCATGCGCTTCGTCATCCCCGTCCTGCTCGTCTCGCTCGCGGCGCCCGCCGCCGCCCAGCCGCGCGCGGCCGACCCGCCGCGCGCCGCGGTCGCGGAGCTGGTCCAGCTGCTGTCGATCCCCAACGTCGCCACCGACCGGACCGACATCCAGCGCAACGCCGAACGGCTGCTGGCCATGTTCGAGCAGCGCGGCTTCACGGCCGGCCTCGTGAAGACGGCGCACGCGCCGATCCTCCTCGGGGAATTGAAGGGTCCGGCGGGCGCCGCCCGCACGCTCACGTTCTACTTCCACTACGACGGCCAGCCGGTGGACCCGGCGGAATGGTCGGATTCCGGCCCCTTCCAGCCCATCTTCCGCGACGCGCCGCTCGAGGCCGGTGGCCGCGTCGTGCGGCTGCCGGCGTCCGGGCCGATCGACCGCGACTGGCGGCTCTACGCGCGCTCGGCCTCCGACGACAAGGGGCCGATCGTCGCGTTCCTGGCCGCGCTCGACGCCGCGCGCGCGGCGGGGCGCCCGATCACCTCCACCATCCGCGTGATCCTCGAGGGCGACGAGGAAGCGGGCTCGCCCGCGCTCGGCGACGTGTTCCGCGACGAGGCCGCGCGCATCCGCAGCGACCTGGCGATCATCATGGACGGCCCGCAGCACGCGAGCGGCCGCCCCACCTTCTACTTCGGCGCGCGCGGCATCATGAGCGCCGAGCTGACGGTGTTCGGCGCGCGCCACGACCTCCACAGCGGCAACTACGGCAACTGGGCGCCGAACCCGGCGCTGGCGCTCTCGCGGCTGCTCGCGTCGATGAAGGACGGCCACGGCCACGTCCTCATCCAGGGCTTCTACGACGACGTGGTGCCGCTCACCGCCGACGAGCGCGCGGCGATCGCCGAGATCCCCGACATGGACGCCGCCTACATGCGCCGGTTCGGCTTCGCCGAGCCCGAGCGGCCGGGCGAGCGGCTCGAGGCCCTGCACAACCTGCCGACGCTCAACATCTCCGGCCTTGCGTCGGGCACCGTGGGCGGCCAGGGCCGCACGATCATCCCGGCCACGGCCACCGCGCGCATGGATCTCCGCTTCGTGAAGGCCATCGACCCCGCGAAGCAGTTCGCGCGGCTCGAGGCGCACGTCCGCGCCCAGGGCTACCACCTGATTGCCGGCGACGCGCCGACCGACCAGGAGCGCGCCCAGTTCCCGAAGCTCGCGCGTCTCGTGCGCATCGGCGGCTACCCCGCGGGCCGCACCCCGCTCTCGGACCCCACGGCGCGCGCCGCGGTGGCGGCGGTCGCCGCCGTGTCCGGCACGACCCCCGTGCGGCTTCCCACGCTCGGCGGCAGCGTCCCGATGTACCTGTTCACCGACGTGCTGAAGGTCCCGACGATCGGCATGCCGGTCGTCAACTTCGACAACAACCAGCACGGCCCGAACGAGAACCTGCGCCTGGGGCAGTTCTTCGACGCCATTCGCGACCTCGGGGCGATCTTGACCAGCCCGGGGCTCCGCCCCGGACCCCGGCTCGGTCGTTCGCGGGGCCCCATCACCCCGCGCCGCTCCCTCGCGGGCCGCGCCGTGCGCGGCCGGCCCGTTATGCGGCACAAACGGGATAACGGGCTCACGATGCCGCCCGGATGAGGGGCGGGGTCGCGAACCTGGTGACCACCAAGGGCGGAGACACGGACGGATGCGACTGACGGTCTTCCTGGCGATCGTCGCCGCCGCGCTCGGCGGCGCGCCCGCGGCGGCGGCGCCGCCGG
>JAHECP010000055.1 GCA_024641665.1 Acidobacteriota bacterium
CGCCGCGGGCCGGCTGCTGTTCCGGCTGGACGATGCCGAACTGCGTGCCCAGGTGGCCGAACTCGAGGCCCGGCTGAACCTGTTGCAGAAAGAGCTGCTGCGCAGCGCCGACCTGTTCGCGCGCGGCGTCACGACGCGCGAACGCAACGACCAGGCGCAGAGCGCCGCCGGTGCCGCCGGCCCAGCCGGTGCCGGCGCTCGTGGAGGAGGCGAAGGCCGCGCGTCCGGACCGGCAGGCGATCGCGCGCCACATCGACGCTGCGGCGGCGGCGCGCGACGCGTCGGCGGCGGCGGGCCGGCCGCAGATCGGGGTGACGGGCGGCGTGGACTACGCGCGGCCCAACCCGCGCATCTTCCCGCGCGCGGCCGAGTTCAACAGCTCCTGGGACGTCGGCGTCTCGGTCTCGTGGTCGCTCTGGGACGGCGGGCGCGTGGCGGCCGCCGTCGCCGAGGCGGGCGCCAACGAGCGCGCCGCCCGCGAGCGGCTGCTCGAGTTCGACACGACGCTCGCGACCGACGTCCGCGAGCGGCGTCTCGACCTCGCGTCGAGCCTGGCGGCCATCCAGGCGGCCGACGTGGGCGTGCGCGCCGCGACCGAGGCGCACCGCGTGGTGACCGAGCGCTACCGCCAGGGCGTCGCGACCAACACCGAGGTGCTCGACGCACAGGTCGCGCTCGTCGTGGCCCGCCTCGACCTGACCCGTGCCCTCGCCAACAGCCGGCTGGCTGACGCGAGGCTCGCGCGCGCGCTGGGACGGTGACCCCATGCCAGCCATCGACGTGCAGCACCTGACGCGCCGGTTCGGGAAGTTCGTCGCGGTCGACGACGTGAGCTTCCGCGTCGGCGAGGGCGAGATCTTCGGCTTCCTCGGCGCCAACGGCGCGGGCAAGTCCACGACCATCCGCATGCTGTGCGGGCTGCTGCGGCCCACCAGCGGCACGGCGCTCGTCGGCGGCGTGGACGTCAGCCGCGACGCCGAGGGCGTGAAGCGCCGCATCGGCTACATGTCCCAGCGCTTCTCGCTCTACGAGTCGCTGACCGTGGAGGAGAACATTCGCTTCTTCGCCGGCCTCTACGGCCTGTCGGAGGAGCGCTACGCCGAGCGCCGGCGCTTCGCCCTGGAGATGGCCGGCCTCGAGGGGCGCGAGACCATGATCACGCGCCAGCTGTCGGGCGGCTGGCGCCAGCGCCTCGCGCTCGGCTGCGCCATCCTGCACGAGCCGCCCATCCTCTTCCTCGACGAGCCGACGGGCGGCGTGGACCCGATCTCCAGGCGGCAGTTCTGGCGCCTGATCGATCAGCTGGCCGGCGAGGGCGTCACGATTCTCGTGACCACGCACTACCTGGACGAGGCCGAGCGCTGCGGACGGGTCGCCATCATGCACGCCGGACGCCTCATCGGCATCGGCACGGTGGCCGAGGTGAAGCAGGTCTTTGCCGATCGGCCGATCGTCGAGGTCCGCGTGGACCAGCCCGTCGCGGCCATGCAGGCCCTCGACGCGATGCCCGAGGTGGAGAAGACGAGCCTGTTCGGCACGGCCGTGCACGCCGTGCTGAAGACGCCCCGCGCAGCCGACGTGCCCGTGGCCGACCGGCTGCGCGCCGCGGGGCTGCAGGTGCAGTCGCTGGTGACGGTGCCGCCGTCGCTCGAGGACGTGTTCCTCGACATGATCGAGAAGGCAGGCGCCCGATGAGAAAAGCGATCGCGGTCGCGCGCAAGGAGCTTCGCCAGATCGCCCGGGACAAGGTGACGCTCTTCATGCTGCTCTTCATCCCGGCGTTCCTGCTGGTGCTCTACGGCTACGCGCTCAACTTCGACGTGCGGCACGTGACGCTGGCCGTGCAGGATCGCGACGCCACCGCCGAGAGCCGTGCCGTCGTCTCGGCGTTCGTGAACTCGGGCTACTTCGACTTCACCGCGCGGGTCGGCGGCGAGGGCGAAATCGAGTCGCTGATGGATCGCAACGCCGTGCGCGCGGCGCTCGTGATTCCCGAGGGATTCGGCCGGCGCCTGCGCCAGGCCCACAGCCCGACCGTACAGGTGATCATCGACGGCGACAACGCCAACATCGCGAACACCGTGGTGGGCTACGCCACGCGCATCCTCGGCAGCGTCTCGGGGCCGACGGTGTCGGCGGCCAGCACCGTGGCCCCGCCGCTCTCGCTCGAGACGCGCATCTGGTACAACTCCGAGCTCCGCAGCGCGCTCTTCCTCGTGCCCGGTCTCATCGCCTACATCGCCATGATCACGGCCGTCGTCTCGACGGCGCTGTCGATCGTGCGCGAGAAGGAGAACGGAACGATGGAGCAGATCCGGATGGCGCCGCTGGGCCCGGCGGCGTACGTGGTGGGGAAGTCGATCCCGTACTTCCTCCTGTCGCTGGCCGGCGAGCTGCTGATCGTCCTCGTGTCGATGGCGCTCTTCGACCTCCCGATGCGCGGGTCGTGGGGCGCACTCATCCTGGTCATCTCGTTGTTCCTGTTCGGCGCGCTCGGCACCGGTCTCTTCGTCTCGACGGTGGCGGAGACGCAGCAGGTGGCGTTCCAGATGAGCCTGCTCCTGGCCTACCTGCCGACGCTGATGCTGTCGGGGTTCATCTTCCCGATCTCGAGCATGCCGCAGGTGCTGCAGATCATCACCTACGTCGTGCCGGCCCGCTATTTCCTGGTGGCGCTGCGCGGCATCGTGCTGAAGGGCTCGGCGCTCGCCACGCTCGGCGTGCCGATGGGCGCCATGGTGATCTACGCGGTGATCGTGCTGGGCCTCGCGTCGGTCCGGTTCGCGCGCCAGCACGGGTAGCGTTCCGAATGTCGAATGGCGAATGTCGAATGGCGAATGGCGAATGACGACGGATCACCGATAGCTGGAAGCTGACCACTGCCATGCGTCGCACGCTGTTTCTCATCCGGAAAGAGCTGATCGAGCTGAGGCGCGACCCGCGCCTGTTCGGCCTCGTCATCATCGCGCCGATCCTGCAGCTGACCGTGCTCGGGTACGCCGCGACCACCGACGTCTGGAACGTGCCGGTCGTCGTGGCCGACGGCGACCGGTCGCCGGCGAGTCGGGATCTCATCGCCCAGTTCGACGGGTCGCCCTACTTCTCGGTGGTGGACGTCGTCACGAGCAACGCCGAGATCGATCCGTACCTGGAGAGCGGGCTCGGATGGATGGCGCTCTCGATTCCCGAGGGGTACGGCGACGAGTTCCACTCGGCGACCGGCGCGACGGTGCAGGTGGTTGCCGACGGCAGCGACGCGAGCTCCACGACCGTGGCGCTCAGCTACGCCGCGAGCCTGGTGGCCGGCTACGCGCAGCGGCTGGTGGCCGCCCGACCGGGCGGGCAGCGGGTGGCCCAGGCGCTGGTCCAGCCGGCCATCCGGGTCTGGTTCAATCCGCAGCTCGACAGCCGCGACTTCATGATCCCGGGCGTGCTGGCGCTGCTGCTGCTCATCATCACGGCCAACCTGACGTCGATGGCGATCGTGCGGGAGAAGGAGCTGGGCACCTTCGAGCAGCTCAGCGTGACGCCGCTCCGCCGCTGGGAGCTCGTCGTCGGGAAGCTCCTGCCCTACGCCCTCATCGGCATGGTGGACGTGCTGCTGGTGGTGGCGGTCGCCGTGCTGTGGTTCCAGGTACCGTTCCGCGGCAGCCTGCTGCAGCTCCTGCTGCTGAGTGGCGTCTACCTGCTGAGCACGCTCGGCCTCGGCCTGTTCGTCTCGACCGTGTCGAGGACCCAGCAGCAGGCGATGATGGTCGTCGTCTTCTTCTTCCTGCTGCCCATGATCTTCCTGTCCGGTTTCATCTTTCCGATCGAGAACATGCCGCAGGTCATCCAGTACGCGACCTACATCGTCCCGTTGCGCTACTACCTGGTGATCGTGCGGGGGATCTTCCTGAAGGGCGTCGGTCTCGCGACCTTGTGGCCGTCCGCGCTCGCGCTGCTCGCGTGGGGGCTGGCAATCTCGACGCTCGCCGTGTCGCGCTCGCGCAAGCGGCTCGACTAGCGGGTGGGATCCTGACGGGACTGGGGGCTGGGGGCTGGGGGCTGGGAATTCGCGTAGTGCCCGGCTTCAGCCGGGCCCGGCGGGGCTGAAGGCCGGCACGACGTGGGTGGCCGCTTGATCCTGTGCAGACCACGGTCACAAAGTCAGGCGGCCACTCTCGGTCCGCGGACCGTGGTGCTGGTGTCGATCCCGCCGCCGGCCACCCTATCCGTTCAGCTGCGTGCGGGCGACGATGGAGCGCCAGCGTGCCTCGACGCCGGCGCGAACGCGCTCGATGGCGGCTGCGTCGTCCATCAGGTGCCGGAACCGGCCCTGCGCGCGCAGGTAATCCTCGATCGGCACGGGCTCGGGGTCGAGCGACAGTGTCCACGTCTCGCCGTGCTCGACCTCGACGAGCGGGAAGACGCGCGACTGCACGGCCAGGCGCGACTGGTGGATCGACTGGTCGGACGGGATCTTCCAGCCCGGCGGGCAGGGCGACAGCAGGTGGATGAACCGCGTGCCGCGCGTGCGCTTCGCGCGCGCCACCTTGGCCAGCAGGTCGTCCGGGTAGGCCACGGTCGCCGTGGCGACGTACGGGATGCGGTGCGCCGCCATGATCGCCAGCAGGTCCTTCTTGGGGTTGTCCTTCAGGTGCGCGGCCGGGGTGGTCGTCGTCCAGGCGCCGAGCGGCGTGGCCGAGCTGCGCTGCACGCCGGTGTTCATGTAGGCTTCGTTGTCGTAGCAGATGTAGATGATGTCCTCGTTGCGCTCGGCCGCGGCCGACAGGGCCTGGATGCCGATGTCGAACGTGCCGCCGTCGCCGGCCCACGCGCACACGGTCGTCTCGGTGTCGCCCTTGAGGTCGAGCGCCGCGCGGATGCCCGACGCCGCCGCCGCGGCCGAAGCGAACGGCGTGTGCATCACGGGCACGCCGGCCGCACTGTAGGGCGACATGCCGTCGATGATCGACCAGCAGCAGGCCGGGATCACCAGGATGGTCTGGCGCCCCAGCGCCTTCAGCGCGAGACGCATCGCGAGCGTCGCCCCGCAGCCCGCGCACCCCAGGTGCCCGGGGGCCAGGATCTCGTCTTCGGGAATCGCGAACTGAACCTGTTGCATCACAGCCTCAATGACGGCTTACGGCTTACGGCTCACGGCTGACGGCTCACGGACGTTCCGTGTCCCATTCCGTGCCCCATTCCGTATCCCATTTCCGTGGCTCATTCCGTGGCGATGTCCGTGGTCATTCCGTGGCTCATTCCTTCAGTCCCACCCACAGCGTGTCGCTCTCCGGGCGCTCGACGGCCTGCGTGGCCGAGACGACGTCGTCGATCACCGCGGGCGTCACGTCGCGGCCGCCGAGGCCGGCGATGTACGAGAACACGATCGGCGCGGACGGCTGGTTGCACAGCGCCGAGCGAATCTCGGACGCCATGATGCCGCCGTGGCCGAACGACAGGTTGCGGTCGACGACGGCCAGCTTCTTCGCGCCGCCGAGGGCGGCGCGAATCGCCGCGAACGGGAACGGGCGGAAGAGGCGGATCTTCACCATGCCGACCTGCTCGCCCGCCTCGCGGCGCGCGTCCACCACGGCGCGCGCGGTCCCGGCGATCGTGCCCGAGGTGACGAGCAGCAGCGCGGCGCCCTCGGTGCGGTACTCCTCGAGGATCGGGTGGTGCCGGCCGAACATCTCGGCGTACTCGCGCGCGGCCGTCTCCGCCGCCCCGACCGCGTCCTGCATGGAGCGCTCCATGCGGGCGCGCAGCTCCATGTAGCCGTCGCCGGACGGCAGCCCGCCGAAGGCGCGCGGATCGTCCGGCGCGAGCGCGTAGGGCGGCGCGAAGGGCGGGAGGAAGGCGTCCACCAGCTTCTGGTCCGGGATCGCCACGGGCTCGGAGGTGTGCGACAGGAAGAACGCGTCGAGGCAGACCATCGCGGGCATCAGCACCTGCTCGGCCACGCGGAAGGCCTGGATGATCGTGTCGAGCACCTCCTGGTTGTTCTCGCAGTAGTACTGGATCCAGCCCGTGTCCCGCTGCGAGAGGCTGTCGCTCTGATCGGCGAAGATGTTCCAGGGGGAGCCCATCGCGCGGTTCACGTCGGCCAGCACGATCGGCAGGCGCGCGCCCGCGCACCAGTGCAGCATCTCGTGCATGTAGGCCAGGCCGTGCGACGAGGTGGCGGTGAACGCCCGCAGGCCCGTCTGCGACGCGCCGGCGCACGTGGCGAGCGCCGAGTGCTCCGACTCCACGGCCACGAAGCGTGCGTCGAGCCGGCCGTCGGCGCACATCTCCGACAGCAGCTCGACCACGCCCGACGAGGGCGTGATGGGATACGCGGCGATGACCCGCGCGCGGCTCAGCGTCACCGCGTGCGAGATCGCGTGCGTGCCTTCCATGACCTTGGTCGTCATCGCTGCTCCTCGGGCACGAGGACCATCGCGCCACGGGGGCACTCTTCCACGCAGATCCCGCACCCCTTGCAGTGCGCGAGGTCCACCGTGTAGCCGCCCGCCGCCGGGTTGCGCTCGATGGCCGCGTCCGGACAGAACACCAGGCAGGTGTCGCAGGTGGTGCAGGATCCGCACGTGAGGCACCGTCGCGCTTCGGCCATCGCCTCCGCCCACGTCAGATCGCCCACCACCTCGGAGAAGCCGGTGATCGCCGCGCCGGTCTCCAGCAGACCGGGATGCGCCCGCGCCGCCCGGCCGAAATAGAAGACGTTGACGTCGGACTGGCCGACGCGCTCGGCCTGTCCGGTCTCCACCGGGTCCTGGCCGTGCAGGTAGCCGTCGATCGTCTCGGCCGCGCGGCGTCCCGAGCCGATGGCCTCGACTACCGTGCCGGCGCCGGTCGCGGCGTCGCCGCCCGCGAAGATCGCGCGCCGCCCGGTGCGGCCCCAGCGGTCGGCCTGCAGCCGGCCGTTCGCCGCCGCCACGAGGTCGGCCAGCGCCTCGGTCTCCACGTCCTCGCCGATGGCGGTGTAAGCCTGGCCGGCGTCGAGCGCGAACGTGCTGCCCGGGATCGGCTCGGGCCGCGGCCGGCCGCTCGCATCGGGCGCACCGGGCCGCATCCGCTGGAACTCGACGCGCACCAGCCGGCCGTCCTCACCGACGAATGCCGTCGGCGCGGCGTAGAACACGAACGCGATGCCCTCGATCTCGGCCTGGGCGATCTCGTCGGGATGCGCCGGCATGTCCGCGCGCGACCGGCGGTAGACGATCGTCGGCTCGGCGCCCAGCCGCCGCAGCACGCGTGCCGTGTCGAGCGCCGTGTTGCCGCCGCCGATCACCACGACCGGGCCCGACGTGCGCCGGCCCCCCGCCGTGTTCACCTCGCGCAGGGAGTCCACGCCCGCGCGCACGCCGGCGAGCTCGTCCCCCGGGATCCGCGACCGCTTCGATCGCTGCGCGCCGATCGCCACGAAGGTGGCCGCGTAGTCGGCCAGCCCCGTCGCGCCCATGTCCCGGCCGAAGCGCACGCCGCCGGCGAAGCGCACGCCCACGGCCCGCAGGAGATCGATCTCGGCGTCGATCACCGGGCGGGGCAGCCGGTAGGCCGGGATCCCGTAGCGCAGCATCCCGCCCGGCTCGGGCATCTCGTCGAACACCGTCACCGCGTAACCGCGGCGCGCCAGGTGGTGGGCGGCGCTCAGGCCCGCCGGCCCGGCGCCGACCACCGCGATCGGCGTCAGGTGCGCGCCGGCCACCGGCGCGGCGGTCGCCCCGGCGGCAAGCGCCCGATTGGCGATGGCGCGCTCGATCGCGTGCACCGCGATCGGTTCGTCGAGGGCGAGGCGGTTGCACGCGTGCTCGCACGGGTGGTAGCAGACGCGCCCGCACACGCCCGGCAGCGGGTTGTGCTCGCGGATCGTCCGCCACGCCCCCACGGCATCGCCGTCGGCCGCGAGCGACAGGAACGCGCGCACATCGGTGCCGGCCGGGCAGTCCAGATTGCACGGCGACGGGCGCGTCACGTAGGTCGGCCGGAACGTGCGCCAGTTGCCCGTCGTCAGATCGCGCGTGCTGCGCAGCGACACCGACATCGGCGTGCCCGCCGGCGCGCGCTCGAGCGCGCGGATGGAAACCGAGAAGGTGGGACGTGCGGTCATCGGAACCTCTATCCCTCGCGGCCGGCCAGCGCGCCCGCCCGGCGGCCGAGCGCCTGGGCGAAGGCCTCGCGCGCCGCGGCCTGGTTGGCGTCCGGCTTGATCGGCACCAGATCCGGAATCGCGTCCACGACCGACTCCAGCGTCACCAGGCCGGTCAGGGCGGCGAAGGCGCCGACGATGGCGGTGTTGACGATGGGGTTGGTGCGGCTGCCCAGGCCGTGGGCGAGCGCGATCGCGGTCGCGTCGGACGTCCCGATGCTGAAGCGATCGGGCAGCTCCAGCTCCTCGGGCCGGCGGCTGGAGTTGACCAGGATCCACCCGCCGTCGGTGAGGCCGGCCGTCACGTCGATCGTCTGCAGCAGCACCGGGTCGAGCACGAACACGTGATCGGGCTCGTAGACCTGATAGTGCGCGGTGATCGGCCGATGATCGGCCCGGAGGAACGCCGCCACCGGCGCCCCCGTCCGTTCGGCGCCGAACGACGGGAACGCCTGAACCTGCCAGCCTTCCCGGAAGAGCGCCGTCGCGAGCAGCTTCGACGCGATCACCGCGCCCTGGCCACCCCGCCCGTGAAACCGGATCGAGATCATTGCGCTGCTCCCCTGCACCTTTGCACTGTGGGGGCCGCCTTCAGGCGGCCCGACCCATCACATCCCGTCGGGCAACGGGTTCTGCAGGAACGCGTCGATGGCGCGCGCGGCCCGCCGGCCCGCCCCCATGGCCGAGATCACCGTGGCGCCGCCCGTCACGATGTCGCCGCCGGCAAACACGCCGTGCTTGTAGGTGGCGCCCGTGCCCTCGTCGGCGTCGATGTAGCCGCGCTTGTTCATCTTCAGGTCCGGCGTCGTCTGGCGGATGAGCGGGTTCGCGCCCTGGCCGACGGCGAACACCACCAGGTCCACCTCGCGCTCGAACTCGGAACCCGGGATCTCCACCGGGCGGCGCCGTCCGGACGCGTCGGGTTCGCCGAGCGCCATGCGGATGCAGCGCATCGCCCGCACGCGCTTCCGGTCGTCGCCGAGAATCGCCACCGGCGCGGCCAGCAGCTCGATCTCGATGCCCTCCTCCTCGGCGTGCTCGATCTCCTCGGCGCGGGCGGGCATCTCGTTGCGCGACCGGCGGTACACGAGGTACGCGTGCTCGGCGCCCAGCCGGAGCGCCGTTCGCACCGAGTCCATCGCCGTGTTCCCCCCGCCGATGACCGCCACACGCCGGCCGCGCACGATCGGCGTGTCGGTCTCGGGGAACTTGTAGGCCTTCATGAGGTTCGACCGCGTCAGGTACTCGTTGGCCGAGTAGACGCCGATCAGATTCACCCCCGGGATGTCGGGGAAGTAGGGGAGTCCGGCGCCCGTGCCCACGAACACGGCCTCGAAGCCCAGCTCGCTGAACAGCTCGTCGATCGTGAACGTCCGCCCGATGACGTGGTTCGGCCTGATCTCCACGCCCAGATTCTGCAGCGCGGCGATCTCGCGCTCGACGATCGACTTCGGCAGGCGGAACTCCGGGATGCCGTACATCAGCACGCCGCCCGGCTTGTGCAGCGCCTCGAAGATCGTCACGTCGTGGCCCAGGCGCGCCAGGTCGGCCGCCACGGTCAGGCCCGCGGGCCCCGAGCCGACGACGGCGACCTTGTGGCCGGTGGGTGCCGGCGCCGGCGTCTCCACCTTCCAGTTCCGCGCGGCCGCGTAGTCGGCGATGAACCGCTCGAGCCGGCCGATGGCCACCGGGTCGAATTTCACGCCGAGCGTGCACTTCCGCTCGCACTGGTCTTCCTGCGGGCAGACCCGGCCGCAGATGGCCGGCAGCACGTTCTTGTCGAAGAGCGTGTGGAACGCCCCCTCGAAATCGCGCCGGGCGATCTGCGTGATGAAGGTCGGGATGTCGATCTCCACCGGGCAGCCCGCGATGCACGGCCGGTTCTTGCACTCGATGCAGCGGTCCGCCTCGCGCACCGCATCGTCCTCGGTGTAGCCGGTGGCGACCTCGCTGAACATGCGCCGGCGCTCGGCCGCCTCGAGGCACGGCATCGGGGTCTTCGTCTTCTGACCGATCTTCTTCGCCATGGATCAGCCTCCGATGGGCGCGGCCGACAGGGACCGGCACTGCGCGCTGGCTTCCGCCTCCTGTTCGCGGTAGGCGGTCAGACGCGCGGCCAGCTCCGAGAAGTCAACCAGGTGCCCGTCGAACTCCGGGCCGTCCACGCACACGAACTTCGATTCGCCGCCCACCGTCACGCGGCAGCCGCCGCACATCCCCGTGCCGTCCACCATGATCGGGTTGAGGCTCACCGTGGTGGGCAGGCCGATCGGACGCGTCAGCTCGCACACGGCGCGCATCATGGGCAGCGGGCCGATGGCGATCACCTCGTCGAACTCGACGCCCTCGGCGAGGAACTGCTGCAGACCCTGCGTCACCAGCCCGTGCATGCCGTACGACCCGTCGTCGGTCGTGACGATGTAGCGGTCGGCGACCGCCTTGATCTCGGGCTCGAGGATGACCAGCGCCTTCGTGCGCGCGCCGAGGACCGCCGACACCCGGCCGCCCTTCGCCTTCACGCCGGCTGCGATCGGGTACGCGACGGCGGCGCCGATGCCGCCGCCGATGCAGCAGACGCGGACGCCCGGCTCGATGCGCGTCGGCCGGCCGAGCGGGCCTACCACGTCGAGGATGCTGTCGCCGGCCGCCAGCGCGTTGAGCGTCCGGGTCGTCTTGCCCACCCCCTGCACGACCAGCGCGATGGCCCCGCACCGCAGGTCCGCGTCGGCGATGGTGAGCGGAATGCGCTCGCCCGTCTCGTTGAGCCGGACGATGACGAACTGGCCAGGTTTGCGTTTGCGCGCGATGTGCGGCGCGTCGATCCAGAAACGGACGATGTCGGTGGCAAGGGTTTCCTTGGTGAGGATTCGATACACGGCGCCCCCCGGAAAGCGCGCGGACTTCAAGCTGCCGAAAATCCGCCGCGGGACCACTCCAACCATTCAACGGGAGCAAGGCCAATACCAGGAGCGGCGCCTGGCGCGTGGCGCGGCGCGGTCGCTCGCCCGGCCGGGTCGGATCCGGGGCATTTGCTGGGGTTCTTGCCAGGTGCGAGGTTCCCGCGCGGCCGTCGCGACGAGCCTGCCGGAAAATCGGCAGGGTCAGACGGCCGCAAGCTCAGGGCGGATCGGGGGATATTTCGCGGTCGGGTGGGGTCCGAAGGGGGCCGGCCCCCGACTCCGGTCGCCGGCCTCCCGCCCCTGGCCCCCGGCCTCCGGCCTCCAGCCTCTGGCCCCCGGCCTCCAGCCCCCGGCCTCCGAGTATCATTACCCGCATGTCCGAGAGCCTTCAGGACCGCTACGGTCCCGATTCCATCTGTTTCGGCTGCGGCCCCGCCAACGCGAAGGGCCTGCGGATCAAGAGCCACCCCGCCGCCGACGATTCCGAGACGATTGTCTGCGACTGGACACCCGAGAAGCACCACGAGGCGTTCGACGGCTTCCTGAGCGGCGGCATCATCGGCACCCTGCTCGATTGTCACTGCAACTGGACGGCGGCCTACTACCTCATGCGGCAGAACGGCGCGACGCGCCCCCCGTTCACCGTGACCGCCGAATACCAGATCAAGATGCGTAAACCGACACCCGCCGACGCCCCCGTGCACCTGCGCGCCCGGGTCGTCGAGTCGTCCGCCGACCGCGCCACCGTCGAAGGCACGCTGGCCGCGGGCGGCGATGTGACCGCCACCTGCCGCGGCACGTTCGTGGCGGTGAAGAAGGGGCACCCGGCGTTCGACCGCTGGATCGCCCCGTAGGGGCGCCGCGCCGCGTCGCCCCGACACGATCGGGACGCGCCGCGCCGCCCGGAGGCCCGACATGCGCCCGCGACTCTTCGTGCTGCCCGTGCTCCTTGCCGCCACTCTCGCCCTCGTGCACGCCCAGGCTCCGCCGCCGCGCGCGCAGGGAGCACTCAACTCCTTCAAGGCCTACTACGCGGCGGCGGTCCCGCGCGCCGGCGTCGTCGGCAGCAGCGTGCGCGTCGTGCACGACGATCAGGTCGTCTTCAGCGACATGGTCGGCTGGGCGAACCTCGAGAAGCGCCGGCCGGTGGACGACGAGACGGCCTTCCACTGGGCGTCCATCACCAAGACGTTCACCGGCATCGCGCTGATGCAGCTGCGCGACCGGGGCCTCGTCCGCCTGGACGACCCGATCGTCAAGTACATCCCCGAGCTTCGCGAGATCCACGATCCGTTCGGACCGGTCGAGGCGATCACGCTGCGCCATCTGCTCAGCCACAGCGCCGGGTTCCGCAACCCGACCTGGCCGTGGGGCGGCGACAAGCCGTGGCAGCCCTTCGAGCCGCCGGGCTGGCTGCAGTTGCGCGCGATGTTTCCGTACACCGAGATCCTCTTCCCGCCAGGCTCGAAGTACAGCTACTCCAACCCAGGCCTGGTGTTCATCGGCAAGGTGATCGAGCGGGTCACCAACGAGGACTACGAGACCTACGTCGAGAAGAACGTCCTGCGCCCGCTGGAGATGTCGCGGGCGTACTTCGACAAGAGCCCCTACTTCCTGGTGCGGCACCGCGCCGAGAGCTACTTTCTGCGCAACGGGAAGCCGGAGCCCGCGCGCTTCGATTTCGACACCGGCGTCACCGTGTCGAACGGCGGCCTGAACGCGCCGCTCGGCGACATGGTGAAGTACCTGCGGTTCCTGATGGGCGCGCCGGGCGACGCCGCCCGGCAGGCGCGCTACGACGAGGTGCTGCCGCGCGCGTCGCTCGAGGAGATGTGGAAGCCGATCGTGCCGGTCGAGGGCGACGACGCCAACGGCGCGGAGCGGGCGTCGATGGGGCTCGCGTTCTTCCTCGAGCGGCACGGCGGCCTCGACTTCGTGGCGCACAGCGGCGGCCAGAACGGCTTCATCTCGCACTTCTACGTGCACCTGCCGTCGCGCACCGCCTACATCGTCGCGTTCAACACGCTCGGCGATCCGCCCGCGCCCGGCGGCGCCGGCGACACGCGCAAGCTGGATCGCGAGATCCGCGACTATCTCTTCGCGCACGTGTTTCCGCTGTACGTGCGGGACTAGACCGGGCGTTGGGCTTTGGCGCGCGCGGTGCAGAGACGCCGGGGGATGTGTTGCCGCTATCCGTCCATCACGCACGTACTTGTCAGGACAAGGCCGCAAGCCATCCGGCGCTGCGCTCGGAGGGATAGCCGGAGCGGCGTCTTTCCGCGCCCCCGCACCGGGCCGCGCCAGCGCAGGTGCCCGGCGTCTGGTAATATGCGCCCGTTTCCAGGAGATTCCACGATGACATTGCGCCGATTCTGGCTGGTTCTCACGGCGGCCGTCCTCTCGATCTCCCCGGCGGTATTCGCGCAGCCGCAGGCCTTCACCATCGAGCAGGTGATGAGCGCGCCGTTCCCGACCGACCTGACGGCCGCGTCCAAGGGCGGCAAGTACGTCTGGGTTCAGGACGATCGCGGCGTGCGCAACCTGTGGGTGGCCGAGGCGTCGGAGTACCGGGGCCGCCAGGTCACGCACTACGCCGCGGACGACGGGCAGGAGCTGTCCGATCTGTCGTTCACTCCCGGTGGCGACGCCATCGTGTACGTGCGGGGCGGCGCGCCGAACCGGGCGGGGGAGATTCCCAACCCGACGAGCGACGCGGCCGGCGCCGAGCAGGCCGTGTGGATCGTGCCGCTCGGCGGCGGCGAGCCCCGTCTGCTGGGACAGGGCTCCTCACCGGCCGTGTCACCCAAAGGCGACCTCGTCGCGTTCGTGCGCCGCGGGCAGGTGATGACTGCGCCGCTGGTCGAAGGCGCCAAGGCCACCGAGCTGTTCAAGGCGCGGGGCAACGAGGGCACGCTGCGCTGGTCGCCGGACGGCACGCGCCTCGCCTTCACCTCGAGCCGCGGGGACCACGGGTTCATCGGCGTCTACGACCTGACGGCGAAAACCATCCAGTACCTGGATCCGTCGGTGGACCGCGACGCGTCGCCCGTGTGGTCGCCCGACGGGCGGTCGATCGCGTTCGTGCGGCGGCCCGTCAACAAGGGCGCCCTGCCGTTCATTCCCGAGCGCGAGGGCGAGCCGTGGTCGATCAGGGTCGCCGACCTGACCGGCGGTGTCGCGCGCGAGGTGTGGCGCGCCGAGCCCGGGCCGGGCAGCGTGTTCCAAGGCGTCGTCGCGGAGAACCAGCTCTTCTGGACGCCCGACGGCCGGATCGTCTTTCCGTGGGAGCGCACCGGCTGGGTGCATCTCTATTCGGTGCCGGTGGCGGGCGGTCCCGCGATCGAGCTCACGCCCGGCGACTTCGAGGTCGAGCACGTGACGCTCGCGCCGAACGGGCGCGAGGTCCTCTATTCATCGAACCAGGGCGACATCGACCGGCGGCATCTCTGGCGGGTGGGCTCGGCGGGTGGCGCGCCGGCGCCGGTCACCACGGGCACGGGCCTCGAATGGTCGCCCGCCGCGGCCGACGACGGCAGCGTCGCCTTCCTGGCGTCCGATGCGCGGACGCCCGCACACGCCGAGGTGATGGCCGGCGGCGCGGCGCGCCGGTTCCTGACGCCGTCGATCCCGGCGGACTTTCCGTCGAAGCTGCTCGTCGAGCCGCAGCAGGTCATCTTCTCCGCGGCCGACGGGATGCGGATCCACGGGCAGCTGTTCCTGCCGCGGGATCTGAAGGCGAGGGAGCGGCGGCCGGCGCTCTTGTTCTTCCACGGCGGCTCGCGGCGCCAGATGCTGCTCGGCTGGCACTACATGTACTACTACCACAACGCCTACGCGATGAATCAGTACCTGGCGAGCCAAGGCTACGTGGTGCTGTCGGTGAACTACCGCTCGGGCATCGGCTACGGCCTGAACTTCCGCGAGGCGATCGATTACGGCGCACACGGCGCGAGCGAGTACAACGACGTGACGGGCGCCGGGCTCTACCTGCGCAGCCGCCCGGACGTGGACCCCGACCGCATCGGGTTGTGGGGCGGGTCCTACGGCGGTTACCTCACGGCGCTCGGCCTCGCGCGGTCCTCGGATCTCTTCAAGGCCGGCGTGGACTTCCACGGTGTGCACGACTGGAACGTGGTGATCCGCAACTTCGCGCCCGGCTACGACGCCGGGGCGCACCAGGAGGTGGCGCGGCTCGCGTTCCAGTCGTCGCCCATGGCGTCGATTGCCACGTGGCGCTCGCCCGTGCTCGTCATCCACGGCGACGACGACCGCAACGTGCCGTTCAGCGAGACGGTGGACCTGGTGGAGGCCCTGCGGAAGCAGGGCGTCGAGTTCCAGGAGCTGATCTTCCCCGACGAGGTGCACGACTTCCTGCTGCACCGCCACTGGGTGCAGGCGTACCACGCCGCGGCGGACTTCTTCCACCGGACGCTCGGCGGCGGGAAGTGAGCCGACACGCGCTCGGCGGCGGGGAGGTTCGACATCCCGGCGGGTTTCGGGCGAGAATGCGGAGCATGACGTTCAAGACTCTCGCCCGTCCCGCCGGTGTCGCTCTTGCCGTCTTCGCCGCGCTCGCCCTCCGGGTTCCCGGGCTCGACGCCCAGGCCGCTGACTGGGCGCAGGTGAGCGACGAAGCCATCCATACGCTGCAGGACTACGTTCGGATCGACACGTCGAACCCGCCGGGGAATACCAGCAAGACCGCCGATTTCCTCACGGCCATCTTCACGCGCGAAGGCATTCCGGTCGAGCGCTACGAGTCCGCGCCGGGCAAGGTCATCATCGTGGCGCGGCTGAAGGGCAGCGGCGCCCACAAGGCCATCCTCCTTGAGAACCACATGGACGTCGTGCCGGCCGACAAGAGCCGGTGGCCGCACGACCCGTTCGGCGGTGAGCTCATCGACGGCGCGATCTGGGGCCGCGGCTCGGTGGACATGAAGGGGCTCGGCGTCATCCAGCTGTACGCGTTCCTGGAGCTGAAGCGGCAGCACGTGCCGCTCGACCGCGACGTGATCTTCATGGCGGTGCCCGACGAGGAGGTCGGCGGCGAGCTCGGCGCGCGCTGGATGATCGAGCACCACTACGCGGAGCTGGACCCCGAATACGTGCTGGACGAAGGCGGCATGGGCAGCCGCGACCTCTTCGCGAAAGGCAAGCTCGTCTTCGGGATTTCAGTGGCCGAGAAGAAGATGCTGTGGCTGCGGCTGCGGGTCGAGGGCGTGGCCGGGCACGGCTCCGAGCCGCACAACCAGAACCCCAACGACAAGCTGGTGAAGGCGCTGGCGCGGCTCGTCTCCGAGCCGATGCCGTCGGGCGACGTGGCGGTGGTCAAGACGCTCGAGGCGAAGGCCGGCCCCCTCGAGACCAACAAGTTCATCAACGCCATCACGCACTCGACCACGTCGCTCACGACGCTCCGCGGGGGCGTGGGGGAGCCGCCGAAGGTGAACGTCATCCCGTCGGTGGCCGAAGCGACGCTCGACTGCCGGCTGCTGCCGGGCGTCACCAAGGAGGCCTGGCTCGCGGATCTCCACCGGCGTCTGGGTGATCCGTCGATCAAGATCGAGATCATCTACGAGTCGGACGACTCGGTGGTGTCGTCCCAGGACACGCCGCTCTACAAGGCCCTCGTCGCCGCGATCGAGCGGTACCATCCAGATGCCATCGTGTCGCCGATCCTGATTCCCTACGGCACCGACTCGAACGCCTACCGGCCGAAGGGGGTCAAGAGCTACGGCATCTTCCCGGCGGTGCTGCCGGCCGAGATCGTGTTCTCGATGCACGGCGACGCCGAGCGGCTGCCGGCCGCCGAGCTCGGGACCGGGATCCGCATCATGTTCGACGCGCTCAGGGACACCCTACGGGAATGACCACGGAAGGACCACGGAAGGACCACGGAAATCGCCACGGAATGGCCTCGAGCCCAATGCCTTCGCCCGCCGAAGCGGCCCGCCGGTCCGGGGCCGCGGCGGCGGCCGGTTTGACACGTCCTCGGCTCACCCGCTAAAATAGGACTCGGCCGGTCGGATATGCGGGACCGGCTGACGGGCTGGCCCTAAACGGGCCGTCGTCATCGACTAAAGGAGCGCCGGACCCGACGGGCGCGCGTGGCCTCCAGGCCCTCGCCCGTTTTTGAAGGCTCAAAACTCGGACCGGACGGGTCGCATATCCGCGAGGCTCCCATGCTCAGGCTCTCGAAACGCACCGACTACGCGCTCATCGCCATGCGGCACCTCGCGCTGAACGCCGATCGCGGATGGGCGAGCGCGCGGGAGATTGCGGAGGCTTACAACGTGCCGGTCGAGCTGCTCGCCAAGGTGCTGCAGCGGCTGGTGCGCGGCGAGCTGCTCGCCTCGCACCAGGGCATCAACGGCGGCTACGAGCTGGCCCGGCCGGCCACGGCCATCTCGGTGGCCGACGTCATCGCGGCGATCGACGGCCCGCTGCGCATGACGGCCTGCTCCGAGATGGACGAGTCGTGCGACCAGTACGCGCGCTGCAACATCCGCGACCCGCTGTGGCGCATCAAGGACCGGATCGTGGAGGCGCTGAGCACCTGCTCGATCCAGGAGATGGCGACCGAGAGCCTCGCGCCGCCCGCGGTTCCCGTGGCGCCCGCGGTGTTGATCCACAGGACGGCGGCGCCTCCCTCGGGCGGCAGTCGCGAGCGGTAACGACCAAGGCGGGGCGCAGGGGCCTCGCCGAGGAAATCAGATGATTCAAGTGAGCGAGAACGCGTCGAAGCAGATCGCGAAGCTGCTGGCGAAGCAGGATCTTCCCGGCGGCGGCCTGCGGGTGGGCATCAAGGCCGGCGGCTGCTCCGGGTTCGAGTACGTGTTCGGGTGGGAAGCGGCGCCGCGGGACAGCGATCAGGTGTTCGAAGGCGACGACGGGGCGCGGATCTTCGTGGACCCGAAGAGCCTGCGGTTCCTCGACGGAACCGTGCTCGACTACGACACGAGCCTCATCAGCCGGGGCTTCACGTTGAGCAACCCGCACGCCAAGAGCACGTGCGGCTGCGGGCATTCGTTCTCAGTGTGACAAGCCGGCTCACGACTCACGGCTCACGCTCTTGCGTAAGCCCTGAGCCCTGAGCCATAAGCCGTCAAGGATCACGTTATGACCACCGCGCAGAAGACCATCGAGGATCTCGCGAATCGCGAGTACAAGTACGGCTTCTTCACCGACGTCGAAGCCGACACGGTCGCGCCGGGGCTCGACGAGGACGTCATCCGCCTCATCTCGGCCAAGAAAGAGGAACCCGAGTGGCTGCTCGAGTGGCGGCTGAAGGCGTACCGCGCCTGGCTGGGCATGACCGAGCCGACGTGGCACAACGTCCACTACCCGCCGATCGACTACCAGGCCATCAGCTACTACTCGGCGCCGAAGAAGAAGCCGGTGCTCAACAGCCTGGACGAGGTGGACCCCGAGGTCCGCAGCACGTTCGCGAAGCTCGGCATTCCGCTCGAGGAGCAGAAGCTGCTGGCGGGCGTGGCGGTGGACGCCGTGTTCGACAGCGTGTCGGTCGCCACGACCTTCCGCGTGAAGCTGGCCTCGCTCGGCATCATCTTCTGCTCGTTCTCCGAGGCGGTGCGCGAGCATCCCGACCTCGTCCGGGAGTACCTGGGCTCGGTCGTGCCGTACAGCGACAACTTCTTCGCGGCGCTGAACGCGGCCGTGTTCAGCGACGGCTCGTTCGCCTACATCCCGAAGGGCGTCCGGTGCCCGATGGAGCTGTCGACCTACTTCCGGATCAACGCGATGAACACGGGGCAGTTCGAGCGCACCCTCATCGTGGCGGCCGAGGGCGCCTCGGTCAGCTACCTCGAGGGCTGCACCGCACCGATGCGCGATGAGAACCAGCTCCACGCGGCCGTGGTCGAGCTCGTCGCAATGGACGACGCGACGATCAAGTACTCGACGATCCAGAACTGGTACCCGGGCGACAAGGACGGCAAGGGCGGCATCTACAACTTCGTCACCAAGCGCGGGAAGTGCCAGGGCCGCAACTCGAAGATCACCTGGACGCAGGTCGAGACCGGGTCGGCCATCACGTGGAAGTACCCGAGCTGCCTGCTCATCGGCGACAACTCGGTGGGCGAGTTCTACTCGGTGGCGACGACCAACGGCCGCCAGCAGGCCGATACCGGCACGAAGATGATCCACATCGGCCGGAACACGAAGAGCACGATCGTGTCGAAGGGCATCTCGGCCGGCCACGGGCAGAACACCTACCGCGGGCTGGTGCGCGTCGGCAAGAAGGCCCAGGGCGCGCGCAACTACTCGCAGTGCGACTCGCTGCTGATCGGCGACAAGTGCGGCGCGCACACGTTTCCGTACCTGGACATCAAGAACACCTCGGCGAAGGTCGAGCACGAGGCGTCCACGTCGAAGATCGGCGAGGACCAGATCTTCTACTGCCGCCAGCGCGGCCTGTCCACCGAGGACGCGGTGAACCTGATCGTCAGCGGCTTCTGCAAGGAGGTCTTCCGCGAGCTGCCCATGGAGTTCGCCGTCGAGGCCCAGAAGCTCCTGAGCGTCAGCCTCGAAGGCTCCGTCGGGTAGTCGTTGGGGAGTTGCGGGTTTCGGACATTCGGCATTCAACATTCAACATTCGGCATTCGACATTCGACATTCGGAACGAAGACATGCTCGAGATCACAGACCTGAAAGTTCAGGCCGCGGGGAACGAGATCCTGCACGGCCTCAACCTGTCGGTGAAGGCGGGCGAGGTGCACGCCATCATGGGCCCGAACGGATCGGGCAAGAGCACGCTGGCGCGCGCGCTGTCGGGGCACCCGGAATACCAGGTCACCGCCGGCGCAGTCCGCTACCTGGGCGAGGACCTGCTCGCGATGGCGCCCGAGGACCGCGCGCGCGCGGGCGTCTTCATGGCGTTCCAGTACCCGGTCGAGATCGCCGGCGTCAACAACTCCTACTTCCTGAAGGCCGCGCTCAACGCCCTGCGGAAGCACCGCGGCGAGCCCGAGCTCGACGCGATGGAGTTCATGACGCTCGTGCGCGAGAAGGCGAAGCTGCTCGAGCTCGACGCGAGCATGCTGAACCGTCCGGTCAACGAGGGGTTCTCGGGCGGCGAGAAGAAGCGCAACGAGATCTTCCACATGGCCGTGCTCGAGCCGAAGCTCGCGATTCTCGACGAGACCGACTCGGGGCTCGACATCGACGCGCTCAAGATCGTGGCCCACGGCGTCAACGCGCTCCGCAGCCCCGACCGCGCCATCATCGTGGTGACGCACTACCAGCGGCTGCTCAACTACATCGTGCCCGACTTCGTCCATGTGCTCTCCGACGGCCGCATCGTCAAGTCCGGCGGCAAGGAGCTCGCGCTGGAGCTCGAGGACAAGGGCTACGGCTGGCTCGAGGGCGAGCCGACCGGGGCGAAGGCGTAGGGGCGGTCCATGACGCAGCTGGTCGAGAAAGTCATCGGCACCGAGCCCTACCTGGCGGACGTCAATCGCGTCCGGCCGGACGGGCCCGTCTGGTTGCGGAAGACCCGTGCGCGCGCCCTGGCGCGGTTCTCGGACCTCGGGTTCCCGACGACGCGCGAGGAGGACTGGCGGTTCACGAGCGTGGCGCCCATCGTGCAGCGGCCGTTCCGGCTCGCGCCGGCCGATCCGGCGGGCGTCGCCGCAGCGGACCTGGCGCCGGCGCTGTTCGGCGACGAGGGGGTGGTCCGGCTGGTGTTCGTCAACGGCCGCTACGCGGCCGCGCTATCCGACGTGAGCGGGCTGCCGCCGGGCGTGGAGGTCGGCGACCTCGGGGCCGCGCTGGCGTCGCGCCCGGAGGCCGTGGAACAGCACCTCACGCGGCTGGCCGGGTGCGCGCAGGCCTTTACCGCGCTCAACACGGCGTTCCTCGAGGGCGGCGCGCTCGTCGTCGTGCCGGCCGGCGTGGTGGTGGAGCAGGCGATCCACTTGCTGTTCGTGTCGGCGCCCGGGAACGGTCCGACCGTGTCGCACCCGCGCGTGCTGGTCGTCGCGGGCGAGAACAGCCAGGTCCGTGTCGTCGAGAGCTACGCCGGCGTGGGCGACGGCGAGTATTTCACGAACGCGGTGACCGAGGTGGTGGCCGGGCCCAACGCGGTGGTGGACCACTACAAGGTGCAGCGCGAGCAGGCCGGTGGCTTCCACGTCGGGAGCCTGCACGTCGCGCTGGCGCGCAGCGCGAACGTCACGTCCTGTGCGATTGCCCTTGGCGCCGCCCTCTCGCGCAACGACATCGTCGCGGTGCTCGGCGGCGAGGGCGCCGAGTGCACGCTGAACGGGCTGTACCTCGTGGACGGCACGCGGCTGGTGGACACGCACACCACGATCGACCACACGCAGCCGCACTGCGACAGCCACGAGGTCTACAAGGGCATCCTGTCCGGCCGCGGCCAGGGCGTGTTCAACGGCAAGATCATCGTGCGCCCGGACGCGCAGAAGACCGACGCGAAGCAGACCAACCGGGCGCTGCTGCTCTCCGACGAGGCGCAGATCAACACGAAGCCGCAGCTCGAGATCTTCGCCGACGACGTCAAGTGCACGCACGGCGCGGCCGTCGGACAGCTCGACGACGACGCGATCTTCTACCTCCGGTCGCGCGGCCTGGATCTGGCGCAGGCCCGGACGCTCCTCATCCAGGCGTTCGCGGGGGACATTCTGGGGCGGATCCGCATCGAACCGCTGCGCGAGCGGCTCGAGGCGGAGATGCTCAAGCAGCTACCGGGCAACGGGACGGTCTGACCTCAGGGCCGTCCCCGCGCCCGTCACGACCGACTCTTCGCGCGGGCAGGGCCCGCCGTGGAGGTCTCATCATGAGCGGCGCCCTCAGGGCTTCATCGGCGCGCCAGCCGGAGTTCGACGTCTACCGCATCCGCGAGGACTTCCCGGTTCTCCGCCGGCAGGTCCACGGCAAGCCGCTGGCGTACCTGGACAACGCGGCCACCACGCAGAAGCCGCAGGCGGTCATCGACGCGCTGTCGCGTTACTACCGGGAGTTCAATTCCAACGTCCATCGCGGCGTGCACCTGCTGAGCGAGGAGGCCACGCAGGCCTTCGAGGCGGCGCGCGAGACGGTGCGCCGGTTCCTCAACGCGCGCGCGGCGCAGGAGATCGTCTTCACGCGCAACGCCACCGAGAGCATCAACCTCGTGGCGTACACCTTCGGGCGCGCCCGGGTCGGCGCGGGCGACGAGGTGCTCATCACCGGCATGGAACACCACTCGAACATCGTGCCGTGGCAGATCCTGTGCGAAGAGCGCGGCGCGCGGCTGCGGGTGGTGCCCATCACCGACGAGGGCGAGCTGCGGCTCGACGAGTACGAGCGGCTGCTGGGGCCGCGGACGAAGCTCGCCGCCGTCACGCACATGTCGAACGCGCTCGGCACCGTCAACCCGGTGCGGGCGATGATCGCCACCGCGCACGCCCGCGGCGTGCCCGTGCTGGTGGACGGGTCGCAGGCCGCCTACCACATGCGCGTGGACGTGCAGGAGCTCGGTTGCGAGTTCTACGTGATGACCGGGCACAAGCTCTACGGCCCGACCGGCATCGGCGTGCTCTACGGGCAGGAGGCGGTGCTCGAGCGCATGCCGCCGTTCCTCGGCGGCGGCGACATGATCGCCGAGGTCACCTTCGAGAAGACGACCTACAACGAGCTGCCGCACAAGTTCGAGGCCGGCACGCCGCACATCGCCGGCGCGGTCGGACTCGGCGTGGCGCTCGACTACATCACGAGCGTCGGGTTCGACGCCATCGCCGGGCACGAGCAGGCGCTGCTCGCCTACGCCACGGCGGCGCTCGCGCGCGTCCCCGGCGTCCGCATCATCGGCACCGCGCGCGAGAAATCCAGCATCCTGTCGTTCGTGATGGACGGCGCCCATCCGCACGACATCGGCACGATCGTGGACCGCGAGGGTGTCGCGATCCGGACGGGCCACCACTGCGCCCAGCCCGTCATGCGCCGCTACGGCATCCCGGCCACTGCCCGCGCGTCGCTGGCCATGTACAATACCCGTGAGGAGATCGACGCGCTCGCGTCGGCGCTGGAGAAGGTGCGGGAGGTCTTCTGCTGATGTCGGATCTCAAGGATCTCTACCAGGAAGTCATCCTCGACCACAACCGCCACCCGCGCAACTACCACGGGCTGGACGACGCGACGCAGCGGGCCGACGGCTACAACCCGCTCTGCGGCGACCGGCTGACCATCTACCTGAAGATCGAGAACGGCGTGATCCGCGACGCCAGCTTCGAGGGCTCCGGCTGCGCCATCTCCAAGGCGTCGGCGTCGCTGCTCACCGAGACCGTGAAGGGCAAGTCCGTCCAGGAGGCCGAGGCGCTGTTCCACCGCTTCCACGACATGGTGACCTCGCCACCCGACAGCCCCACGGACTTCTCGGACCTTGGCAAGCTCTCGGTGCTCGAGGGCGTGCGCGAGTTCCCCGTGCGCGTGAAGTGCGCCAGCCTCGCCTGGCACACCCTCCGATCGGCCGTCGCCGCGAAAGACGAAACTGTCAGCACGGAGTAGGGGCGACCCGGCGGGTCGCCCTCGTGAGCCGTGAGCCGTGAGCCCTGAGCCGTGACCATGTGGAACTTCGACGCGCTGACACCGCCCGAACCCGCCGGCGACGAGACCGCCGGCATGACGAGCGATCCGCTCAAGACGCTCGAGATCAAGCCGCACGTGATCGACGCGCTGTCCTCCGTCTTCGACCCGGAGATCCCGGTCAACATCTACGAGCTGGGCCTCGTCTACGACATCATCATCGACGCGACGGGCACCGTCGGCATCCGCATGACGCTCACCGCGCCCGCCTGTCCGGCCGCGCAGACGCTGCCGGCCGAGGTCCGCCGCAAGATC
Source organism: Acidobacteriota bacterium (assembly GCA_024641665.1). Classification (GTDB taxonomy): domain Bacteria; phylum Acidobacteriota; class Vicinamibacteria; order Vicinamibacterales; family JAHECP01; genus JAHECP01. Next base: position 23,896 of record JAHECP010000055.1, read on the forward strand.
CAGCAGATTCCCGGCGTCGCCGGCGTGAAGCTCGACATCGTCTGGGATCCGCCGTGGGATCAGGAGCGGATGTCGGATGCGGCCAGGCTGCAGCTCGGGTTGCTTTGAAGCGGTCTCCGTGGCGGGTGGTCCGATTGCCCGTCGATTCCCGGCGCGGTGCCATGACGTCTGCCACGCGCGCGATGCTGGTGAGCCTGGGCGCGCTCGCGCTCGGCGCGAGCGTGGTGCGCGCCGAGCCGCCCACCGCCGTGCCCGCGCTGGAGTTCCGTGCGCCCGCCTCGATGGCGGCCTATGCCGACGAGCTGGAACGCATCGACCGGCGGCGGATGGCCGCGGTGATGCGCCTCGTCGGCCTCGAGGATCCGGGGCGCCCCATTCTCGTCGTCCTCGCGCCGGAGGACTCGACGCTCGCCCAGCAGTCGCCGCCGTGGGTCGCCGGCTACACGCGCGGCCGGGGCGGCGTCATCGTTCTCTTTCCGCGGCGCGCCGGGTCCTATCCCCACGACTCGCTCGAAGAGCTGCTGCAGCACGAAGTGGCGCACGTGCTGATCGCGCGCGCGGCCGGTGGGCGGCCGGTGCCGCGCTGGTTTCACGAAGGCCTCGCCCTCACGGCCGAGCGCGCGTGGGACCTCGGCGACCGGGCGCGGTTCGTGTATGAGGTGGCGCGGCGCGGCGCGACGCCGGTCGAACGCCTCGACGCGCTGTTCGATGGCAACGAGGGCGCGGTCATGCTCGCCTACAGCATCGCCGGCGCGTTCGTGCAGGACCTGCTGGTCGAGCACGGCCCCGGCTGGCCCGCCCGCCTGCTCGCCGCGATGCGGGGCGGCGCGTCGTTCGACCAGGCGTTCCAGGCGACCACGGGCACCACGGTCGCCGCCGCGAGCGACGCCTTCTGGCGCCAGCGCCGGCTGCTGGCCGTGTGGCTGCCGTGGGTCACCTCACCGGCGACGATGTGGTCGGTGATCACGCTGCTGGCAATCGCGGCCATCGTGCGGCTCCGCGTGCGGCGTGCCGCGCGGCGGCGGCAGTGGGAGCTCGAGGGCGATGCATGAGATTCACCCCGGCGCCATCCACCTCCCGTCCTTCCTGAGCCTCGACGAACAGGTGACGCTCGTCGCGCGCTGCCGCGCGCTCGGCTCGGCGCCGGCCGGGCTCTACCGCCCGACCGTCCGCGGCGGCGGCCGCATGCACGTCGATCTGTGCTGCCTCGGCATGCACTGGAACCCCGTCGAGTACCGTTACGAAGCGGTCCGATCGGATCACGACGGCCTGCCGGTGCAGCCGCTGCCGTCCGACCTCGCGGCGCTGGCGCGTCGCGTGGTGGAGGCGACCGGCATGACGATCGCGCCGGACATCTGCCTGATGACCTTCTATCCGGAAGACGGCGGGCTCGGCCTGCACCAGGACAAGGACGAGCGGCCGGAGACCCTCGCGGCAGGCGTCCCGATCGTGTCGCTGTCGCTGGGCGACTCCGCTCGCTTCCGCGTCGGCGGCTTCAGGCGCAAGGAGCCGCTCGAGACGGTCGTGCTGGCGTCGGGCGACGCGTTCGTGCTGGGCGGGCCGAGCCGGCTGCGCTACCACGGCGTGCCGGGTCTGCTCGCCGGCACCGCGCCCGCGGCGCTCCGCCTGGCCGGACGGTTCAATCTCTCGTTCCGACAGTATTAGGCGGCTCAGACTTCGACTCGCTACGCTCGCTCAGGGCAGGTGGCCTTGGCGCGCCGTAGCGCGAAGCGCGGAGGCGGCTCACGGACGTACGTAGTGCCGGGCTTCAGCCCGGCCAAAGCGAAACGGGCCACGACGCGTGAGGGTCGTGGCCCGCTTCGAGTGCGTTCCGCGCGGACGTTCAGCTAGTAAGGCAGCCCCAGCGCGCGCGCGGCGTTGATCCTTCCCTTGCCGCTGAACGGATCCGCGCCGGGCTTCAGGATGTCGTCCGCCGAGTGCTCGATCATCTTCTGGAGCTGCGCGGGCGCCATGCGGCCGTATTCACCGACGATGAGTGCCGCGAGGCCTGAGACGTGGGGCGCGGCCATGGAGGTGCCCGCCGCGAAGTAGTACGGCCAGCCCGAGGGGTCGTATCCGCCGCCGGGGCTGAGCACCATGTCGAAGTAGTACCAAGGCGCGGGGTACAGACTGAAATCCCCACCTGGTGCAGTGACGTTCACGACGGACTGGCCGTAGTTCGTGTACGATGCGGCTCGATCGAACACCGCCGTGTCGAGCAGGTGGTAGAAGTCGACAGGTCCGGTGGCGGCTACGGCCATGCCGTTGCCTGACTGGGCAGGGATCGCCCAGAGGCGGCTGTTCAGGTTGACGCCCTCGTTCCCGGCGGCGATGACGCTGAACACCCCGGCCTGCGTCGCGTGATTGATGGCACGGTTGAGCGCCGCGATGAGTGGGCCGAGGCCGCCGCCGCCCGCATTAACGCGGTCGAAGGTCGCGCCCAGGCTCATGTTGGCAACATCCGCCTGGATGCTCGCGGCGTAATCGATCCCCTGAATCAACCAGGAGAACGACCCGCTGCCTGTGTTGTCATGGTCCGGGCCGGGCAGTGGATCAGTATCATACGATCGCAAGACCTTCACGCAGACGATCTCGGCGTCCGGCGCTACCCCTTGGACGCCGAAGTCGTTGATGCGTGCGGCGATGATGCCGGACACGTGCGTTCCGTGGTTGAACGCCGTAGGGATTGGTCCTTCCGGCGAGTATGAGCTTTCGCCGGGCACAAACGAAGTACTGAGGCCGGTGTTCACGTTCCCTTGAAGGTCGGGTTGCGTCGCCCAGCACCCCGAGTCGAGAACAGCCACGCGCGCACGCTTTACTCCCCAGCCCCGATCACCGGCGGCGGCCGTCACGTCGGCATGGATCTGTCGGATGTTCCACTGGTTGCCCCAGAACGGCTCCGAGTTCACACCCAACGCCTGCAGATCCGACTCGGAGGCTCTAATGGCGTGCTCCTTCGGCGAAAGCCACTGAACCTCGACGTCCTCGGCCACGTCCTTCACCGCCGAGTCCGCCTTGATGTTGGTCATGAACATCGGGTCGCCGGAGTCGGCCAGCACGACGCCGATGTCCTCCATGACGCCGGTCACGGTTCCCCCGGCAGCTGTCACCGCGTTCAGGAAGGCGGTGCTGCCAACTCCCTGGCCCTTCGCGAGGATCAGGTAGTGGTGGTTGGACTGCTGCGCCTTGACCACGCCGCTATGTGAGCCGACGGTGACAAAGGCGCCGAGAATCAACAGGAGGAACACACGTCTCATCTGGACCTCCGGGTCACTTGACACCCAGGGAGCCGCGGGGGGACTCCATCATGGCGTCGGAGAACAGAATGCGGACGAACGCCAAGAGTATACCCTCACCCTTGGCGCACGGGTCTGCCGAATCAAGCTCAGGAATTGTGGGCTGAGACGGACTCGACCGGAGTGCCGCCCCCGTTGCAGCTCTTCTGGCGCCGATTTCCCGAACGCCCGGGCGCCCCCGAACGGGCGCGCGACAGCACCTCGTCACTCCGCCCGAAGCGCCGTCACCGGATCCACCTTCAGTGCGCGTCGCGCAGGCACGACCGACGCGACGAGCGCTACCCCCAGCAGCAGCACCGATACGCCCAGGAAGGTGAGCGGGTCGGTCGCGCTCACGCCGAAGAGGAACGCCGACAGGACGCGCGTGACGGCCAGCGAGGCGGCGAGACCGATCGCGACGCCCAGCCCAGCCAGCGCGAGCCCCTCGCGGACGATCGGGGCGACGACCTGCCGCGCCGTGGCGCCCAGTGCAACGCGGATCCCGATCTCGCGGACGCGGTTCGCCACGGTGTAGCCGATCAGGCCGTAGAGCCCGACGGCGGCCAGCAGCAGCGCCAGCCCCGCGAAGGTGAGGAGCAGCGTCGCGCGGAAGCGCGGCTCGGCCGTCTGGCCGGCCACGAGATCGGTGAGCGCACGGGTGTCGCCCAGAGGCAACTCTGCATCGAGGGCGCGGACCTTCGCCTGCACCAGCGCGCGCACCGCCCCAGCGTCGGCGTCGGCGCCGACGAACAGCTGCATGAGCGGCAGCGAGAACTGCCGGTACGGGACGTAGAGCACGGGCGCGGGGCTCTTGCCGAGGCCCATGGCCCGCGTGTCGCCCACCACGCCGACCACCTCCATCCACGGGTCGCCCTGATCGAACCGCAGGCGCTTGCCGACGGGGTCCTGGCCCGGCCAGTACCGCCGGCCGAGCGCCTGGTTCACGATGACCACCGCCGGTGCGTTCGCATCGTCGTGGTCGTCGAACGCGCGCCCCGCCTCGAGCGGGATCCCGAGCGTGCGGAAGTAGTCAGGAGACACGAAGGCCAGGCCGGCGCCGGGTCGATCGGCGCGGCCCATGTCCGGCCGCCCTTCGATGAAGAAGGAGCCGTGCGCGTTGTCGCCCTTGAAGGGGCCCGGGAAGGCAACCGCCGCGCGCCGGACGCCCGGCGCCGAGCGGAGCGCGTCCAGCACGCGCGCGTAGAAGGCGGACTGCGCCGCCGAGTCGGGGTAGCGTCCCTGCGGCAGCGGCAGGTCGATGGCGGTGACCGCGTCGCTGCGGAAGCCGGGATCGGTGTCCTGCAGTCGCACGAAGCTCTCGAGCAGCAGCCCGGCGCCGACGAGCAGCACCATGGTGAGGGCCAGCTCGCCGACGATCAGCGCGCGGCGAAGATGGCCGGTCCCAGACCGGCTCGCGCCGCGGTCGCCTTCCTTGAGCCCGCCGACGAGATCCGGCCGCGAGGCCTGCAGCGCCGGGACCAGGCCGAAGACCACGCCCGTCAGGAGCGACACGGCGACGGTGACCGCGACCACGCGCGGGTCGACGGCGATGGCGTCGGCGCGCGGCACGCCCTGCGGCAGGATCCGCACGATCGCGTCGACCAGCCAGACGCACGAGACGAGGCCCGCGGCGCCGCCGAGAACTGCGAGCAGCAGACTCTCGGTGAGCAGCTGGCGGACGAGCCGGCCGCGTTGCGCGCCGAGCGCCGCGCGCACCGCGATCTCGCGCTCGCGCCCGGCCGCCCGGGCCAGCAGCAGGCCCGCCACGTTGGCGCAGCCGATGAGCAGGACCAGGCCGACCGCGCCGAGCAGCACCAACACAATCGGGCGCACGTCGCCGACGATGGCCTCCCGCAGCGGCTCCACGCGAAGGCCGCGCGCGCCCGTGCTGGAGGGATACGCGGCGGCCAACCGCGCCGCGATGGCGGCAACCTCCGCGTCGGCCTGAGCGATTGGAACGCCCGCCTTCAAACGGGCCACGACCTGGAAGTAGTGGACGTCCCGGTTGGCGAGCAGGTCCCCCGAGACATCCAGGGGCGGCGACGGCACGGGACCGGGCGCCAGCGTCCAGGCCTGCGTACGCGACGACGGCCAGGCGAAGCGCGCCGGCATCACGCCCACCACGGTGAACGGTCGTCCGCCCACGCGGATCCGCCGGCCCACGATCGACGGGTCGCCGCCGTAGTGCTGCTGCCACGCCGCGTGGCTCAGCACGAGCAGCCGCTCGCCCTCGGGCCGGTCGGTGCGCGCGCTGAAGGCGCGGCCTGTCTCGGCCCGCACGCCGAGCGTGTCGAAGAAATCGACGGTCACCTCGGCGCCGTCCAGGCGCACCGGGTCGGTGCCGGCGGCGCTCACGTCGAGCACGTCGGGCCGATAGGCGGCCAGGGCCTCGAAGCTCGTCGCCTCGCGCCGCAAGTCGAGGTAGTCGGCAGGTGCCTGGCCGGCGTCCGGCTGCGAGGGCGTGGTGGCCTGCACGACGACCAGCCGCGCCGCGTCGGGGTAGGGCAGCGGGCTCAGCAGAACGCCGTTGGCGACGCTGAAGATGGCGCTCGCCACCCCGATGCCGAGCGCCAGCGTCACGACGGCGATACCGGCGAAGCCGGGCTGGCGACGAAGCGCGCGAAGTGCGTAACGCAGGTCAGAGAGCATGGTCCGTCACTCCGCCCTGAGCGCCGTCATCGGGTCGACGCGCGTCGCGCGCCAGGCGGGCACGAGGCTGGCCAGCGCGGCGATCGCGGCCAGCAGGCCCGCCGTGGCGACGAAGGTGACCGGATCGGTCGGGCTCAGGTGGAAGAGCAGCGACGCGAGCGCGCGCGTCGCGACGAGCGCGCCGGCGACGCCGAGCGCCACGCCGGCGAGCGCGAGCCGCATCCCTTCGAGCACGACGAGCCGCAGCACGCGCGTCCGGTCGGCGCCGAGCGCGATCCGGATGCCGATCTCGCCGGTGCGCTGCGCGACGCCGTACGACACGACGCCGTAGACGCCGAGCGCGGCGAGCAGCAGCGCGCCGAGCGCGAAGGCGACGAGCACGTCGAGCAGGAACCTCGGCTGGGCCACCGACCGCGCGCGCAGCTCGGCCATGGTGGCCACGCCGGTCAGCGGCAGCAGGGGATCGATCTCGTGCACCGCGCCGCGCACCTCCGGCGTCAGCGCCGCGGGCTCGCCGTCGGTCCAGAGCACGAGCGTCATGAACCGCTCCGGCAGCTGCCGGTAGGGGAGGTACAGCTCGACCTGCGGCGGCGCGTCCAAGCCGCGCTGCAGCACGTCCGCGGCCACGCCCACGATGGTGAAGTGGAGGGCGCCGTTGCCGCGGCCGAACTGCAGGCGATGGCCGATCGGGTCCTCGCCGGGAAAGTAGCGGCGCGCCAGCGTCTCGTTGACGACCACGGCGCCGGGCGCGCCCGCCGTGTCCGCGTCGGTGAGGCCCCGCCCGCGCACCAGGCAGATGCCCATCGCCTCGAAGTAGCCGGCGCTCGCCATGCGGTACCAGGCGACGGGCCGGTCGTAGTCCTGCGTCGGCTCGGGCCGGCCCTCGATGATGAAGTTGGCGTCGTTGTCGCCGGGGCCGAGCGGCAGGATCGACACGAGGCCCGCGCGGCGCACGCCCGGCAGCGCCGACGCGCGCTCCAGCACCCGGTCGTAGAACGCCGCGATCTCGGGCCGGCCGGCGTAGCGTGCCTCCGGCGCGCCGAGGGGCACGGTGAGCACGTGGTCCGTGCGGTAGCCCGGGTCCACGTCCAGCAGCCGGACGAACGAGCGCAACAGCAGGCCGGCGCCCACGAGCAGCACGAGCGCGACGGCCACCTCCGCCGCGACGAGCGCGCCGCGCAGGCGGCGCCCG
>JAHECP010000056.1 GCA_024641665.1 Acidobacteriota bacterium
GGGCGGACCGGCCGGCGCCTGGCCGGACACGCGCACGACGCCGGGGGCCAGCAGGGCGCAGAGCGTCGCGCCCAGCAGGACCGCGCGGGCGGGCCGTCGAGCGGCGCCTCGCGCGCCCGAGACGAGGCTCGCGTAGTCGGCCATGCGGTTCATCCTGACGCACGCATCATGAACGCAGGATGAACGAAGCCCAGGACCCTGCCGACGGGGATTCAGAGTCTTGCGTCGGTCCGAGTCGGACTGCAAGGATCGCGAACAGGACAGGCGGACTCGCTGACCCAGCCCCTGGTTTGGCGGCAGTATCGATTCCCAGCCGTGCCCTCCGGGCATCAGCACGGGCTGTGAGCGCGGCGGCCTTGCTGTGGAGCGGTCCAGGGGCTCAGGCGACCCGCGGCGGCAGGGGCGTCGCCACCGGAGCGGGCGCGAGCGCCCGCAGCTCGCGGCGCAGCACCGCCACCTGCACCGCCAGCTCGTGCTCCGGCGGCTGCCCCGTCGACGTCATCGGGCTCTTGAAGTAGAAACCCAGCCAGTCCTGCGGACCGGCCAGGCCCGCGCGCTTGGCCAGGTCCATGAAGTAGGCCAGATCGAGCATCAGCGGCGCGGCCAGGATGCTGTCGCGGCACAGGAAGTCGATCTTGATCGACATCCGGTAGCCGAGCCACCCGAACAGGTCGATCGTGTCCCAGCTCTCCTTGTTGTCCCCGCGCGGCGGGTAGTAGTTGATCTTCACCTGGTGGTGCAGGTGCCCGTACAGGTCGGGGTAGAGATCCGGGCGCAGGATCGAGGACAGCACCGACAGCTTCGATTCCTGCTTGGTAAGGTGACCGGCTCGCGGCGGTTGAACCGCGCGTCGAAGACGCCCGGCCACGGCCGCACGGCCGCCAGCTCGTGCGCCAGGCTGTCGAGCAGATCCGGCTCGAGCACGCCGGCCTGCCGGGCGACGGCATAGCCGTCGGTGTCGAGGATGTCCCACGCCCCGAAGACGAGATCCTCGGGGGACGGGAGGTCCAGGTAGTCACTGACGCAGACGTGTCGGGAATCTGCATCGGGACCGACATCGAGCGTCCCGAGGAGAGCGACCGATCCGACCGGTTGGGCGAGACCTCGCTTGATCGCCTCGACGCCCGCGATGAGCGTCGTGCTGATCGCGCCGAAACCTGCGAGAAGAACGCCGAACCTGCGGGGCGTCCCCGACGTGGGTCGGCCAGTCTCCACGGGTGTCGCCTTTGAAGACGTGCTATTCCCTGGTCACGGTGCCATCCGCCTTCACCAGGACCTCGTGGCTCCTGCCCGCCTTGTCGGTATAGGCGGCTTCGTACATCGGCGGCTGTCCGGTCTTCGTGAAGGTCTCGACTCTGGTGAGCTTGCCACCAGCAACCGTCTTCAGGATCCCGGCCCTGGCCGCGGCGGGAATGGCGTCGATGGTGGTCGCTTCTTCCACCACCAGAAGATGGCCCCTGGTATCCACGTTGAAGTCCCGCGCCTTTCCATTCAGGACGGTTTCGATTTCGTATTGCTCTATCCCATCTTCCGTCTCTTTGCCGATGTTCTTGATCACGCCGCCGCCCTTGAGGTTGTCCTGCACGGTCCTCTGTACGGCCGCGGGCAGGTCTCTGAGCTGCAGGCTCTTGCCCTGGCTCTCTTGAGCTCCAGCGGATCCGCCGAACGCCATGATCGCGAGCGAACTCACCGCCAGCAAGATGGTCAGTGCACGCATGATGTCATCTCCTGGAAATCCGCACCGATGGACGCTCCCGACTCTAGTCGATTCACCATGAACGGAGGATGAACGCCACCGCGTTCGAGCCCACCCTCGCCGAGAAGGGCTTTCGCCCGGTCCTCGTGCGCGACGGCCGGGGGCCACGGATGCTTCCCGGACGCGGCAGCCGCACGTTCATCAGTCGTTCATGATCCGTTCGCTATCCTGGGACGTTCTTCAGCCGAGAGGCACAGGCCCCCCTGCGGCAGACCGGCAGGCCCGAACAGACGCCCCCGTGACCGCAGGTGCTGGAACCGAGCGCCGAACGGTGAACACAGGGGGAGAGTTCATGTTCAAGCGAACGAGGTGGGCAGCGGCGTGTGGCGGGGCAGTCTGTGCAATCGCGATCCTCGGCACGACATCGACCGCCACGGCGGCCGCGGCTCCGGCGCCGGCGGCGGGGCCGTCGGGCTACCACCTGATCAAGACGATCCCCGTGGCCGGCGACGGGTTCTGGGACTACCTGAAGTTCGATCCGGCCACCCGCCGGCTGTTCGTGTCCCACGCCACGCACGTCGCCGTCCTGGACGTCGACCACGGAACGGTCGTTGGCACCATCCCCGACACGCCAGACGTACACGGGATCGTGCTCGCGCCGGAGTTCAACCGCGGGTTCGTGACGGCGGGGCAGGCCGGCGAGCTCGTGATCTTCGATCTGAAGACGTTGAAGGTCCTCGGCAGCGCGCCGACCGACAAGGACTGCGACGGCGTCGTCTACGACCCGGTCTCGAAGCGTGTCTTCACCATGAACGGCGATTCGCATTCGTCGACGGTCGTCGATGCGAAGTCCGGGACGGTCGTCGGGCGCATCGACCTCGGCGGCGGCCCCGAGTTTCCCGTGGCGGACGGACAGGGGCACGTCTACGTCAACCTGGAGACGACGAGCGAAGAACTGGAAATCGACTCGCACTCGCTGAAGATCCTCCACCGGTGGCCGACGGCCCCCGGGAAGTCGCTGAGCGGGCTGGCGATGGACGAGACGCACCGATTGCTGTTCGCCGGCTGCCACAACAACATGATGGCGATCATCGATGCGGACACCGGCAAGGTGGTTGCCACGCCACCGATCGGCCCCGGCGTCGACGCGACCCGGTTCGATCCCGGCACCATGGATGCGTTCAGCTCGAACGGCGGCGACGGCACGCTGACCGTGATTCACGAGGACTCGCCGACCTCGTTCCACGTCGTCGAGAAGGTGAAGACGGAGCGCGGGGCACGGACGATGGCGCTCGATCCGACGACGCACGAGGTGTTTCTGGCGACCGCCCAGGTGGAGCGCATTCCGAATCCACCGCCCCACACCCGGCCCTTCAGGATGGTCCCGGGCACGTTTCACGTGCTCGTGTTCGGGAAGGACTGAGCGGCGTCGGCAGTTGGGCTTCCGCCCGCCAGGAAGACCGGTTCATGAAAGGAAGACCACGCAGACACGTGTTCGTCAGGCCTGGCCGTCGGGCGGTAGTCCTTGTTTCCATACTCTGTGTCGTGGCGACCTCCGCCGTGTCGGCCCAACGACGCGACGTCGACGTGTCGGGCGTCGTCCAGGACCAGACCGGCGCCGCCCTGCCAACGGCCGCGGTCGAGCTGCTCCCGGTGCAGGGAGCGGCCGTTGTCCAGGCGACCCGGGCGGATAGCACCGGGGCCTTTCACTTCCACGCCGTGCGGCCTGGCGCCTATCGGATACGGGCCAGTTTCCCCGGCTTCCAGACGACCGTTCAACGGGTCACGGTGGGCACCCGCCCGGCTTCCTCGATTCGGATCGTGCTGCCGCTGGCCGGTGTGCGGCAGGAGGTGACCGTCAGCAGCGCCGAGCGGACAGTCAGCACCGCGGCGGCCAGCAACGCCAACGCGGTCACGGTCGATCAACACGCGCTCGAGGATCTGCCGTCGGTCGACAACGACTACGTGGCGACGCTGTCGCAGCTGCTGGACGCGGGCTCTCTCGGGACGGGCGGAGCGACCATCGTAGTCAACGGGATGGAGGTCAACAGCCTCGACGTGAGCCCTTCCGCCATCCAGCAGATCAAGATCAATCAGAACCCGTACTCGGCCGAGTACTCTCGGCCGGGCCGTGGCCGCATCGAGATTCTCATCAAGCCGGGCTCGCAGCAGTACCACGGCGACGCGAACGTCGTCTTCCGCGATTCGGCGTTGAACGCCAGAAACGCCTTCAGCACGACCCGTCCACCCGAGCAGCGGCGGATCTTCGAGGGGTTCCTGGGAGGGCCCGTCGGCCACAGCGGTAAGACCTCGTTCATGCTGTCGGCCGACGCCGATGCGGACGATCGGCAGGCGGTGATCGTGGCTGCGGGGCTGTCGGGCAGTATCCGGGCGACGGCCCACCTTGCTGAACCAGTTCCGGTTGCTGGCGGGCCAGGAGAAGGAGCCGACGACGAACGCCACGGACGCTCCAGGCATCGTCGTGCTCGGCGCCTTCACGGGCGGAGGCGGCCAGGCCAGCGAGCTGCTGACCGAACACCACCTCCAGTGGGCCGAAAGCCTCACGTGGACAGAAGGGACGAACCTGCTTCAGGTCGGATTCCAGGCGCCGGACTGGAGCCGTCGGCGCTCGGACGACTCGTCGAACGTCGGGGGGAACCTTCTACTTCTCGAGCCTGGCCGCCTTTGCGGCCGGTCAGCCGTATGCCTTCATCCAGCAGCGGGGCAACGGCCACGTGGCCTTCCTGCAGAAGGTGCTCGGGGCGTACGTGGAAGACGACTGGCAGGCGCACGCCAATCTGTCGCTCACCCTGGGCCTGCGGTACGACTGGGCGAACTACTTTCACGACAACAACAATCTGGCGCCGCGCGGTTCGTTCGCCTGGTCGCTCGGTGCGAGCCACGCCACGGTGATTCGCGGCGGCACCGGCGTCTTCTACGAGCACACCGGCGAGCGGCCGATCGCCGACGTGCTGCACTACCGGGATGGCGGGTTGGTGCGCCTCGTCGTCACGAATCCAGGCTATCCCGATCCTTTCCAGGGAGGCGGGAGCGTCGCATCGACGCCGCCGAGCGTGGTGCGGTTCTCGCCGAACATCCGGATCCCCTATGTCGTGCAGTACACCCTGGGGGTGGAGCGCCAGCTGCAGAAGGGGACCACGCTCGCCATCGCCTACATCGGTTCACGCGGGTACGATCAGTTTCTGTCGCGCGACGTGAACGCGCCGCCACCACCGCTGTATCTGACCAGGCCGGACCCGCGCTACGGTGTCATCCGGGAGATCGAGGCGACCGGCCACCGGCGCAGCCGCGCGCTGGAGACAACGCTGCGCGGCAGGATCACGCCGTGGTTCAGCGGACAGCTGCAGTACACGCTGAGCAAGACGATGAACGACACGGGCGGCATCGGTTGGTTTCCGGCCAATGACTATGACCTCCCCGGCGAGTGGGCGCGGGCCGATTTCGACCGGCGCCACCGTTTCTTCCTCTTGGGGCAGATCCGCGTGGGACGCCTGATGAACGTCGGCGTTGCGTTGCGCGCCGCCTCGGGAGCGCCGTACTCCGAGACGCTGGGACAGGACGTGTTCAACGACGGTCGAGCTGACGCGCGCCCGCCGGGCGTGGGGCGAAACACGCTGCAGGCGTTCGGGTACGCCAACCTGGACATCAAGCTGTCCCGCGACATCACCGTGGGCGGGGGCCCGCAAGAGCCGCGAACGTTGACGCTGGGGCTCGATGCGTTCAACGTGCTGAATCACGTCAACCTCGAGAGCTACGTGGGCGACGTCAATTCGCCGTTCTTCGGCCAACCGGTTGCTGCCGGACCGCTTCTGATCCGTCATGAGGATCGAGGGAACGGGATGTGAGCGGCGGGGAGGGTTCGTCAGATGACGACGCGAACTTCGACGAGACGGGCGGTCGTGGCGGCTGGCGTGGCAGTGGCTGTCATCGTCGCGGGCCTGGCGTTTCCGCCGACGCGTCACCTCGCCGAGCGCTTCTTCGCCTCGCTCCGCGAGCCGCAGGTGCAGGCCGTCAACGTGAACCTGTCGAGCTTCGTGGGGCCCGGCGCGAACCAGACGCTGCGGCAGATGGTCACACAGATGATCTCCGACAAGGTGACGGTGACCACCAGCGAAGAGAACCAAAGCGTGCCGTCGGCCGCCGAGGCCGGAAAGCTGGCCGGCTTTCCGGTGGCACTGCCGGCCGCCCGCACCGATGCACCGGCGCTGACGGTCGTCGGCGAGCATGCGTTCACGCTGACCGTCGACCGCGAGCGCCTGCAGGCCATCGTCAAGGAGGCCGGTCGGCCGGACCTGGCCATCCCGCCGTCGGTCGACGGGGCGGTAATGCACGTGCGGATGCCCCGGTCGGTGACCGCGCGCTACGGAAACTGCCCTCGGCCACCGAGCGCGACCGCCAACGTAGCGACGCCGCCGCCGGCGTCGACCGAGTACGACAGTTGTCTGATCTTGAGTGAAGGGCCGAGCCCCGAGGTGCAGACCCCTCCGGGGCTCGACTTGGAGCCGCTGGCGCAGATTGGGCTGGAGGTGGTCGGCATGACGCCCGATCAGGCACGGCGCTTTCTGGGAACGGTCAACTGGAAGGCCACGCTCGGGCTGCCCATCCCGCGCTTCATGCGGTCCTACGAGGTCGTGAAGATCGATGGCGCGGACGGCACGCTGTTCAACCTGGTCGGGCGGCGTGGACCGACCTACACGCTGATCTGGACGGCTCGCGGTCTGGTCCATGCCCTGACCGGATACGGCAACTCCGGCGACGCGGTGACGGTCGCCGGCTCGCTGCGTTAGCGGCTCCGACCCGAGGACGTGCCGGTGACCGACAGACAGGCGCCTGCGATCCGGGCCGAGGACCTGCGCAAGGAATACGGGCGCAAGGTCGCGGTCCGACGCCTATCGCTGTCCGTGCCGGTGGGAACGATCTTCGGGTTTCTCGGGCCGAACGGCGCGGGCAAGAGCACCTCCATCAAGATGCTGCTGGACCTGGTGCGTCCAACCAGCGGCCGCGCGACCGTGCTGGGGGCGCCGGCCGGGGACGTCGAGACCCGCCGGCGCATCGGGTTCCTGCCGGAGCACTTCCGTTTCTACGACTGGCTGACGCCGCCCGAGCTGCTGCGCCTCCACGGGCGGCTGTGCGGCATGTCCGCCGTCCGCCTGCGCGAGCGCGTGCCGGCGCTGCTCGATCTCGTGGGCCTGACGCCGCACCGGGACAAGCGCCTGTGGGAGTTCTCGAAGGGCATGATGCAGCGGGCCGGACTCGCGCAGGCGCTCGTGCACGAGCCCGATCTCGTGTTCCTCGACGAGCCGACGTCCGGCCTCGATCCGATGGGTCGCCGGCTGGTGCGCGACATCATCCGCGCCGAGCGCGACCGTGGCGCGACGGTGTTCCTCAATTCGCACCTGCTGAGCGAGGTCGAGGTGACCTGCGACCAGGTCGCCTTCATCCGCGACGGGGAGATCGTGGCGTCGCGCGATCTGCGCGACGACGGATCCGGACGGGTGGGCGTCGTGGCGCGTGTCCGGAACCTCTCCGCGCACGCGCTGGCCGGGCTGGGCGCGTGGACGTCCGACGCGGCCCTCGAGGGCGACGAGCTGCGGTTCAGCGTGCCGTCGGCGATCGTGCTGCCGGACGTCCTGCGTCATCTGGTCGGCGCCGGCGCGGACGTGTCGTCGTTCGCGCCTCAGCGGACGTCGCTCGAGGAGCTGTTCGTGCGGATCGTCGGAGAGGATCGGGGGCTCTGATGGGCTGGGCCACCATGGCCGGTGTCACGATCCGGGAGGCGGCGCGCAAGCGACTGCTCTGGACCGCCCTGGTCGTCGCGGTCGGCTTTCTCGTGCTGTTCGGGCTCGCCCTGCACTATCAGGTGCAGGACTTCGCCGCTCGCTCGACGATTCCGTTCCTCCGGTACCAGATCGTCAGCGCGATGCTGATGATCGGCCTGTACGTCGTCGATCTGCTGGCCGTGCTGATGACGATTCTCACGTCGGTCGAGACGATCTCGGGCGAGATCGCGTCGGGCACGATTCAGGCGATTGCCATCAAGCCCGTTCCGCGCTGGCAGCTGCTCTGCGGCAAGTGGGTCGGCTCGGCCGTCATGGTGCTGGCCTTCGTCGCCCTCACCTTCGGGGGCACGATCGTTGTGGCGTGGTGGATGGGCGGCGTCGTGCCCGAGCATCCGCTGCAGGGCGGGCTGCTGGTGTCGCTGGAGTGCCTGCTGGCGCTGGCGGTGACCTTCGCGGCCGGCACGTGGTTCTCGACCCTGACCAACGGCGTCCTCGTGCTCGGGTTGTTCGGGCTCGCGTTCATGGGCGGGTGGCTCGAGCAGATGAGCGGCTTCACCGAGAGCGCGCGCCTGGTCACCATCGGCATCGTCACGAGCCTCATCATGCCGAGCGAGGCGCTCTGGCGACGCGCGGTGTTCGAGATGCAGACGCCGCTCGCCGGCGCCCTGCCGTTCTCACCCTTCGCCACGGTCTCCATCCCCAGTGCGACGATGATCGGCTACGCGGTCTGCTATCTGCTCGTCGCGCTCGGCGTCGCGGTCTGGCACTTCCACGCGCGCGATCTGTGAGCGCGGCCCTGACGGCGATCGGGCGCCTGTGCGAGGCTCACGCGCGCGACGCAGGGACGCAACTCACCGTTATGGCCAGACGGTTCGCGGCCGCGTTTTGGGAGGCCGGAGCTGTGCGAACATAGGAGGCGGCACCGATGACCCCACCTCTGCCTCGGCGACCGCATCGATTCGAAGGCCGTGCCCTCGCACGAGCGGCGGCGCTGGCGGCGCTCGCGCTCGCCGGCCTCGTGCTCGCGCGGCCCGCGGTCGCGCGGACGCCGGACGCGCGCCAGGCGCCCTCCCCGGACGACCCCGACGCGCTCTATCGCGATCGCGAGAACCCGGCGAGCGCGCTGAAGGCGGCCGGTATCTGGGCGAAACGGGCCGACACCGACGTCGAGTCGGCGTGGAAGCTCGCGCGGGCCTGCTACTGGCTCGGAACGCACGGCCCCGCCGACGGGCGCCGCGCCGCGCTCGAGCGCGGCGTGAAGGCCGGCGAGTCGGCGGTGGGCCTCGCGCCCGATCGGCCCGACGGACACTTCTGGCTGGCCGCCAACATGGGGGCGCTGGCCGAGTCGTTCGGCCTCACGCAGGGGCTGAAGTACCGCGGCCGCATCAAGTCGGAGCTGGAGCGCTCGCTGGCCATCGACCCGACGTGGCAGGACGCGTCGGCCGAGGCCGCGCTGGGCCGCTGGTACCTCGAAGTGCCGTGGCTCTTCGGCGGTAGCCGGAAGAAGGCCGAAGGACACCTGCGCCGCGCCCTCGCGATCAACCCGGAGAGCCGGACGGCGCTCGACGCCCTGGCCGACCTGCTGATCGACGACGGGCGCGTGGCCGAGGCGAGGACGCTGCTCCAGCGCGTGGTCGATCTGCCGGTGGATCCGGAATGGGCGCCCGAGGACCGCGCGTTCGCGGCGGAGGCGGCGGCGCGGCTGAAGGCGCTCGACGGTTCAGGGAAAGACCGACGGGACCACGATGACACGAAGCGGCATCCCTGATCGAGGGCACGAAAGGCGTCACGCTGCATTCGTATCGCACGGTTGATACCACGAAGCACACGAGGTCCACGAAGAGCTGGCAGCCATCGTGGGCTGCAGCACGCGCGGCGACCGGCGTGGCCTGGCCGTCGCATTCAGGCCAGCCAGGCCACCGGCCGGAAACGGTACGGGCGTGGACAAGAACGCGCACGCATTCCCGACGCGCTCTTGTCCGCGCCCGTGCCGTTTCCGGCAGGCCCCTTCGGGCCCGCCGGTCGCCGCGTTCGGTGTGACGATCCTCGTGGCCTTCGTGTCTTCGTGGTTGACGTACGTGGGTGCGATCGCAGCGTGACTCGTGTGGAAGCGCTCAGCGGACGCTGGCCTTGACCTCGGCGGCGAACGACTCGTCGGTGTAGGCCTCGCGCGGGCGCTCCTCCCACGACGGCACGTCGAGGTCGTAGCGGTGCTCGGCGAGCGTCAGGCGGTTGCGGACCGCGAAGTCGTGCTGGTCGAGCTGCAGGATGACCGACACCATCGAGATGGCGCCCTGCGCGATCTGCGGCCGCAGCCCGGTCACGAACCGCAGCCCCTCCGCGTCCCCCGTGAGCTTCAGCGTGGCGACGATCTTGTAGTACAGCGCCATCTGCCCGAGCCTGGGCAGCATCAACCGGGCGTCGGTCCGGTACGGGGCGGCGCCCAGCATCCGCTTGGTGATCTGCTCGTAGCTGAACACCCGGTCGACCAGCTCGATGAAGCCTTTCTGCAGCTCGATCGGGCGCATCTTCATCGGGACGAAGACCGTATGGTGTGCGTCGTAGAGCCGCGGCTTCACGGTGAGGAGGCGCCCTTCCATCAGGTAGCGCTTCCACTGGTCGCCGATCGGCGTGAGCACGTTGAAGTAGGGGTACAGAATGTTGTTGCGGTCGAAGAAGTCGAACGCCGCGTCGAAGCACGCCGTCGTCTCGGCGTCGGTGCCGAAGATGAAGCTGGCGATGACCTCCATCCCGTACTCGCGCAGCCCCGTGATCGCCTCGTCGTAGTCGAACGCCACGTTGTGGAACTTCTGGTACGACTTGAGGACGTCGACGCTCGTGCTCTCGAGGCCGATGAAGATGTTGTAGAAGCCCGCCTCGCGCATCAGGTCCAGGGCTTCCTTGTCGCGCGAGACGTTGATCGTCAGCTGCGAGCCGAAGACGGGCTTGAACTTCGGGTAGCGCCGGTTGAGCCCGATGATCGCGCGGCAGATCGCCTTGAACGACTTCGGGTGGCCGAAGATGTTGTCGTCGACGAAGAAGATGGCGCGCCCCGCGATCCGGCCCAGCAGGTCGTGCCGGTAGATCCGCTCGAGCTCGGCGACGATCGTCTCGGGCTGCTTGTACCGCATCGTGTGCCCGAGCATGTGCACGATGGAGCAGAACTCGCAGTCGAACGGGCAGCCGCGGCTCGCCTGGAGCGTCAGCGACACGTGGCGCAGCCACCGCCAGCGGTCCGGCCGCGGCAGGTGCGCGACCTGGCCCATGTCGGTCTTCGCCGTCTGCTCGTACACCGGCTGGAGCCGGCCGTCGCGCGCGTCGGTGAGCATCTGCTCCCAGACGTTCTCCGCCTCGGAGACGCAGATCGCGTCGGCGTGGTTGAGCGCGTGGCCCGGCACCATGTACGGGTAGTACCCGCCCATGACGACCTTCACCCCGCGGCCGCGGAAGCGGTCGGCGATCTGACACGCCCGCGTCGCGTTGGTGACCATGACGGTCAGCGCGACGAGGTCGTACGCGCCCTCGAAGTCGATGGTGTCGAGGTTCTCGTTGGCGATCGTCAGATCGACCCAGTCGGGGGTCAGCGACGCCAGCGTCTCGAGGCCGTTGAACGCGAGCCCGTAGGTTCGCGCCCGGAAGGGCCAGAGCAGCAGGCCGTGGATGCGCTCCTGGCTGAACTGGGTGCGCACGCGCGAGTCCACGTCGCGCTGCGGGTAGACGAGCAGGACCCGAAACGGCTTCGCCACGTGGTGTCCTTTGCCTGAGGGAGTCGTCAGTGTATCACCGAACCGGGGTCAGTGGTCAGGGGGCAGGGGTCAGGAAAGGCATTCTGCGACACTGCCACCGCGTGACGCAGGCTCTTCCTGACCCCTGACCGCCGACCCCTGACCGCTGGTGTCCTCATCCGTCGAACCGGGAGACAATCAACACGGCGTTCTGCCCCCCGAACCCGAAGGCGTTGGACATGATCACGCCGACGTCCGCGTCGCGCGCCGACCCGGGCACGTAATCGAGGTCGCAGGCCGGATCCGGTTCCTCGTAGTTGAGCGTCGGCGGCACGAATCCCCCCTCGAGCGCCATCAGGCAGAAGGCGAGCTCCACCGCGCCCGCCGCCGCGATGAGGTGGCCGGTCATGGGCTTGGTCGAGCTCACCGGCACCCGCCGGGCGCGGTTGCCGAACACCCGGTGGATGGCCTCGGTCTCGGCCTGGTCGTTGAGCACGGTGCCGGTGCCGTGGGCGTTGACGTAGTCGATCTGGCCGGCGGTCAGGCCGGCCGAGGCCAGCGCCGCTTCCATGGCGGCGACCGCGCCGTCGCGCTGCGGGTGGCTGCGCGTGAGCGAGAAGGCGTCCATCGAAGAGCCGTACCCGCGGATCTCGCCGAGGATCCGCGCGCCGCGCTTCACGGCGTGCGGCAGCGTCTCGAGCACGAACAGCGCCGCGCCCTCACCCAGCACGAAGCCGCTCCGCCGCCGGTCGAACGGCCGCGGCTGCGGCCGGGGATCGCCGTCGGGCACCGCCAGCGCGTTGATCAGCAGGAACTCCATGAGCGGCACCGGCGCGATCTGCGAATCGGCCGCGCCGCACACCATCACGTCGGCGTCGCCGCGGCGCAGCACGTCGAACGCGACGCCGATGGCGTCGTTCC
Organism: Acidobacteriota bacterium; assembly: GCA_024641665.1. Lineage (GTDB taxonomy): Bacteria > Acidobacteriota > Vicinamibacteria > Vicinamibacterales > JAHECP01 > JAHECP01. The sequence continues at coordinate 12,144 of JAHECP010000056.1, forward strand.
CCGACGCGCACGCCGTGTAGAGCGAGAACTGGGGGCCGCGGCACCCGAGCCGGACCGCGAGCCGCGCCGCCTGGCCGGCATAGTCGCGCGCGAGCTCCGCGCTGGGGTCGAGCCGGTCGAGCGTGGCCACGCCCTCGAGCGACACCGGCTCCTTGCCGAGGCCCAGGGACACGCCGACGCGCCGCGCGTCCACCGCGCGCACGGACGCCTCCGCGCAGGCGGACACGTGGTCGAACATGGCCTGGATGCGCGTGCGTCCGTCGAGCGACGGCTGCCACCCGCGCACCTCGCCCACCACCGCCACGGGAAACCCGGACGCGTCGAAGCGGGTGACCGGCCCGATGCCGCTCCGGCCGGCGCGGAGCGCGGCGGCCGTCCCGTCCCACGACGTGCCGAGCGGGCTCAGCACCTGCGCGGCGGTAACGACGACGCGCGTGCGGGAGGTGCGGGGCGTCATGCGCGCACCAGCAGCGCCGAGTCGGCCGCGTGGTCCGGCTCGATCGCGTTGACGAGCACCGACCCGACCTCCGCGCGGACCTGGTGCAGGGCGAACGGCAGGGGCATGTCCGGCGACTCCAGCGTCCGGATCGGCGGCACCAGCCCGTCGGCCAGGATGAAGCACGCGGCGGCCAGGTTGAGCGCGCCGCACGCGCTCATCGTGTGCCCGATCGCGGGCTGGAGCGTCGTGACGTGGCGCGGCGCGACCAGGTCGAGCGCCGCCGCCTCGAGCCGGTCCGACTGGACGCCGCCGTCCCCGTGGGCGACGACGACGTCGGGTGGCGTCCCGGGCGCCGCGCGCAACGCGCGCCGCATCGACTCGGCGCAGCCGCCCTCGGTCGGCCCGGCGAACGCGCAGGCGATCAGCTCCGCGTAGGCCTCCACGCCGCGCGCGCGCGCCGAGTCCTCCGCCTCGAGCAGGAGGATGGCCGCGCCCTCTCCCGCGACGACGCCGTCGCGGCTGCGGTCGAACGGGCGGCAGGCGCGGGCGGGGTCGTCCGACGGGGACAGCGGACACAGCCGGCCGAACACGCGCAGCTCGAGCGGCGTCAGCCGCGCGTCCGCCCCGCCGCACAGCACCGCGTCGGCCCGGCCGTCGGCGATGAGCGCCATCCCCTCGGACACGGCCTGGAGACCCGCGGCGTGGCCGCCCACGAAGGTCAGGCTCGGGCCCATGGCCTGGTGCTCGATCGACAGCACCGCCGTGCCGACGTTGGGCAGCAGGCGGAGGCGGCGCAGCGGGTACATCGACCGCGCGTGCTCGGCGAACGCCGCCACGTCGAAGCCGCCGTCCCTCGCTGCGAGCCGCACGGCGGTCCGCAGATCCTCGGTGTACTGATCGATGGGCCCGAGGCCCACGACGACGCCGAGCCGCGCCGGCGGCACCGGCGTCGGGCCGAGTCCGCCGTCGGCCGCGGCCAGCGCGCCCGCGCCGACCAGCAGCTCGAAGGTCCGGTTGAGCACGCGCGCGTGGCGCTCGTTCCGGAGGTAGGTCGCCCCGGAGAAGCCGGTGACCGCGGCCACCACCTTCGCGCCGACCTCGGCGAGCGCGGGGGGCGCGGGCGCGAGCCCGCTCGCGCCGGTCGTCAGGCCGCGCCAGAAGGCGTCGGCGCCGATGCCCACCGGCGAGACGACCCCGAGGCCCGTCACCATGATTCGGCGGTACATGTCAGCTGTCCGGTCCTCAGCGCAGGCCGCCGTCCACGTGCAGCACCTCGCCCGTGATGTAGGCGGCGCCGGGCGAGGCCAGGAACGCGACCGCCGCCGCGACGTCCGCCGGCGTGCCGAAGCGGCGGAGCGGGATGCGCCCCAGGATCTCGTCGGCGGCGACCTCGCGGATCGCGCGGGTCATCTCGCTCTCGATGACGCCGGGGGCCACGGCGTTGACGCGGATCCCCTTGGAGGCGAGCTCGACGGCCAGGGCCCGCGTGAAGCCCTCGAGGCCGGCCTTCGCCGCCGCGTAGTTGGATTGCCCTCGCCCCGGCTTCGACGCCGCCGCGGAGGAGATGTTGACGATGACGCCGCGCCGGCGGCGCATCATGTGGCGCGCGGCCGCGCGCGTCACCCGGAACGCCGCCTTCAGGTTCAGCTCGAGCACGGCGCTCAGATCGTCGTCCGACATCGAGAAGAGCAGCGTATCGCGGATGATCCCGGCGTTGTTCACGAGCACCTCGATGCCGTCGTGCTCGGCCGCCACGCGTTCCACGAGCGTCTCGGTCTCCTCGGCCGACTGCAGGTCGGCCTCGTAGAGCGCCGCCCGTCCGCCGTCGCGCACGATGGCGTCCACGACCGAGGTGCCCGCGTCGCGGTGGCGGTGGCAGTGTACCGCGACAAAGCGGCCATTGGCGGCCAGCGCGCGCGCGATCGCGCGGCCCAGCTCACCGGAGCCGCCGGTCACCAGGGCGGTGCCGCCGCGGTCGGCGTCGGTCGTCGTCATGGCGTCCGTCCGAGGACGAGCGCGGCGTGCGCGCCGCCCAGATTCGCGTTGTCGAGCGCCGCGGTCGTCGCGGCCACCTCGCGGGCGGCCGTGCCGGCGACGTAGTCGAGGTCGCAGGCCTCGTCCGGTTCGGTGAGGTTGACGGTGGGCGGCACGCGGCCGTGGCGGAGCGAGAGCAGCGCGACCGCCGCCTCGATCGCGCCCGAGGCGGCGAACGTGTTGCCGAGCATCGACTTCGGCGCGGACACCGGGGTCGTCCCGGCCCTGGCGCCGAGCACGGTCTTGACCGCCCGCGTCTCGTCGGCGTCGCTCGATCGCGTCGCCAGGCCGTGCGCGAACACCACGTCGGGCACGCGCCCGCCCGCATCGTCGAGCGCGGCGCCCAGCGCGCGGGCGAACCCGTCGGCGGACGGACCCAGCGCCGGCACGGCGGAGGCCGGGCCGGCGGAGCCGTAGCCGAGCACCTCGCCGTGGATGCGTGCACCGCGGCCGCGCGCCGACTCGAGCGTCTCGAGAACGAGGAAGCCGGCGCCCTCGCCGGGCAGGAACCCGTCGCGGCGGCGGTCGAACGGCCGGCCCGCGCGGGCGGGATCGGTCTCCTCGGTCACCAGGCCCGACCGGCGGAACATCTCGATGCGGTCGGCGTCGAGCGCCGAGTCGTAGCCGCCCGCGAAGGCGACGTCGACGTACCCGCGCTGGATGGTGTGGAACGCCTCGCCGATGGCCATCGTGCCCGCGACGCCGCCCATCGAGATGTTGTTGTTGGTGCCCTGCAGGCGGTACTTGAGCGAGAGGAAGTAGAGGACGTTGTTGGCCAGCCCCTTCAGCAGCCACATGGGGTTCACGAGCGGCAGCCCCTCGGCGCCGAAGGTGTCGAGGCGGAACGTGCCGCCCGCGGCGGTCTGCCGCACGGCCGGCATCAGGTCCTGCCGGTCCGAGCTGTGCCCGCGCGATCCCACGAACGCGCCGAGGCGCGCGGGGTCGAGCGCGTCGAACGGCACGCCGGAATCGGCCGCGGCGAGCGCGGCCGCCGCGACACCGAACGCCACGGCCGGCGCCATCAGCCGCAGCGCCTTCGGGTCGACGTGCGCGCGCGGCGAGAAGTCGGTGACCGGGGCGCCGACGACCGCGTCGCCCGTGTAGCCGTCGATCGTGGGGAGCGTCCGGCCCGCCGGCCGTCCGGCGGCGAGCGCGCGCCACAGCGCCTCCAGGTCGCACCCGAAGGCCGTGACGACGCCGATGCCCGTGATGACGACTCGTCGCTTCATGAGGGGTCGATCCTGCCGACGACGACGGTGGCGTTGATGCCGCCGAACCCGAACGAGTTCGACAGCGCGCGGTCCACCGCCTGCCGCCGCGCCACGTTGGGGACGTAGTCGAGGTCGCACTCCGGGTCCGGCGTCTCGTAGTTGATGGTCGGCGTCAGCACGCCGTGCCCGATCGTCAGCAGGCAGACGATCAGCTCGACGGCGCCGCCGGCGTTGACCAGGTGTCCCATCATCGACTTGGTCGAGCTGACGGGCAGGTGCCGGGCGTGGTCCCCGAAACAGCGCTTGATGGCGACCGTCTCGCTCTTGTCGTTCTGCTGCGTCGAGGTTCCGTGCGCGTTGATGTAGCCGATCGCCTCGGGCTCGAGCCCCGCGTCGTCGAGGGCGTGCCGCATCGACAGGTAGGCGCCCTGGCCGTCGGGCGGGGAGTCGGTGATGCGGTAGGCGTTCGACGTCGAGGCGTAGCCGAGGACCTCGCCGTAGATCCGCGCGCCGCGCGCCCGCGCGTGGTCGAGCGACTCGAGCACCAGCATGCCCGCGCCCTCGCCGAGCACGAAGCCGTCGCGGTGGAGGTCGAACGGACGGGACGCGCGCGCCGGCGCGTCGTTCCTCGTCGAGAGCGCGCCGAGCAGGCTGAACCCGGTGAGCATCAGCGGGTCGATGAGCGAGTCGCACCCGCCGGCGAGCATCGCGTCGGCGAGGCCCCAGCGGACCTTCTGGAACGCGACGCCCACGGCCTGCGTGCCGGAGGTGCAGGCCGTCGACACGGTGAGCTGCGGCCCGGTCAGCCCGTAGTGGGAGGCCAGCGCGCCGGCCAGGACGAACGGCGAATAGCGCAAGTGGTCGAGCCCGCCGGCGTACAGGTCTCCGCCCGCCAGCTGCTCGAGGAAGTCGGGGCGGCGAGACTCGGTGCCGAGCGCGACGCCGACCCGCGGCGGCCTTCGGTCGGCGAGCAGGCCCGAGTCGGCCAGCGCGTCGGCGGCGGCGACCCAGCCGAAGAGGTTCTTGCGGTCGAGGACGATGCGGAGCGCGGGGTCGACCGGCAGCCGGTCCTCGTCGAGGTCGCGGACCTCGGCGCCGAAGGTGGTGGGAAACGTGCTGGCGTCGATCAGCCGGATGTAGTCGACGCCGGAGCGGCCGGCCACGAGGCCGGCCCACATCTTCCCGATCGTCGAGCCGACGGGCGTGACGGCGCCCACGCCCGTGACGACCACGCGGCGGCGCTCACCGGATTCCACTAGCCTCTCCCTCTCAGCTCGCGCCAGATCCGCTCCATCCACTCGAAGAGCGCCGCCTGCTGCGCCTCGTCGAGCCGCTCGCCGGCGACGCCGACGTCGAGCACGGCGTACATGATGTCGGCGACGGCGGCCTTGCGCCCGCCGACGCTCGCGACGCCGCTGACGCGCGCGGCGTCGCCCGAGATGCCGCCGAGCTCGACGGCGAGGTCCAGCCGGTCGCCGGGCCGCACCGGCCGGACGAACTTGGCGCGGTCGACCTTCGCGAGGACGGGCAGCGTCCGCCGGCCGGTCGTCTCGCGCACCGACGCCTCGACGAGCCGGCCGCCGAGCTGCGCGAGCGACTCGAGCACGAGCACGCCCGGCACGAGCGGGTAGCCGGGAAAGTGATCCCGGAAGAAGTCCTCGTCGGGCCCGAAGTGCTTGTGGCCCTCGGCCGAACGGCCGGGGTCGAGCCGGTCGATGCGGTCAATCAGCACGAAGCGCATGTGCGGTCCGGAGTCTGCCGTGTGCTACCATTTTTCGATGTCGGACAACTGGACGGTCCAGCCGCTCCTCGTGGGCACGGGCTACTCGTCGAGCTGCACGCTCCTGATCAGCCGGATGCACCGGGTGATCGTCGACACGGGGCTGTCGCTGCAGGAGTCGGATCTCGTCCGCGCGCTCCGCGCGAAGGGGCTCGAGCCCGCCGACATCGACCTGGTCGTCAATACGCATCTGCACGTCGATCACTGCGGCAACAATACGCTGTTCCCGCGCGCGGCGATCTGCCTGTCGCGCGAGGAGCGGCGCTGGACGCTGGCCTTCTACGCGGCGATCTTCGCCGCGCGCGCGCCCGAGCTGGCCGCGCAGGAGTTCTACCCGGAGCTGGCGTCGCACGGGCTGAAGGCGCGCACGATCCGCAACGTCACCCGCATGGCCCGCGCGCTCTGGGATCCGGTCCGGCTCGGCGCCGAGGACCGGTTCCGCTGGCTGGAGACCGCCGATCTGCCGGCCGGCCTCGAGGTGCTGCCCACCCCGGGCCACACGCCGCATCACGTCTCCATCCGCGTCGCGGCCGCGGAGCCGGTCGTCGTCGCGGGCGACGCCGTGCTGCACGAGGACGCCGAGGCGCAGGTCCACACGATGATCCCGTACGCGCGCGCGCAGTACCTGGCGACGCGCGAGGCGCTCCTCGCCCGGGGCGAGCGGATCGTGCCGGGCCACGGGCCGGCGTTCCGGCCGGTCGCTAGCCCAGCCGCCACGCCACCAGGCGGACGAACGTCTCGGCCGTGAAGAGGCTGGGGATCTGCTGCGCGCGCAGCCCCGGCTTGAGGCGATCGGGCGGCACCTCGGGCATGAGGATGCGCAGGCGCTCGAGCGCCTGATCCGTCAGCACCCCGCCACGTTCGAAGCCGTCGGCCATGCCGTCCTGCGCCGCCACGCGAATCCCGTCCCGCGGGATCTTCACCTTGAAGTCCGACTCGAGCCGGAAGAGGAGGTCGAGGAAGTCGATCGACTCGGCCCCGAGGTCGTCGATGAGCGACGCCGTGCGCGTGACCTTTCCCGGGTCGATGGCGAGCACGTCGGCGACCGAGGCATGCACCTTCGCGTACAGCTCGTCGCCCCGGGCGGCGAGCACCTGGTCCACACGGTTCCGGATGTCCAGCACCTGCGAGTTGTCAGTCACCTGCAAATTGTCAGTCATGGTCCTTCCGCTGTCAGAGAACGGCCGTCAGTGGGCGCTCAGGAGCGAGAAGCCGCCGTCGACGACGAGCGTCTGCCCGCAGATCCAGCGGGCGCCGTGGGTGCACAGGAACGCGACGACGTCCGCGACGTCGTCGGGCTGACCCATCCGGCGCGCCGGCGAGTGCCGGATTGACGCCTCCTTCATCTGATCGTAGGTGGCGAACTGGCGGAGCGCGTCCGTGTCGATCGGCCCGGCCGACACCGTGTTGACGCGGATGCCGGACGGGCCGAGCTCCATCGCCAGGTACCGGGTCAGCGCCTCGATGGCGGCCTTGCCCACGCCGATGGCCGCGTAGCCCGGCACGTAGGTGCGGGAGCCCAGGCTCGAGAGCGCCACGATCGTGCCCGTGCGCCCGGCCATGAGCTTCGCGGCCCGCTGCGACCCCACGAGGAACGTCGTGACGTGGCTGTCGATCGTGTGCCGCCACGAGTCGGGCCGCAGCCGCGTGACGGGCCCGAACGACGCCACGTCGATGGCGTTGTTGACGTAGATGTCGAGCCCGCCCCACTCGGCCGCGACCCGGTCGAACAGGCCGCCGAGCTCGTCGAGCCGGCTGACGTCGGCGCGCGTGGCGAAGGCGCGGCGTCCCAGCGCGGCGAGCGCGGCGACCACCTCGCCGGCCTCGCGCTCGCGCGTGACGTAGTTGACGGCCACGTCGGCGCCGAGCGCGCCGAGCTTCAGCGCGATCGCCCGGCCGATGCCCCGCGAGCTGCCGGTCACCAGTGCGGTCTTGCCGTGGAGGGCCTGATCCATGGTCCAGGTGCGGTGCCGGCCGGTCAGGCGACTCGCGGCGGCACGGGCGCCGCCATCGGCACGGGCACCAGCGCCCGCAGCTCGCGGCGCAGCACGGCCGCCTGGACCGACAGCTCGTGCTCTGGCGGCTGTCCCGTCGACGTCATCGGGCTCTTGAAGTAGAAGCCCAGCCAGTCCTGCGGACCGGCCAGACCCGCGCGCTTGGCCAGGTCCATGAAGAGCGCCAGGTCGAGCATGAGCGGCGCGGCCAGGATGCTGTCGCGGCACAGGAAGTCGATCTTGATCGACATCCGGTAGCCGAGCCATCCGAACAGATCGATCGTGTCCCAGCTCTCCTTGTTGTCGCCGCGCGGCGGGTAGTAGTTGATCTTGACCTGGTGGTGGAGGTGCCCGTAGAGGTCGGGATAGAGGTCCGGGCGCAGGATCGAGGACAGCACCGACAGCTTCGACTCCTGCTTCGTGCGGAACGCGTCGGGGTCGTTGAGCGTCGCGCCGTCGCCGTTGCCCAGGATGTTGGTCGAGAACCAGCCCTCGAGGCCGAGCATCCGGTCGCGCAGACCGGGCGCGACGATCGTCTTGAGAAGCGTCTGGCCGGTCTTGAGGTCCTTGCCGGCCGTCGGCGCGCCGTGCAGCTGCGCCAGCTCGACGAGCGCCGGGATATCGACGGTGCGGCTGGGCGTCGCGTTGACGAACGGCAGACCGAGCGACAGCGCCGCGTACGCGTAGATCATGCTCGGCGCCACGACGGCGTGATCGCTGTCGCGCATGGCGGCCTCGAAGCCCGCCAGCGTCTGGTGCGCCTCGGCCGGCTCGAGATACGCCTCGGTGCTGCCGCACCACATCACCACGGACCGTTCGAGCCCGTGCGCCTCGTGGAAGCGCAGGATGTCCTGCTGGACCTGCTCCGCGAGGTCGAGGAAGTCGCGGCCCGTCTTGGCGAACGTGACCGGTCCGCGGCGGTTGAACCGCGGGTCGAACACGCCCGGCCACGGCCTGACGGCCGCGAGCTCGTGCGTCAGGCTGTCGAGGAGATCCGGCTCGAGGACGCGGGCCTGTCTGGCCACGGCGTAGCCGTCGGTGTCAACGATGTCCCAGGCGCCGAACACGAGGTCGTCGAGGTCGGGGAGATCGAGGTAGTCGCGGATGCGGACGTGTCGCGGATCCCCCTCGGGATCGACATCGAGGGTCCCGAGCAGAGCGACCGATCCGACCGGTTGGGCGAGGCCTCGCTTGATGGCTTCAACGCCCGCGATGAGCGTCGTGCTGATTGCGCCGAGACCTGCGAAGAGAACTCCGAAACGTCTAGAACTTTCCGACTCGGGCCAGCCAGTCTCCACTTGTGTCGCCTCTGAACGAATCTATGTGCAATCCCAGGGGGGATCTCTGGTGTAACATGTCAGGTTGCGTTGACAAACGAGGCCTCGGGTGGGGGCGCTGGCGCGACTCACACCGATCGACCCAGATGCTCGCATGCATGGTCGGTTCCCTTCATGATAGCTCAAGGCGGGCTCTGTAAATAGAAAAGTCACGTTCGCCCCGATGCTCGGGCGGAGTGCCCGGGGGGGCCCGCGGTCGCGGTTCGTCTCGCCAGACCCGTCTCGCGCAGGCCGATCGTCGATGCTGTATCGGATTCCGGAAGTCATTGATGCGCTGGTAATTGGCTCGAATGTGGCCCGCCGAGCCCGGCTGGCCGTCCACGTGCCCCCGTCGATCGTCCCCGCCATCCGCCGCGACAAGTTCCGGCGCCTGCTGCGGTACGTGAACGCCCGCTCGCCCTTCTACCGCCGCCGCTTCAAGGAGCTCGGCATCGACGTCCGGGGCGTGCGCACGCCCGAGGACCTCGGCGGCTTCTTCACGACGGCCCAGGACCTGCGCGAGCACCCGGTCGAGGACTTCCTCTGCGGCCGGCCCGAGCTGGGGTTCGAGACGACGGGCACGACGTCGAGGACGCCCAAGCGCGTGTACTTCTCGCGCCACGAGGCGGCCGACATGGGGCGGGACGGCGCGCTGGGCCTGTACAACCTCGGCCTCCGTCCCGACGACCGCGTCGTCGACGCCTTCGACTACTCGTTCTGGAACGCGCCCTTCACCCTGCGTGCGTCGCTCGACCGGGTCGGCTGCTTCCACGTGACGGCGGCCAAGATCCCGCCGGCCGAGTTCTACGACCGGGTGCAGCCCTACGGCTTCAACGTGCTGTTCGTCGAGCCGTCGTGGCTCGTCGTGCTGACCGAGATCGCGCGCGTGCGCGGCACCTGGCCGGTGAAGTTCTTCTACGTGGGCGGCGAGAACATGAGCGAGCAGACGCGCCGCTACGTCGAGGCGACGTGGAACACGCGCGTGTACATGAGCTACGGGCAGACGGAGACCTTCGGCCAGATCGGGACGGAGTGCCCGGCGCAGCACGGCTACCACATCGACGACTTCAACCTGTACTGCGAGATCGTCGATCGGGGCGAGGACGGCTACGGCGAGCTCGTGTACTCGACCCTGTCGCGCGAGGTGATGCCGCTCGTCCGCTACCGCTCCACCGACGTCACCGCGTTCGTCGACGAACCGTGCACGTGCACGCTCAAAGTCACGCGGCGCATCGCGAAGATCCGCGGCAGGTCCGACGAGATGGTCAACTGCGGCATGGGCAACCTCAGCCCGTGGTTCTTCGAGCAGCTGCTCGACGATCTGCCCGGCATCACGCGCGACTGGCAGGTCGGCGTGCTCCGCAGCGGCAACCACGACACGATCGAGTTCCGCGTGGAGCTCCTCGACGCCGGCGCGGGCGACGCCGTGGCGGCGGCCATCACCGATCGCGTCAAGGAACGCATCCCCGATTCCTGGCGCAACTACCAGCTGAAGCTTTTCGAGTTCGCGTTCACCTTCGCCAGGCCCGGCGCGCTCCGCACCGGCCGCAAGCTCCGCCGGCTCGTCGACGAGCGGCTGACGGCGTGGGAGTAGGAAAGCGAGACGTGCGGCATGGGTGAGAGACTGGCGCTCGACGGCGGCCGGCCGGCCGTGGACACGAGCCTCAAGGTGGCCTGGCCCATCGTCACCGACGCCGACAAGCGCGCGGTGATGAAGGTGCTCGACACGGGCCCCCTCTGGTCGCTGTCGACCGACGAGGGGCTGTTCGGACCCGAGACGACGGCGCTCGAGCGCGAGTTCGCCGCGTTCACCGGCGCGACCTACGCGCTGGCGTGCAACGGGGGCACGGCGGCGCTGCACATGGCCGTGGCGGCGTCCGGCGCGGGGCCCGGCGACGAGGTGATCACCTCGGCCTTCTCGTTCCTCGCCACCCCCGTGGCCGTCCTGCACCAGAGCGCGGTGCCGATCTTCGCCGACATCGACCCGCGCACCTTCAACATCGACCCGGCGGACGTCGAGCGGCGCATCACCCCGCGCACGAAGGCCGTCATCCCGGTGCACATCCACGGGGTGGCCGCCGACATGGACGCCATCAACGCGCTCGCGCGCCGTCACGGCCTGGTCGTGATCGAGGACGCGTGCCAGGCGCCGGGCGGGCGCTACAAGGGGCGCCCGACGGGCTCGCTCGGCGACATGGCGGCGTTCAGTCTGAACGGCACCAAGAACTTCGCCGTCGGCGAGGGCGGGTTGTTCACGACCAGCGACGAGACGTACCGCGCGCGGGCGAACATGGTCCGGATGGTCGGCGAGACGCTGCCGGACTCGGATCGGACGATGGCGTTCCAGCACCTGGTCGCCTGGAACTACCGGACGCAGGAGATGCTGTCGGCGTTCGCCCGGTCGCAGCTCGCCCGGCTCGACGCCGTGAACGCGCAGGCCCGGGCCAACGGCGATGCGCTGACGCGGCGGCTGACCGGCCTGCCGGGGCTCGAGCCGCCGTACGTGCCGCCGGAGTGCGACCCGATCTACCACAAGTACCGGGTCCGGCTCCGGCCGGAGGCGCTCGACCTGCCGCTCGGCGGCCCGGCGTTCCGCGACCTGGTGCAGGCCGCGCTCGCGGCCGAGGGCGTCGACGCGGTGACGTGGCTGAAGGCGCCGCTGCCGGCGCACCCGATCTTCCAGGTCCGGGAGGGCTACGGGCGGGGGTACCCGTGGACGATCGGCCACGCCGACTATCGGTACCGCGTCGAGGACTACCCGGAGACGCAGTCCCTCGTCGACAACTCGCTCGTCATCTGCTCCGAGCACCATCCGATCTACTGCCAGCCCGCGCGGCTCATCGATCAGTACGCCGACGCGATCCTCAAGGTGCTCTCCAACCGCGAGGCCCTGCTCGCCGCGGCGGGCACGCGCGCGCAGGTGCGGTCATGAAGGCGTACGTGCTCGAGGCCACCTGGGATCCCCGGCCCGACTACCGGCCGTCGCCGGGCGAGATCGAGACGCGCCGCGCGCTCATCGGCAGCAGCGTGTGGCGCCACCTGCACGGTGCGTTCAAGGAGATCGACACGCCGCAGCCGGGGCCCGACGACGTCGTCATCAAGGTGCGGCGGGTGGGCTTCTGCGGCTCGGACATGCACTTCTTCGAGACCGACGCCGACGGCTACATCACCTACCCGGGCCTGACGCGGTTTCCGTCGGTGCTCGGCCACGAGCTGGCCGGCGACGTCGTGGCCGCGGGCAGCCGCGTCGTGAACGTCCGCGTCGGCGAGCCGGTCACGATCGAGGACATGGTCCGGTGCGGGCACTGCTATCCATGCCGGATCAACCAGCCGAACCACTGCGAGAACCTGGATGAGATCGGCTTCAGCCTGAACGGCGGGTTCGCCGAGTACGTGCGCGTGCCCGCGCGCAACTGCTGGTCGATCGCCTCGATCCGTCCGCGGGTGGCGAACGACGGGCGGCTCTACGACTGCGGGGCCCTGGTGGAGCCCTTCACGGTCGTCTACAACGCGCTCGTGCACGCCGCCGGCGGGTTCCAGCCCGGTGCGTTCACCGTCGTGCACGGCGCCGGCCCGATCGGGCTCGCCAGCGTGGCGATGCTCCGCGCGTGCGGCGCCGCCAGGGTCATCGTCTTCGAGGTGTCGGAGGAACGCCGGGCGCTGGCGCTCCGCATGGGCGCCGACTCGGTGCACGATCCGCGCCGCGTCGGCGCCGACGCCGTCGTCATGACGGAGACCGAGGGTCTGGGCGCCGACCTGCAGATCGAGGCGGCCGGCGCGTTCGAGCACACGCTGCCGGCGATGGAGCGGTCGGTCTCGCTGATGGGCACGATCCTCGTCATCGGGCGCGACGCGGCGCACGTGACGATCTATCCGGAACCGCTGCAGGTCAAGCGCGCGACGCTCGTCCTCGCCAAGGGCAACGCCGGGCACGGCACCTACCCCCACGTGCTGCGCCTGATGGCGTCGGGCCGCATCGACCCGCTGCCGATGATCACGGCCAAGTACCCGTTCGCCGAGCTCGAGGCCGCGCTCGCCGCGTCGCGCGCGCGCGGCCACGGCAAGATCCTGGTCGATGTCTCCTGACGCCACCCGCGGCGGGCCGCCGGCCGGCTCCTTTCTGTCGGCGGCTGTCGACGCCGTGCTCGAGGCCGGCGCCCTCCAGCTCGCCCGTCTGGGCACCGACTTCCGCGTGGACGAGAAGGGCCGGGGCGACATCGTCACGGAGGTCGACCTGGCCGTCGAGACGCGCATCCGCGCGCTGATCGCGCGGCGCTTTCCCGGCCACGGCGTGCTCGCCGAGGAGCTGGCCGAGACGGCGCCCGCCGACGGCGTGACCCACCGCTGGCTGTTCGATCCCATCGACGGCACCGCCAACTACGCGCGCGGGCTGCCGTTCTTCTGCGCGTCGCTCGCGCTGGAGGTCGAGGGGACGATCGAGGTGGCCGCGGTCTACGATCCGTCGCGGCGCGAGCTGTTCACTGCGGAGCGCGGGCGCGGCGCGTGGGTCAACGGCCAGACGATCTGCGTGTCGCCGACCGCGCGCTTTGCGGACGCGGTGCTCGGCACCGGCTTTCCCCACGGCGCCGTCGCGCGCGTCGGCGCCATGGAGACCCTGCTCGCCGAGTGTGCCGTGCGCGCGCGCGCCATCCGGCGCCTCGGCTCGGCGGCGCTGGACCTCTGCTACGTCGCGTGCGGCCGGATGGACGCGTTCTGGGACCGCAACCTGAAGGCGTGGGACACGGCGGCCGGCGCGCTGATCGTGACCGAAGCGGGCGGCACCGTGACGTCCCTCGACGGCGGTCCGTTCTCCTGCTACCCCGGCGACGTGCTCGCCTCGAACGGCCGGCTCCACGCCGACATGCTCGACGCGATCCGACGGGCCTCCGCGACCGCCTGACTCCTGCCGCTGTCACGCTGCGATCGCGTTCACGTACGTTAACCACGAAGGGACGAAGACCGCGAAGGCTGTCATACCGAGCGCGGGGACCGGCGGGCCCGAGGGGACCCGCCGGAGGCGGCACGGGCTTCACGTCCGCGAAGAACCCTGCCTGCGTGAGGCGCCTTCGTGCCATCGCGGTGATGTCCTTCGTGACATCGTGGTTCCGTCGTTTGGCTTCGCCGTTGCGCACCGACGGGCGCATACTGGTGGCATGCTGACGGGCATCCACTTCCTCGTCACCTACCAGTGCACCGGCGAGTGCGACCACTGCTTCCTGCATTGCGGGCCGACGCGGAACGGGGCGTTCACGCTCGACCAGATCCAGCGCGTCCTCGAAGAAGCCCGCCGGCTCGCCACGGTGTCGGAGGTGTACTTCGAGGGCGGCGAGCCGTTCCTCTTCTACGGGATCCTCGTCGAAGGCGTCCGTCGAGCCCGCGCGCTCGGGTTCGACGTGGGCATCGTCACCAACGCCTACTGGGCCACGTCCACCGACGATGCGGTGCACTGGCTCCGGCCGCTCGCCGAGCTCGGCGTCGCGGACCTGAGCGTCAGCGATGACGAGTTCCATCGCCGCGACGCGGGCGACCGCCGGGCGGCGTTCGCGCTCGCGGCGGCCCGGCGGCTGGACATCCCCTGCGACGGCATTTGCATCGAGCGGCCGCGCGCCGAGGGCGGCGGCCCCGCCGACGCCGGCAAGGGGCGGCCGATCACGGGCGGCAGCGTGCGCTTCCGCGGCCGCGCCGCCGAGAAGCTCGTGTCCGGCGTGGCGCTCCGGCCGTGGACGACGCTCACGACGTGCCCGTATGAGGATCTGAGCAGCCCGGAGCGGGTGCACGTCGATGCGTACGGGCACGTGCAGCTCTGCCAGGGTCTGAGCCTGGGGAACATGTGGGAGGTGCCGCTCCGCGATCTCGTCGCGTCGTACGACGCCGCGATGCACCCGATCGCGGCTCCGCTCGTCGCGGGTGGCCCCGCGCGGCTGGCCCTGCAGGTGGGCTTCCAGCCCGCCGCCGGGTACGCGGACGAGTGCCACCTGTGCTACTCGGTTCGGAAGGCGCTGCTGGATCGATTCCACGGGTGGCTGGCGCCGAGAGGTGCGTACGGCCTGCCGGACGAGTAATGTCACGCTGCGACCGAGCCCACGTACGGGAACCACGAAGAACACGAAGTCACGAGGGGTGTCACGCCGATCGGGCGACCGGCGGGGCCAATTGGACCCGCCGGAGACGGCACGGGCGCAGACAAGAGCGCGCTCACATCTCAGCCGCGTTCTTGTCGGCGCCCGTGCCGTCTCCGGCCGGCAGCCCGGCCTCCTCGATCATCCCCGGCCGGGCCGCGCCGGTCGCCGCGCATGCTCGAAGTCCGCGAAGAATCCGCTCGCGTGACACGACTTCGTGCCTTCCACTGGCGCGGCATCGTGCCATCGTGGCGCCGTGGATCGCCCCGTCCAGCGTGAGGGGGTTCGTGAGCCTCGTGGCCCTCGTGGTCAATCCCGTCTAGTGCCCCATGAACCAGCCGGCGTGGTCGTGCACGTGCTGCCCGAGCCGCCGCATGAAGGCCATCTCGTCGTCGGGCAGCGGCCCGCGCTCGACCTCGCGCAGGTTCTCCTGGAGCTGCCGCTCGTTGCGCGGCGCGGTCAGCGCCACGTCGACGTGCGGGTTCGACAGGGCGAAGCGATAGCACTGCCCGGCGGTCGCGACCGGCTCGTTCGCCGGCCAGCCCCGCATGCGGCGCAGAAGCGCCGTCCAGCGCGTCGCCGTATAGCTGACGACGCCGACGTTATGCCGTTCGACGTGCGGGAAGATGTCCTGCTCGGCGCCGCAGTGCGCCGCGTTGTAGCGGACCATCACCACGTCCAGCGCGCCGCGGCTCGCCAGCTCGCCGGCGAACCGGCGGTCGTGGCACGAGATGGCGACGGCCTTCACGCGCGGGTCCGCACGGAGCTCCGTCAGCTCGTCGCGCACGCGCGGGCCGAACTGCCCGGGCTTCAGCACGCCCAGATAGTGGAAGACGTCGATGTAGTCCGTCTTCAGGCGGCGGAGCGCCCGCTCGAGGGAGCGCCTGAGCGGGGGGTGCCACGCCACCCAGTTGTAGCCGCCCGTCGCGACGACCACCTTGTCGCGGCGGTCCGCGTTCATCTCGCGGACGACCCGCGTCATGTGCGTGTCGACGGCGTAGCAGAACAGATAGTCGATGCCCGCATCGAGCGCGGCGCGGACGGCGCGCTCGCCGGGTCGATACGAGGCCGACAGGCCGAGCCGACACACGCGCCGGCCGGTGGCGCCGAGGTCCGCCGTGAGGAAGCTGGAGTTCGTCATGGTCATCGGCCTCAAACGGCGATGAGCGTCCAGTCGTCGGACTGCTCGAGGGGGCTGAAGCGCCGGACGTCGGCAACGATGCGCGCCACGAGCTCGGCGGCGGGCAGATCTCGATGGGTCCGCACGACGTCGAGCAGGCGCTGGTCGCCGTACTCCTCGCCCGCCTCCGACCACGCTTCGGTGATGCCGTCGGAGTACATGACCAGCAGATCGGCCGGCTCCAGCCGCCGCGTTCCGCTCGTGCACGTCCAGCCGTCGAAGAAGCCCAACGCGGTGGCGGTGGGCGACAGCCACGCCGCGCTCCCGCCGTCACGCGGCAGCAGCAGCGGGGGATTGTGGCCGCAGTTCACGTAGACGAGCTCGCGGCTGGCATCGTCGTACTTCCCGAAGAACATCGTGGCGAAGCGGTTCGGCGCCGTCGAGGCGAAGAAGAGATGGTTGACCGACTGCAGGAGGCCTTCGTGGTCGGCGGCCGCCATTGTGTAGTGGCTGCGGACGATCGCCTGCAGGTTCGCCATGAGCAGGGCGACCACGCCCCGTACGCAAAAGGTAACTTTCAGTTCGAGCGTGTCATCTTGGGGTGGCGTCTGAACAATGTGCTTGATCTTCGTCGTAAAAGATAATACGTTTATGTCGCATGACACGAGCGACGAAGGCGCACAAGGCGCGGCTGCTGAACGTGGCCTACCGGTTGCTCGGACAGCGGATCGAAACGGTCGATGCCGCCGAGCAGCTCGAACGCGAGTTTGCGTTGTCGAAACGGCAGGCATACCGCTACCTCGAGCAAGCCGCTGCGCTGGGCGCTCCGGTTCCCGCGGTGGAACGGACCGTCGCCGTCACCTTCAAACTTCCGGTGAGTACCGTGCGCGCCTTGCGTGCGTACGCTCGGCGCAGTGGCCTCACGCTCGGCCAAATCGTCACACGGGCGCTCGCCGCATTTCTGGGCGCCGTCCGCCGACCTCGTGGCTGAGCGGCAAGCCCGTCACGGTCCGTTGCAGGTTGAGCTCGACTACGCATTTGATCGACTCCGGGCCAGCAAGCTCGCTCACGTGTACGAGATTTTGGTTCCGGCCCGAGCCCGCCCACTTGAGGCCATTGTAAGGGAGTCTGTGCATGCCGATGGCCGCGATCTACGCCCGAGTGTCCTCGGCGCAGCAACGCGAGGCACACACGATTGCGAGCCAGACCGCGGCGCTGACCGAGTTGGCGAAGACCCTCGATCTCGAGGTGCCGAGGGCCTGGATTTTCGAGGACGACGGGTATAGCGGGGCCACGCTCGAGCGGCCAGGCCTGGAGCGGGTGCGCGACCTGGCGGCCGAAGGGCAGATCCAGGCCGTGCTCGTGTACGCGCCCGATCGCTTGAGTCGCAAGTACGCCTATCAGATCCTGCTGATCGAAGAGCTCGCCCGTCACGGCGTGGAAACGCGGTTTCTGAAGGCCCCGCAGGGCGCAACGGCCGAGGATCAGCTTCTGGTCCAGTTTCAAGGCATGATCGCTGAGTATGAACGCGCACAAATTCTTGAGCGCTCGCGGCGCGGGAAGCGTCACCGGGCGCGAGCGGGCGAAATCAGCGTCCTGAGCGGCGCCCCGTACGGCTATCGCTATCTCCGCAAGAGTGATGAAGCGCCCGCCGCGTATGCGGTGATCGAGGCCGAGGCGCGCGTGGTGCGGCAGGTCTATGAGTGGTACACGGCGGCGGGCTGGAGCATCGGGGCGATCACCCGCTGGCTCAACGACCAACGTGTGGCCACGCGCAAGCCCGGTGCCCGGTGGGAGCGCTCCATGGTCTGGGCCATGCTGCGCAACCCGGCATATCGCGGCACGGCCTGTTTCGGGAAGACCCGCGTGGCCACGCGCCAGCGTGTGACGCGCGCGCTGCGCCTGCGCGGCGGAATGGCCAGCCGCAACAGTGCTAACCACGAGCGGCCGCGCGAGGAATGGATCGAGATCCCGGTGCCGGCGCTCATCGCCGAGGACACCTTTGCGCGCGCGCAGGAACTGCTGCACGAGAACAAAATACGGGCGCGGCGACGCACGATCGAGCCGAGTCTCGTACAAGGTCTGGTGAGCTGCCGCCGGTGCGGATATGCACTTTCCCGCACGTCGACTCGTTCGAGCGCACGCCAGATCCACTACTATCGCTGCATCGGCTCGGATGCATGGCGCCACCTGGCTGGTCCCCGCTGCGAGAACCGACCCGTGCGCCAGGATCTGTTGGATCAGATCGTCTGGGCTGAGGTCATGCGCCTGCTCGAAGATCCCGCCTTGATTCAGGAGGAACTTGATCGTCGGCTCGCCGTCGCTCGTGCGGCCGACCCCACAAAGCAACGCGAACACACGATCCAGCGGGATTTGGCTCGGGTTGGGAAAAGCATCGAGCGGGTGCTCACGGCCTATCAAGAAGACCTCGTGTCCCTGGACCAACTGCGGGAGCGCATGCCACTGCTGCGTCAGCGTGAGCAGGCGCTGCGGACCGAGCTGCACGCGATCGCCGAACAGACTCAAGAGCGCGCGACGTACCTGCGCCTGGCGGAGACGCTCTCGGCTTTTCTCGCGCGGTTGCGCGTGGCCGCGGACACGCTCGACATTCTCGAGCGCCAGCGCATCGTGCGCCTGGTCATCAAGGAGGTGCTCGTCGGCGAGGACACGATCCTGATCCGCCACTGCATCCCCGTTCCATCCGGACCGCCCAACGGGGTCAGCGCCCCGGCGTCGTGTCACTCTGACGGCGTCGGAGACGTGCGAAGTTACCTTTTGCGTACGGGGCGTG
>JAHECP010000002.1 GCA_024641665.1 Acidobacteriota bacterium
CTCGCCGGGCTCGCCGCGCGCGCCGGCGACCGCGAGGCGGCGCTCGCCGCAATCGGGCGCGTCACGGCCCAGAAGCCCGACGCGATCCGGGCCGGCGGCCTCGAGGTGGCGCTCATGCGCGCGCTCGGCCGCGCGGACGAGGCGCGGGCGCGGCTGGAGGACTGGCGGCGCCGCGACCCCACGAGCGCGTTCCTCCGCTACGAGGCCACGCGCCTCGGCGGCGACGACCCCGCGCTCTGGCCGCACCTGGCCGCCGACCCCGAGCGCATCCTCGAGATCGCCGTGGACTACATGCGCGTGGGCCTGTGGGCGGACGCCGAGGCGGTCCTCGCGCGCCGCTATCCGTCGGGCGAGGGCGTGGTGGGCGAACCGGGCGCGCCGCACCCCGACGCCTATCCGCTCATCGCGTACTATCGCGGCTACTGTCGCGCGCAGCAGAGCCGCGACGGCGACGCCGACTACGACGCCGCGTCCGGCGAGCCGCTCGCCTACGTGTTCCCCAACCGCCCCGAGTCCTTCGCCGTGCTGCGTGCCGCCATCGCGCGCCGGGCGGACGATACGACGGCGCACTTCCTGCTCGGGTCGTTGTACCTCTCGGGCGGAATGGTGGACGCCGCGATGCGCGAGTGGGAGACGACTCGGCGCCTGAACCCGCGCGTGCCGACGCTCCACCGCAACATGGGGTACGCCGTGCTCAGGAGCGGCGGGCCCGCCGAGCGGGCCGTGGCGCTCTTCGCCGAGGGGACGAAGTACGATCCGCGCAACGTGGGGCTCTATTTCGGCCTCGACGAAGCGATGACGCAGGCCGGACGGTCGGCGGGCGAGCGGGCCGACGCGCTCTTGAAGTTCCCGGACCGCGCGGCGCTGCCCGCCGCGCTCGTGTACGAGCTGACCGCCGCGCTGGCCGACGCCGGGCGGTTCGATGAGGCCGACGCCGAGTTCCGCGATCGCTTCTTCCCGCGCGAGGAAGGCGGCATCAACGTGCGGCAGGTTTACCTTCGGGTGCGGCTGGCGCGCGCCGCCGCGCGGGCGGCCGCCGGCGACTGCGCCGGCGCGCGGGCCGTCGTCGATCGGCTGACGCAACCCGTCGCCGGCCTGGAGTTCACGCGGGACGGCCTCGAGCCGTTCCTGACCCGGCCGCCGCTTCGGGACACGATGACGCGGATCAGCCAGGCGTGTTCCTGGCATCAGTAGGGACCAACGAGGACCACGATGGCACGAAATGACCTTCGCCGCCCATGACACGAGGGGCCGTCACGCTGCATCCCGTGCGACGAGGCCACCCCGAAGCCCACGCGCGAAGATCGCAACCGGACAGCGGCGGCGCGCGCCCTCCGGGCGCACCGATGCCGTCGCGGCCGCGCGCAAGAGCGCGTCCGCGCCCTCACCCGCGCTCTTGCGCACGGTCGCGCCGACGTCGGTCGGCGGCCTGAGCGTCTCCACGCAGGCTCAGGCCGCGAGCCGCCGCCGTGACGACCGTCTTGCTATCGTGTCCTTGGACTCGCCGGCGCGTCACGCGTTGGAGGCGCCGGTCCGTCCTTCGCGCCATCGTGGTGTCCGTCTCTCCGTCTTCCTCAGGTGAACTCATGACACGCGTTCCGGCTCTCGTCGCCCTCGTCATCGCTCTCGCGCTCGCGGCGGCCGTTCCCGTTGCCGCGCAGGATCTCGGACCCGACGGCATTCCCTATCGCACCGGCACCTGGAACAGCGACACGCTCGGCAACCACCGCGTCGTCCTGCGGGTGGACGCGGCCGGCGACGCCGTGCGCGTCCACATCCCCTGGCGACGGCGCGACACCGACCCGGAGCGGAAGAAGATCATCGTCACCGACCCCAAGGGCGTTCCCGTGGACAACCTGCTCCGGGTCGCGATCCATCGGGAGTACGGCGACCTCGTCTTCCAGCCGATCGGCGGGCCCGGCGAGTACGACGTCTACTACATGCCCTACGAAGGGTCCGGGCGCTCGAACTACCCGCGCGTGACCTATCCCGAGCCGGTGGATACCGCCGCCGGGACCTGGATGCGGCGCAACGGCCTGAGCCGGCCGCCGCTCGCACCCGCGGCGTGGGCGCGGCTGCCCGAGGCGCGGGTGGTCGCCTTCGAGGCGATCGACGCGCTCGACAGCTTCTTCCCGATGGAGGTGATCGCGACGAAGGCCGAGACGGAGGCCCTTCTCGCGCGGCACCCGGGCGCGCCGTACCTGCTGTTTCCCGAGGACCGGACGCGCTCGATCCGGATGACCGACGACCTGCCGTTCCGCTGGGTTCAGGCCGGCGCGGACCAGCCGTTCCGGGGCGAGGCCATGCGCGGCGAGTTCTACGCGTTCCAGATTGGCGTCTACGCCGTGACGCAGCCCATCGCGGACCTGGACGTGCGGTTCGAGGACTGGCGCGGTCCGGCCGGCGCGGCGATTCCGGCCACCGCGGCCACCTGCTTCAACCTGGGCGGCGTGGACTGGACGGGGAAGGCCTTTCGCAAGCGGGTGCCCATCGCGCGGGGCAAGGTCCAGGCGATCTGGTGCGGCGTGCAGGTGCTGGAGACCGCCGCGCCCGGCGCGTACGCCGCGAACGTCACGGTGGCGCCGGCCGGGCTGCCCGCGTCGGACGTGCGGGTCACGCTCGACGTGTCGCCCGAGGTCGTCCCCGACCATGGCGACGACGACCCGTGGCGGATGTCGCGGCTGCGCTGGCTCGACTCGACCATCGCGCTCGACGACGAGCTGGTGGCGCCCTACACGCCGGTGACGCTCGACGGCCGCACCCTCGGCGTGCTCGGGCGCACCGTCACACTCGACGATCTGGGGTTCCCGCGCAGCATCCAGAGCCGGTTCGCCATCGAGATGACGCACTTCGCGGACACGGGCCGCGAGCTGCTCGCCGGGCCGGTCACGCTCGTCGTGGCCGGCGCGGACGACCGGGTCTGGCCGTGGCGGAACCCCACGATGAAGGTCACCAAGCAGGCGACCGGCGTCGTCGGCTGGGAGTCCGCGGCCGCGGCGGGTCCGATCCGCCTCGACACGCGCGCGCGCCTCGAGTTCGACGGCATGACGACCTTCGAGGTGCACGTGCGCGCGTCGAAGGCGGCCGATCTCGGCGACATCCGGCTCGAGATCCCGATCGCGCGCGACGTGGCGAAGTACATGATGGGCATGGGGCTCAAGGGCGGGTTGCGGCCGCCGTCGTACGACTGGAAGTGGAACATCGCCCACAACCAGGACTCGGCCTGGATCGGCGACGTGAACGCTGGCCTGCAGTTCAGCCTGCAGGACGAGCGCTATCAGCGCCCGCTCAACACGAACTTCTATCGATTGAAGCCGCTCGTGATGCCGCGGTCGTGGTCGAACGACGGGCGCGGCGGCTGCCGATTCCGCGAGCGCGACCAGGCGACGTTCCTGGTGACGTGCGACAGCGGCGCGCGCGCGATGGCGGCGGGCGACGAGCTACGTTACGACTTCAAGCTGCTGCTCACGCCGTTCCACACGCTGCAGACCGACGCGCAGTGGACCACCAGGTTCCTGCACGACTACCGGCCGATCGCGGCCGTGCTCGCGACCGGCGCCACCGTGATCAACGTGCACCACGCGCGCGGCATCAACCCCTACATCAACTACCCGTTCCTGCGGCCGCAGGAGATGAAGGCCTACGCGGACGAGGCGCACGCGAACGGGCTGAAGATGAAGATCTACTACACGGTGCGCGAGCTGACGAACCGGGCGCCGGAGCTCTTCGCGCTGCGCAGCCTCGGCGACGAGATCTTCGAGGACGGCCCGGGCGGCGGCTGGTCCTGGCTGCAGGAGCACCTTGGTTCTCACTACATCGCCGGCTGGTTCGTGCCGGCGCTCAAGGACGCCGCCGTCGTCAACAGCGGCACCTCGCGCTGGCACAACTACTACCTCGAAGGGCTGAACTGGCTGACGAAGCACGTCGGCATCGACGGTCTCTACATCGACGACGTGGCGTTCGACCGGACGGTGATGAAGCGCGTGCGCAAGATCCTGGACCGGAACCGGCCGGGCGCGCTCATCGACCTGCACTCGGCCAACCAGTACGACTCGCGCGACGGTTTCGCGAGTAGCGCGAACCTGTACCTGGAGCACTTCCCGTACCTGAACCGCCTGTGGTTCGGCGAGTACTTCGACTACGACTTCCCGCCGGACTTCTGGCTGGTCGAGGTGTCGGGCATTCCGTTCGGGCTGATGGGGGAGATGCTGCAGAACGGCGGCAACCCCTGGCGCGGGATGCTCTACGGCATGACGAACCGCCTGCCGTGGAACGACGAGAGCGACCCCCGGCCGATCTGGAAGGCGTGGGACGCGTTCGGCATGCAGGGCAGCCGGATGATCGGCTACTGGGTACCCGACAACCCCGTGAAGACCGACCAGCCGCAGGTGCCGGCGACGGTGTACCTGCAGCCGGGTCGGGCGCTGGTCTCGCTGGCGAGCTGGGCGCCGGACCCGGTGGACGCGCACCTGACGATCGACTGGACCCGCCTCGGCATCGATCCGGCCCGCGCGACGATCGAGGCGACCGCCATCGCCGGCTTCCAGGAGGCGCGCACGTTCCGGCCGGGCGAGGCGATCCCGGTGGAGCCGGGAAGGGGATGGTTGATCACGATCAGGTGAATGTCGAATGCTGAATGCTGAATGTCGAATGAAGAGCCTGTCACACTGCAGCGTGACCACGCGACTTCAATTCGACATTCGACATTCGACATTCAGCATTCGAACGCGACGCGGGGGACGGGAGTCGTCCCGGGCTCTATGGACTCCCGTCCCCTCTCCTCCTAGAAGTTGACCCTCACCCCGAACCGCAGGATCCGCGGACTCAGGTTCTGGGCGAGCTGCTGGAAATTCGGCGACGCGACGTTCCGGTTGCGCACGAGCTCGGTGTTCGAGTTGAACACGTTGAACAGATCGCCAATCAGCTGCAGGTCCATCCGGTCGAAGCGCACGGTCTTCGACAGGCGCAGGTCGAGATCCCACAGGTTGGCGAGCCGGACGGTGTCGAGCTCGGGGCTCACGAGCACCCGCTGCGATCCGTCGAGCCCCAGCGCGGCGCTCTGGTAGATCGGGAACGGGTACCCCTGCCGGCCGAACAGGCTGGCGCCGACCTCGATGCCCCGCGGGAACTGATAGAGGCCGTTGGCGCTCAGCTGCCACGTCGCGTTGATGAAGATGTCGCCCGAGCCGCTCCCGCCGCTGCGGACGGTGAACGGGCCGCCGCTGACGAGCGGGCTGGTATCGACGCGGGTCGGGTTGCCGACCTGGTCCACGGGCGTGTCGCCGTAGCGCTCCTTCGCGTCGTTCACCGAGAAGCCGACACGCGCCATCCAGCGGTTCGCCAGCCGCTTCACGACCGACACCTCGACGCCGTGGTAGTAGCTGACGTACCCGGGCCAGTTCGTGAGAATGCTGCCGTTGCCGTTGGCGGCGATGAGCGCAGCGTCGGGGATGTAGGTCGGCACGCTGTAGGCCGTGCCGTCGGGCAGCGTGCCCGTGAGCGTCGGCCCCGGCGCACAGTCGGCGGCGGTCAGCCCGATCCACGGCGTGTAGTAGAAGGAGTTGTTCTCGGTGTTGTTCGTCGTCCGCGTGTAGCTGTAGTTCACCTGCAGGCCCAGGTTCGGCATGAGCTCGCGGTCGACGCCCGCGACGACCGACGTCGTGACCGGCGCCTTCAGGTTCGGGTCGATGCGGTCGGCCGAGACGACCGAGGTCGGGTTGGCGGGGTCGAAGCCGCCGCCGAAGCCGATGCGGCCCTGGTCGATCAACACCTCGTCGGCCTGCGCCAGGTGGTCGCCGTTGAGGTCCACCCAGCGGTAGTCGGCGTAGCCGACATTCGCGCTCGGGTTCATGAAGCCGACGATGCCGGTCTCGAGCTGGCCGGCGTAGCGGCTGAAGCTGCCGCGCAGGACCGTCCTCCGCGTCTCGTCGAGGGCGTAGGTGACGCCCACGCGCGGCGAGACGTTGTTCCACGTGAACGGCGTGTCGTAGCCGGCGAAGTCGATTCCCGGCACCAGATCCGGGAACGCGGCGTTGGACGAGGTCTGGCTTGGCAGCGCGCGGCCCCACTGGCGGTCGTAGCGGACGCCGAAGTCGAGCGTCAGCCGGTTCATCGAGATCGTGTCGCTCGCGTAGAGGTTGAAGTACTCGGCGCGGTTCGTGCCGGCGCCCTCCCGGTAGACCCGGGCGCGGAAATCGGTCGTCGAGTTCTCGAGCGCGCGAATCATGTTGCCCGGCCACAGCGTCTGGCTGTACGCGTCGGCGCGCCGCCAGCCGCCGCCGAACTTGAGGTCGTGGCTGCCGCCCCTCCCGTCGTGGAAGTAGTTGGCGTCCACCATGGCGGAGTGCTGCGGCCGGACGAACAGGCTCTGACGGGTCGAGCCGAACGACTGGCCGAGGATCTGGCTCTCGCCCGCGAGCTGGTCCAACCCGCCCTTGGGCACGAGGCCGAAGCCGGTGTTGTAGTACGCGTAGCGGCCCGTCACGAACAGGCTCGAGCCGAACGTGTGGTTGTCCTCGAGCTTGAGCAGCCCCTTCGGCGTCCCGGACGAGTACGCGCCGCCCTGATCGAAGGTGGCCGTCGGCGCATCGAAGACAATGCCGCTCGTGCCGGGCGACCGCCCGAACTTCTGCTTCGCACCGAGGAACCACAGTACGTTGACCATGTCGGTCCGCGTCGCCTGCCAGTTCCCCTTCACGTTGGCCGTCTTGAGCACGGTGCGATCCACCAGGTCGCCCGATCGCCGCACGAGGCGGATGTCCTGGTCCGACCAGGATCCGTAGATCCAGGCCCGGTTCTTCACGATCGGTCCGCCCAGCTCGACGCCGTAGTCGGAGATCTGATCGTTGTGGTCCGCGGTCTCCGGCGTCACGCCGGCCGCAGCCAGCTCGGCCGGCACGTTCGACGCCTCGAGAGCGTGATTCGTGAAGTAGCCGCGCGCGCCGCCCTTGAACTCGTTGGTCCCGCGCTTGACGACGAGGTTCAGCCCGACGCCGCCGGTGGGCTGGCGGATGTCCTGACCGCTCGTCGACACCTGGATCTCGTCGAAATTGTCATAGTTGAAGTAGGTCGGCGAGGCGCCCACCGCCGCCATGTCGGTGATCATCACGCCGTCCATCGTCCAGACCGCATCGGCCGGCCGCGTGCCCTTCGACTGGAAGTTCGACTGCTGGCCCGTCTCGTTGCCCGCGATGTTGACGCGGTCCACCATCACGCCCGGCACCGTGCGCAAGAGCGCCCACGGATCGCGCGAGGTCGGGATGAGCTCCAGCTCGTTCTGGCTGAAGTTGGTCGCGGTGCCCGTCGCTTTGGTGTCCACGATCGGCGACTGGCCCGAGACGGTGACCGTCTCCTGCACCGAGGCGACCTTCATCGTGATCGGGATGGACACCGTCTGCCCGACGGCCACCACGACGTCGTCGTGGACGGCCTTCGAGAAGCCCGGCAGATCGACCGACAGGCGGTACGTGCCCGGCGGTACGTTGAGAAAGCGGTATTGGCCGCTGTTGTCGGTTACGAACGTGGCCGTGCGATCCGGCCCCGTGAGGCTCACGGTCGCGCCCGGCAGCACGCCGCCCTGCTCGTCCTGGACCTTGCCCGCGATGGTGCCGCTCTGCACCTGCGCGCGCGCCGGAACTGCGATCGTGAGGCACAGCGCGAGTACGAACATCGTGTGTTTCATGATGCGCTCGTTCTCCTTTGTGGATAGAGGTGGCGTGAACCACCGTCCGCGGCGATCATGAGCACCGCGCGTGCCAAGGGGACCCGCCGGCGTCCGCGGCGATTCCGGCCGGAATTCGCGAGTGCCGCACGCCGCGCCACCCCCATCGCTTCAACGGGTTGAATCGTGCGGCGCGGGTCGGGCCGATTGACGGACGTCCGGTGTGGAGCGGATCGCCGCCGGATCGAACGGGCGGATGAGAAGTCTCACAGCGCCGGCAGCGGCCCGCCGGATCCGCGATCGACGGCGTGCGATCAACCACACACGGCGCGTCGGGGAATCGGGCCGCATTCTCGCGGCTCGAGCGTTGCGCGGCGACTCCGCGGAGAGACGCGCCGCGCCGCCGCGTCCAAGCGCTTGGAATGGAACGGTGGAAAACGCCAACAGACTGGAGCCGTGATCCGTGAGCCCTGAGCCGTGAGCCCTGCCTAGCAGATCCGCGGCAGCTGCTCGCCGCTCAGCATGTCGACGATGCGCGTGGCGCCGATCGGGCTGCGCATGGTCACGAGGCGGGGCCGACCCGAGGTGACTTCACCGATGGCGGCGGCGCCCGCGCACATCGGATGCGCGGCGAGCGCGGCGACGGCCCGGTCGCGGTCCCGGGCGGCGACGAACGCGACGAAACGGCCTTCGTTGGCCACGTAGAGCGGGTCGAAGCCGAGCAGCTCGCAGGCCGCCCGGACGTCCTCGCGGACCGGAATCGCGCGCTCGTCGATCCGGACGTGGAGGCCGGACGCCTCGGCGATCTCGACCAGCGCGCTGGCGAGGCCGCCGCGCGTCAGGTCGCGGAGGCAGTGGACCTCGACGCCGGCGTCGAAGAGCGCCTGCACGGGCAGGGCGAGCGGCGCGCAGTCGCTCTCGATGGCCGACTCGAACGCCAGCCCCTCGCGCGCCGCCATGATGGCCATGCCGTGACGGCCGATGTCGCCGCTCAGGACGAGCGCGTCGCCCACGCGCACGCGGTCGGGCGCGACGACGCGGTCGGGCGGCACGACGCCGACGCCGGCCGTGTTCACGAAGACGCCGTCGCCCTTGCCGCGATCCACCACCTTCGTGTCGCCGGTGACCACTGCCACGCCCGCCTCGGCCGCCGCGCGCTGGATGGACTGCACGACGCGCCACAACGCGTCCATCGGCAGGCCTTCCTCCAGGATGAAGCCCACGCTCAGGTAGAGCGGGCGCGCGCCGCACATCGCGAGGTCGTTTACCGTGCCGTTCACGGCGAGCGTGCCGATGTCGCCGCCGGGGAAGAACAGCGGGCGGACCACGTAGGAGTCGGTGGTGAACGCGAGGCGCCCGGGCCCAATCTCGACGAGCGCGCCGTCGTGCTGGCGCGTGAGGCCCGCGCCGCCGAACGCCGGCAGGAACATCCGCTCGATGAGCTGGTGCATGAGCGTGCCGCCGCCGCCGTGCGCGAGCAGCACGTGCGGGTAGGTGGCGATCGGGATCGGGCAGGTGAAACCGGCCGCCGTGTCGTCGCGGGGGTCGTCAGCCATGGGTCTCGGCCGCGTCCGCCTCGAGACGGCGGTAGCGGTAGTAGGCGGCGCAGGCGCCCTCGGACGACACCATGGTGGCGCCGAGCGGGTGCTCGGGCGTGCACTCGCGCCCGAACGCCGAGCAGTCGCGCGGCTTCTTCAGGCCCCGGAGGATCGACCCGCTGATGCAGACCGTGGGCTCCTCCTCGGTGTGGTGCGCCACGCCGAAGCGCCGCTCGGCGTCGAAGTCCGCGAACTCGTCGCGCAGGCCCAGGCCGCTCTGCGGGATCTCGCCGACGCCGCGCCACTTGCGCGGCACGACCTGGAATACACGGCGGATGAGATCCTGCGCCGGCACGTTGCCCTCACGCCGCACCGCGCGCGCGTACTGGTTCTCGACCTCGGCGCGGCCCTCCTCGAGCTGCCGGACGCACATGTAGACGCCCTGCAGGATGTCCACCGGCTCGAAGCCCGTGACGACGATCGGGACGCGGTAGCGGCGAGCGATGGGCTCGTACTCCTCGAAGCCCATGACCGTGCAGACGTGGCCGGCGGCCAGGAAGCCCTGCACACGATTGGTGGGCGAGGAGAGGATGGCTTCCATCGCGGGCGGCACGAGCACGTGCGAGACGAGGATCGAGAAGTTGCGGACGCCGCACTGCGCCGCCTGGAACACCGCCATCGCGTTGGCCGGCGCCGTCGTCTCGAAGCCGACGGCGAAGAAGACCACCTCGCGCGAGGGCTGCGCCACGGCGGTGGCCAGCGCGTCGAGCGGCGAGTACACGATGCGGACGTCGCCGCCCGTCGCCTTGACGCTCAACAGGTCCCGCGAGCGGCCCGGCACGCGCAGCATGTCGCCGAACGAGCAGAAGGTGACCTCGGGCCGGGACGCGATCTCGATCGCCTTCTCGATGAGCTCGAGCGGCGTGACGCAGACGGGGCAGCCGGGCCCGTGCACGAGCGTGACCCCCGCGGGCAGCAGCTCGTCGACCCCGAACTTCACGATCGCGTGCGTCTGGCCGCCGCAGACCTCCATCAGCGTCCACGGCCGGGTCGTGATCTTCGCGAGCGCCCGGGCGTAGCGCGCCGCGGCGCCCGCGTCCCGGTACTCGTCGATGAACTTCATGAGGGGGCGTCCGGGTCGAGCTCCGACAGCTCGTCCATCTGCCGCAGGTACTCGAACACCTGCTTCGCCTCGGCCTCGTCCACCGTGCTGATCGCAAAGCCCACGTGCACGAGCACGTAGTCGCCCACCTTCGCGTCGGGGACGTAGGCGAGGTTCACCTGCCGGGTGACGCCGGAGAAGTCGACCGTCCCGCTCCGCAGGATCGGGTCGGTCCCTTCGATACTGACGATCTTGCCGGGCACTGCGAGGCACATAGGGGTGGCGCCAGTCTACCGTACCTGGCGGCTCAGGGGTCTTCTCTTGGATCGGCGGGGACCCCTGCACCCCGCCTGGCGCGCTTCGCTCGCGGGGCCCCGTCGCCCCGCTCCGCTCCGCGCGCGCCTGCTGCTCATTCGTCTACAACTCGCGCCGGACCCGGGCCCGCCGCGATGCCGGGGCCGGCGCTACGCACGGCTCACGGCAACGACGAGCTGGCCCAGGGCGATGCCCCCGTCGTTGGGTGGCACGCGCTGGTGCCAGTACGGGCGAAACCCGGCGGCGTCGAGGCCGCGGACCGTCCGCTCGGTCAGCTCGCGGTTCTGGAAGCAGCCGCCGGTCAGGACGACGCGCGGCTCGCCGGCGCGGCGCGCCACGGCCACGATCGCGTCGGCGAGGGCCTGGTGGAAGCGTGCGGCGATCGTGTCCGCGCGGGCGCCGCGCGAGAGGTCGTCCACGACCGCCGCAATGATCGGCCGCCAATCCACCACCAGCGCGGGGCCGTACGGCCCCGCCGGGCCGCCCTCGACGATCCGCACGGGGTACGCCGTGCCGCCCGTCTCGCCGTCGTGCGCGAGGAACTCCAGTTCCATCGCGGCCTGTCCCTCGAAGCCCATCACCTGCCGCACGCCCGTCAGGGCCGCGACGGCGTCGAACAGCCGGCCGGCGCTCGAGGTCTCGGGCGCGTTCACGCCCTTGTCGAGCATCTGGACGAGCACGTCCAGCTCGCCGGCGCGGAACGCGCGCACGGGCGCCAGGTCGCGCCGGTCCCGCAGGCGCGGCCCGAGCAGCGCGTACAGCACGCCGATCGCCGAGCGGCGCGGCTCCTTCACCGCGCGATCGCCGCCCGGCAGGCGGAAGCGGGCGAGCGCGGCCACGCGCGTGAAGCCCCGCCGGTCGGCGCGGAGGAACTCGCCGCCCCAAATCGTGCCGTCGGGTCCGTAGCCCGTGCCGTCCCAGGACACGCCGAGCACGGGGCCGTCGAGATCGTTCTCGGCCAGGCACGCGGCCACGTGCGCGAAGTGGTGCTGGACCTCGACGACGGGCAGCCCCTGGGCGCGCGCGAACCGGGTGGAGAGGTAGTCCGGGTGCTGGTCGGCCGCCACGGCGGCCGGCTCGAGCCGGTAGAGCGCGCGAAAGCTCTCGATGACCCTCTCGAAGGCGGCGTTGGCCTCGGGCGTCTCCAGGTCGCCGATGTGCTGGCTCAGAAAAGCGTTCGGCCCGGCCGACACCGCCACCGTGTTCTTGAGGTGCGCGCCGACGGCCAGGAGCGGCGGCGCGTGGTCGCCGCCCGGGCCGAGCGGCACGGGCAGCGGCGCGTAGCCGCGCGCGCGGCGCAACACCAGCTCGCGGCCCAGCATCACGCGCACGATCGAGTCGTCCGCGTGCCGCACAATCGGGCGGTCGTGCACGAGGAAGAGGTCGGCGAGGCCCTTCAGCCGGACCAGCGAGTCGCGCGCCTCGGTGCAGATCGGCTCGTCCGACAGGTTGCCGCTCGTGGCGACGACGGCGCGGCCGAAGTCGCCGACGAGCAGGTGGTGGAGCGGCGTGTAGGGCAGCATCGCGCCGAGGTACGGGTTGCCCGGCGCGACGCCCTCGGCGACCGCCGGGACCGCGCCGGCCCGGCGCGCGAGGAGGACGATCGGCGCCTCGGGCGAGGTGAGCAGCCGCGCGTCGAGCGCCGACACCGTGCACGCCGAGCGCACGGCGTCGAGCGTCGGGAACATCAGCGCGAGCGGCTTCTCCTCCCGGTGCTTGCGCTCGCGCAGGCGGGCGACCGCGCGCGCGTCGGCGGCGTCTACGACCAGATGGAAGCCGCCGAGCCCCTTCACCGCGACGATCGCGCCGTCGGCGAGCGCGGCCACCGTGGCACCGAGCGCCGCGTCGCCGCGCGCGCGCTCGCGCCCCTCGGCGTCCCACAGCGCGAGCTGCGGGCCGCACGCCGGGCAGGCGTTCGGCTGCGCGTGGAAGCGGCGGTCGAGCGGGTCCTCGTACTCCCGCCGGCACGCGGGGCACATGGTGAAGGCCTTCATCGAGGTGTGCGGGCGATCGTAGGGCAGCGCCTCGACGATGGTGAACCGGGGGCCGCAGTTGGTGCAGTTGGTGAAGGGATAGCGGAAGCGGCGGTTCGCCGGGTCGCGGATCTCGCGCAGGCAGTCGGGGCACGTGGCGATGTCGGGCATCACCAGCGCCGTGAGCGCCCCGGCGTCGGCGCTCTCGCGGATCTCGAAGCCGCGGTAGCCGCCCGGATCGAGCCAGCTCGTCTCCAGGCTGTGGATGGCGGCGCGCGGCGGGCGCTCGGGCGTGAGCCGTGCGAGAAACGCCTCGACGGCCGGCCGCTCGCCTTCGACCTCGATGAAGACGCCGGCCGACGAGTTGAGCACCCAGCCGGCGAGACCGAGCTCGGTGGCCAGCCGGTACACGAACGGCCGGAACCCGACGCCCTGCACGGCGCCGCGCACCGCCACGCGGGCGCGGGCGATCACGGGCGATCCGCGGCCCGCGACCGCAGCCAGTCGCACCACGCCGCGATGCCGTCGCCCGATGTGCACGAGGTCCGGAAGACCCGCAGCGCGGGGTTGATCTGCAAGGCGTTGCGCTGGAGCGCCTCGACGTCGCACGGCAGGTACGGGAGCAGGTCCACCTTGTTGATCACCAGCACCGAGGCGTTGCGGAACATGCCGGGGTACTTGAGGGGCTTGTCGTCGCCTTCCGCGGTGCTGACGACCACCACCTTCAGCGCCTCGCCCAGGTCGTAGTTGGCCGGGCACACGAGGTTGCCCACGTTCTCGATGATCAGCACGTCGAGACCCTCGAGCGGGAGACTGGCCACCGCGTCCTGCACCAGCTTCGCTTCGAGGTGACAGCCGCCGTTGGTGACGATCTGGACGACCGGCACGCCGTACCGCGCGACGCGCTGTGCGTCGAAGTCGGTCTGCACGTCGCCTTCGACGACCCCCACGCGCAGCGCGCCCTTCAGCAGCTCGAGCGTCCGCTCGAGGAGGCTCGTCTTGCCGGCGCCCGGCGAGCTGACGACGTTGAAGACGAACAGGCCGTGGCGGGCGAAGAGGGTCCGGTTCTCGGTGGCCACTTCGTCGTTCTTCGCCAGGACCTTGCGCTCGATCGTGATCACGGGCATGGAGGCTGCTCCGCTGGCACGTCGTCCAACTCGACGTCCACGACCTGCAGGTCGTGGCCCGAGACCAGGCGCACGTCGCCGCTCCCGCACGACGGACAGAAGAAGATGAGGCCGTCGGGCTCGAACCGCCCGCCGCACGCCTGGCAGTCGCACGCCGTGGCCACCCGCTCGATGGCGAGCCGGGCGCGGCCCAGGGGCGTGTCGGCGACCAGCGCATCGAAGCAGAAGGCGAGCGATTCGACCACGACGCCCGACAGGCTGCCGAGCCGCACGCGCACGGAGGTCACCGCCGGCGCCCGGTCGGGCGGCACCGCCTGCTGGACGATGTCGATGATGTTCTGGGCGACCGACATCTCGTGCATGGGGACCCGGGCCGGGACTCAGGTGCCCCGGCGCCTGGTCATACGGTAGCATGGACCGGGGAGCGGGGGACGAGGGCGCGCACCCTGGCAATCACCTCGGGGATGGCGGCCTCGACCGCGGCGGACAGGCGGGTCTGCATGGCCTGGATGGCGTCGATCGACACGGTCAGCAGGCGGATGCTGGGCAGGCCGCCGGTGAGCATGGCCGACTCGACGAGGTCGCGCAGGCCGATGTCGTGCGCGGTGAGGGCGCGCGGGAAGTCCGACGCGTACTTCGGCTCGAGGAGCGTGACCGTCCCCGGCGCCCGGCCGTCCATGGTCGCGTCGATCAGGATCACCGGGTCGTAATCCGTGAGGTACTCGAGCAGGTGGAAGCCCCCGGTGCCGCCGTCGACGATGGTCACCGGGCCGAGGTCCGGCGCGCCCGCCGCCAGGTCCCGCTCGAGGCGGCGGACGGCGTGCACGCCGACACCCTCGTCGCCCATGAGCAGGTTGCCGATGCCCAGGACGAGACAGCGGGGACTGGGGGCTGGGGGCTGGGCGCTGGGCGCTGGCGGCCGGCGGCTCGTGGCCGCGGTCGCGTGAGTGATCGCGTGGGTGTTCGGAGCCCCGAGTCCCCAATCCCCAGTCCCCACCTCCCGCGGGCTCTTCACTTCCGTCGCTCCACGAACTTCCACCCGCCGGCCATCGAGGAGATGACGCCGCGGCCCTCCACGTAGTCGTGGTAGAAGACGAGATAGACGTGGATCATCGAGAAGACGATGAAGAACCACATCATCATGTGGTGCCACTGGCGCACGGCGAAGTCGCCGCCCATCAGCGGCACGATCCAGGCGAACATGTGGGGCAGCCACGCGTCGCTCATCGCGGCGTACATCCCGAAGCCGGTCACCGACTGGAAGAGGAACGCCAGGAACGAGAGGAAGTAGGTCCACCCGGCGAGCGCGTTGTGGCCGACCGACTCCATCGGCTCCACCTTCGCCTGCAGGATGTCCACCTTCATGACCTCGACCGCCTCGCGCCACTGCTTGCGCAGCAGCCGCGGCGTGAGCGGCAGGAACTGGTCCCAGTGGGCGTAGCGGTTGCCCGCGAAGCCCCAGTAGATCCGGCCCAGGAAGTTGAAGAAGAACACGAAGGCCGCCACGAAGTGGATGAAGCGCACCCAGCCGAAGAAGTAGCTGAAGGACGCCTCGCCGATGACGGGCACCGTCATCGGACGGCCGATCATGTAGCCGGTGACGGCGAGCGTGGCCACGCAGGCCGCGTTCACCCAGTGGTACAGGCGGACGGGCAGCTGCCAGACGTACACGCGTTCGATGGTCGCGCCGTTCATCGCCGCCTCCTCAGAACGCATCCAGATGGTGGACGTAGCGGCCCCGCTCGTCGTGCAGGTGCACGGCGCAGGCGATGCACGGGTCGAACGAGTGGATCGTGCGCAGCACCTCGAGCGGCTGCTCGGGGTCGGCGATGGGCGTGCCGATGAGCGCCGCCTCGTACGCCGACCGCTGGCCCTGGGCGTCGCGCGGTGACGCGTTCCACGTGCTCGGGACGACGAGCTGGTAGTTGTCGATCGCGCCGTCGCGGATGACGATCCAGTGAGCGAGGGCGCCGCGCGGCGCCTCGCTCAGGCCGACGCCGCGGGCCTCGGCCGGCCAGGTCGAGGGGTCCCACTTCGTCTGGTCCGCCATGCGGGCGTCGCCGTTCTTGATGTTGTCGAGGAGCTGCTGGTAGAACTCCGTCGACCAGCGTGCGATGAGCCGCGTCTCGAGGCCGCGTGCGGCCGTGCGGCCGAGCGTGGAGAAGAGCGCCGCCACCGGGACGTCGAGCGCCTTCAGCGCGCCGCCGACCTCCTCCTTCACCTCGGCGCTGCCCGACGCGTAGGCCACGAGCAGGCGCGCGAGCGGGCCGACCTCCATCGGGTGGCCCTTCCACCGCGGCGTCTTGAGCCAGCTGTACTTCTGGTCGACCTCGAGCTGCTCGTAGGGCGGCCTGGGCCCGGTGTAGTTGAGCCGGGTCTCGCCGTCCCACGGGTGCTTCGACGCGTCGTCGCCGTCCGAGTAGGCGTACCAGGAGTGGCTGATGAACTCGCGCACCTGGTCGGGGTCCTTGCCGTCCACCTCGACGACCTGGTCGAGGTTGCGGTCGAGGATGGCGCCGCGCGGGAACTTGAAGCCCGCCAGGTCCCCGTAGCCGCGCGTCGGCAGGTCGCCGTACGCGAGGTAGTTGGAGAGCCCGCCGCCGATCGCGCCCCAGTCCTTGTAGAAGCCCGCCACGGCCAGCAGGTCCGGGAGGTACACCTGCTCGACGAAGGCCTGCGCCTCCTCGAAGAGCCGGCCGACGAAGGCCAGCCGCTCCGCGTTGATGGCGTTCGCGTCGTCGAGGTTGATCGCGCACGGCGCGCCGCCGACCAGGTAGTTGGGGTGGGGGTTCTTCCCGCCGAAGATCGTGTGGACGCGGACGATGTTCTTCTGCCACTCGAGCGCCTCGAGGTAGTGCGCGACGCCGATCAGGTTGACCTCGGGCGGCAGCTTGTAGGCCGAGTGGCCCCAATAGCCGTGGGCGAAGATGCCGAGCTGGCCGCTGTCGACGAACGCCGCGAGCCGGCGCTGGAGGTCGCTGAAGTAGCCGGGCGAGCTCTTCGGCCAGCTCGACAGGCTCTGCGCGAGCGCCGAGGTCTGCTTCGGGTCGGCCTTGAGCGCCGACACGACGTCGACCCAGTCGAGCGCGTGCAGGTGGTAGAAGTGGACGACGTGGTCCTGCAGGTACTGCGCGCAGAACATGAGGTTGCGCACCAGCTCGGCGTTGGGCGGCACGGCGATGCCGAGCGCGTCCTCGACCGTGCGGACCGACGCGAGCGCGTGCACCGTGGTGCAGACGCCGCACGCGCGCTCGGTGAACGCCCAGGCGTCGCGCGGGTCGCGCCCCTTGAGGATCAGCTCGAAGCCGCGGACCATCGTGCCGGAGCTGTACGCGTCGACCACCCGGCCGTCCTTGACCTCGATCTCGATGCGCAGATGCCCTTCGATGCGGGTAATCGGGTCGATGACGATCCGGCTAGCCATGGGACTCTCCTTCGCCCTTCGTCGCGGGGGTGCTCTCGCTGATGCCCTCGGCGATGACCTTGCGCTTGCGGATGTTGGTCGTGATGGCGTGCGCGGCGATGCCCGCGGCGGTCACCGCGCCGACCGCCACGCCGACCGTGTCGGCCGTCGTCTCGATGCCGAAGCCCGGGAACGACGCCAGGTGCCGGTAGAACGGCCCGTTGTCCCAGAAGCTCGCCTCGCTGCAGCCGATGCAGCCGTGGCCCGACTGGATCGGGTAGCTCACGCCGTTGTTCCAGCGGATCACGCCGCACGAGTTGTAGGTGACCGGCCCGCGGCAGCCCATCTTGTAGAGGCAGTAGCCGCGTTTCGCGTTCTCGTCGTCGAAGCTCTCGACGAAGAGGCCGGCGTCGTAGTTGGGGCGCCGGTAGCACGTGTCGTGTACCCGCCGCGAGTAGAACGCCTTGGGGCGACCCAGACCGTCGAGCTGCGGGATGCGCTCGAAGGCCAGCAGGTAGACGATCGTGCCGGCCATCACCTCGGCGATGGGCGGGCAGCCCGGGACGTTGATGGTGGGCTTGCCGGAGATGAGCTGGTGGATGGGCGTGGCGCCGGTGGGGTTGGGCCGCGACGCCTGGATGCAGCCGTTCGAGGCGCAGCTGCCCCAGGCCACGATCGCCTTCGCGTCGGCCGCCGCCTCACGCACGATGTCGAGCGCCGTGCGCCCGGCGATGCAGCAGTAGACGCCGTCGGCCTCGCTGGGGACCGAGCCCTCGACGAGCATCAGGTACTCGCCCTTGTGCTTCGTCATCGTCTCGTGCAGCGCGGCTTCGGCCTGGTGCCCGGCCGCGGCCTGGAGCGTCTCGGTGTAGTCGAGCGAGATCTTGTCCAGGATGATGTCCGACACGATGGGGTGCGAGGACCGGATGAACGACTCGCTGCAGCAGGTGCACTCCTGGAAGTGGAACCAGACGACCGGCAGCCGCGGTTTCGTGTCGAGCGCGTGGACCACCTGCGACAGGCCCGAGGCCTGGATGCCGGCCGCGGCCGCCAGCCAGCTGCAGAACTGCAGGAAGTCGCGCCGCGAATGGCCTTGCAGGCGGGCTTGCTCCCAGATGCTCAGCGGTGCGCCACCCATACAACCCCCTTCGTTCCGAATGACGAATGACGAATGACGAATGTCGAACTGCCGAATGACGAATACCCGATTGCCCGAGGCCGGAGGCCAGGGGCCTGAGGCCTCTTCCGTGGTGATTTCCGTGGTCATTCCGTGGTCATTTCCAACGCCAGCGGCTAGTCCGGTTCCTCCCGCACGCGGTCGACGGCGAGCGAGCCCGAGACCACGACGCGGTCGCCGAGGTGGACGTCGCCGAGCCCCTCGGCCGGGACGTCCACGATCGTCGGCGGCTCGAGCCGGACCCGGGCGACGCGGCGGCCGCCCCGCTCGAAGATCAAAACGACCTCGCCGGCCAGCGACAGCGCCTGTCCGGACGGGGACTCCGCAGCCATGCGCGTGCGATCTGATTGGACGTGCCGGTCGGACACCACCCGGCCGGCGAACCCGACGCCGGCGCTGTCGCACGGTCCGTGCCAGGGGACGCCGAGCCGAATGCGGCGGGAAACGAAGGAGAGAGAAGCGGTGGGCTGCGGATCTCCGCGGGGGAGACTGCGGAACTCCGCTGGGGGCTTCGCCGACGGGACTCGGGACTCGGGACTGGGGACTCGGGACTCCGGGGGACCGTAGGCGTGGGCGTTGGCGCCGGGCGGCCCAGGTTTTCGATCTGGGCGCCCCAGGTCAATGACCTGGAAAACGGTCTACTTTGACGCACGGCTGCTCCTAGCCCTACCATCCAGGCTATGCGAACGCTGTTCGCCGGCGTACTGCTCCTGCTCGTCGCAACACTTGGCCCTCTGGTCATGGATCATGTCATGACTGGCGCACCAGATTGGCTCTGGGGCCTGATGGCAGCGGTCGCAGGTGTGGCTGGGTTCCTGTTGATCCTGATTTCAGACCCTCTCCATCCCTGCGTTTCACCCATCGCCCGGAGGCATGCAGTGACATCTACCCTTCTCGTATTTGTCATCTGTGGGCTAATCGGGGCCGGATCCTGGTGGTTCACTGTGGTGAAGGCCCACGCCCCACAACCTGGCGTGGCGCCCAAGCCAGAGGCGGCAGGCGCGGCCTTGGCTAGCCAGACGGCCTCGGCGTTACAGCTTTACGTGGAGTGCTGGCCCGCAGAGTTGCCAACGGCGATTCCGCCCGATGCGGAGTGGTTTGTGGCGCTGCTGTTTCAGGCGCAAGACGGTACCCACGCGCCAGGCTTCAAGTTTGTGCCGTTGACGCCCCCCTTAGGTCCAGCGGGCGGCACAATGACATGGACAAGGCACACTAGCCCACTCTCGATGGTGGGGGGAATGTGCAAGGTGACCAATTACTCGGGAACGATCCTGTTCGCTGTCGATCTCGCCATCAGGACACGGTTCGAGGAAGCCATTCGCACGGACAAGACATTTGCGCGTGGAATCGTTACAGCGGAACACGACTGGAGCATTCGGCTTCCCAAGGTGGAGGGACAGAAGGATCGTCCGTTTATCTTCTACATTGCAAATGAGGCGCAAGCCTACGTGACCGTTGAAGTGCTGGATAAGACCACTGGCGTCGTGACGGGGCAAGCCGACAGACGTTCGGTCCAGCTGATTCGCGTGCCAGGAGCCGACAAAGTCTACCTCAATCCGAATGACGCTTCGCCGATGTCATGATGCCGCTGATCGTTGGATGAGCCGTTCGTACGGCATTGCCTGTCCCCGAACCAGTCGAGGTAGGGTCGCGAAAGAGGTACCTGTTCTTAGGGGCCGGCCTTCGGCCGGCCCGCCAGAGCCGTGAGGCGCGCTCCGTCCAAGCCCCAGCGCCCAGCTCCCAGCGCCTGGATCGAATCCCGAGCCCCGAGTCCCGTGTCAGCTTTCGCCGGCCTCGTCCAGCCCGAACTTCTTGAGCTTGTCGCGCAGGGTCGAGAGGCTGAGGCCGAGCGCCTTCGCGGCCTGGGTGCGGTTGCCGCGCGCGTCGGCGAGCGCCTGGCGCAGCAGGTTCGTCTCGAGGCAGGTCACGACGTCGGCGTACGACATCGAGCCGTCTGCCAGGCAGCGCGAGCAGGCCTTGATCAGGCCCTCGACCGGGTGCCCGCCGTTCAGCTCGGGCGGCAGATCGGCGAGCGTGATCTGGCCGTTCGCGAAGAGCGCGAGACGCTGGCTGATGTTGCGCAGCTCGCGGATGTTGCCGGGCCAGTCGTAGGCGACAAAGGCGCGCTCCGCCTCAGGCGTCACGGCGATGGGCCTGCCCGGCGCGAAGCGCCGCATGAAGTGCGCGACGAGCAGCGGCACGTCCTCGCGCCGCTCGCGCAGCGCCGGGATCTCCACCGGAAAGACGTTGATGCGGTAGTAGAGGTCGGCGCGGAACAGCTGCCGCTCGACGAGCGCGCGCAGGTCGACTTTCGACGCGGTGATGAGCCGGACGTCGATCGGGATGGTCGAGGTGCCGCCCACGCGCATCACCTGATGCGATTCCAGCACCCGCAGAAGCTTGGTCTGCACGGCCTGCGGCACGTCGTCGATGTCGTCGAGGAAGAGCGTGCCGGTGTGGGCCAGCTCGAAGAGCCCCTTCTTGTCGGCGTGCGCCGTGGTGAAGGCGCCGCGCTCGTGGCCGAACAGCTCCGACTCGAGCAGATCGTGCGGCATCGCCGACAGCGCGATCTTGACGAACGGGCGCTCGCTGCGCGCGCTGACCCGGTGGATGTAGTCGGCGAAGAGCTCCTTCCCGACGCCCGTCTCGCCGATGAGGAGGACCGAGGTGTCCGAGCGCGCGATCGTCTCGACGCGCGAGAGGATCGCGCGCATGCGCTCGCTTTGCGTGACGATCGCGATCGGCGGCCGCGGCTCCATGAGCCCCCCGGCAGAGCTGGATTGACGGGTGGTGCGCGCACATTCTAGCGCGAAAACACCGTCCGCCGGCACCGGGTCAGAAGCCGACCGCCACGAACACGCCCGCGCGCCCCGGGCCCAGCACCGGCATCACCGTCGTGCGGCGGCGCCCTACGCGTTCCGTGCTCCGCAAGGCCGCCAGCGCCGAGATGTAGCCGACCGTCGCTCCGGCCACCGTGTCGCTTGGATAGTGGTCGCGGCTCTCGACCCGCGCGACGGCGACGAGCACGGCGACCGCGTAGGCCGGCACGGCGACTTTCGGGCCGTAGTCGTGCGCCAGGACCGTCGCGACGAGGAAGGCGTCCGATGTGTGGCCCGACGGAAACGCCTTATCGTTGGCGCCGTTCGGCCGCGTCCGGCCGGTGGCCGCCTTCAGCCCCTGCACGAGCACCGAGTCGACTGCGTAAGCCTGGAAGAGGGCGAACGTCGTGGCGCGCACCCGCGCGTTGTGGGTGAGTGGCGCGACCAGCAGCAGGCCGCCGAGCGTGCCGGCCGCGACCGCCGGCCCGCCGATGATGTTGCCGGCCCGGCCGAGCGCCGGCGCGCTCCCACCCAGGCGCCGGCTCAGGCTCGCGTCGGCCGGGTGGACGAGCAGCGCGCCGACCGTGCCGACGATGAGCGGCGACAGGTTGCCGCGGGCGAACAGCCCCTTCGTGAAGGTGTACGCCAGGCCGTCTCCGAGCCGGCGGAAGTCCACGTCGTGGGGCGCCGGCCGGGTCTCGGCCCTGACCGCGGCGGACGAGGTCTGCACGGACGGCTCGGCCGCCGGCGCGGGGTCGGGTCGCTGGACGGGTGAAGGCGCCTGCAGGGACGCGGGAGCGATGCCGGGCGCCGGGGGAAGCGAGACGGACAGCGAGAAGAGGAGGAGCGCCGCCGAGGACGCGATCACCATAGAGACTCTCGGGCGCGCTGGCACACATCCGAAAGGGGATAGTCCGAGTATAGCGCGGGTGGGCCCGGGGCGAACCGTGCCGGGGGCCGGGTCGTATTGAAAGGACAGGGAGGCCCGCCGTGGTGAAGTTCCTGCTGTGGCTCATCCTGCTCGTGCTCTGCTGGCCGCTCGCGCTCCTGGCCCTCATCCTCTATCCCTTCGTGTGGCTGGTCCTGCTGCCGTTCCGGCTGCTGGGCATCGCCGTCGGCGGCGTGCTGGAGCTCGTGCGCGCCGTCGTCATGCTGCCGGCCCGCGTCCTGCGCGGGCCGGGCGCGCGCTGATCCCGCCGCCCGCGGACCCTTTCGTCCTGCCACGTGTCTAACGGGCTGAACCTCGTCCGTAGATCAGGCTGGCCGGCGCCGGCCCGCTGGCCGTCCCGGCGGCGAAAGGCCCCCATGCTGGAAGCCGTCCATCTGACCCGCCGATTCTCGGGCATGACCGTCGTCGGCGACGTGAGCTTCGCCATCCGCCCGTCGGAGGTGCTCGGCTACCTGGGCCCGAACGGCGCCGGCAAGACGACCACGGTGAAGATGCTGACCGGGCTGCTCGAGCCGTCGAGCGGCGCGGTGCGGTTCGGCGGGCGCGACATCGCCGCCGACCTGGTGGCGTACCGCCGGCACGTCGGGTACGTGCCGGAGGAGCCGTACCTCTATCCCTTCCTGTCCGGGCTCGAATACCTGCAGCTGGTCGGCCGCCTGCGCGAGGTGCCCGCGCGGGTGCTCGATCCGAAGATCGATGCGCTCCTCGAGCTCTTCGGCCTCGGCTTCGACGCCGAGCAGGCCATCGGCGCGTACTCGAAGGGGATGAAGCAGAAGGTGCTCATCTGCGCGTCGCTCCTGCACGACCCCGACGTGCTCATCTTCGATGAGCCGCTCTCCGGCCTCGACGTGACGACGGCGATGGTGTTTCGCCACCTGGTGCGGCTGCTCGCCGAGCGGGGCAAGGCGATTCTCTACAGCTCGCACGTGCTGGAGGCCGTCGAGCGCGTGTGCTCGCGCGTGATCGTGCTGCACCGGGGGCGGGTCGCCGCGGACGACTCGGTGGCGCGGCTGCGCGATCTGATGGCGCAGGACTCGCTCGAGGGCGTGTTCGCCGAGCTCGTGCTGCGGGAGGATCCCGAGCAGGTCGCCCGCGACATCGCCGAGGTGGCCGCGCGCCGGGCCTGAGGATCTCCGTCATGGCCGAACCTGCGGGGTCCACGCGTCTGCTCGCCCGCCACTTCTTCCGGCGGTTCTTCGACAACGATCTGATCTCGCCGCAGGGCGACGGCCACGAGAGCGTGGCCTTCGTGCTGGCGGCCGTGGCCGTGCCGGGACTGCTCGTCTGGACGTTCCTGCTCCTGGGGTACGCGAGCCCGTTTGCGTCGCCCGGCCAGCGGCTGCTGGGCTCGCTGGATCACAAGTTCCTCTACATTGCGGCCTCGATGATCGTGCTGGCGCTCGTGACGTTCGTCGAGTGGGACGCGCTCGCCCTCGACGCCCGCGATCTCGCGGTGCTCGGGCCGCTGCCGATCGCACGGCGGACGCTCGTGGTCGCGAAGCTGTCCGCGCTCGTGCTCTTCGTGTCGGCGTTCGCCGGGGCCGCGAACGCCCTGCCGAGCCTCCTGTATCCCGGTCTGGTGGTGGCCACCCTGCGCGTCAGCGTCTGGCGCGTGGCGGTGCTGGTGGCGATCCACGCGGGCGTCACCACGGCGGCCGGGGCGTTCGGCTTTCTCGCCGTCCTGGCGCTGCGCGAAGTCCTGCGCGCCGTGCTCGGCGCGCGGCACTTCCGCCGCGCGTCCACCGTCGTGCCGTTCGCCGGTGTGCTCGGGCTCGTCACGGTGCTGCTGCTCCTGCCGGGACTCTCGTCGCGGATTGCCGGCACCGTGCTCACTCGCGGCGGGCCGGCCGAGTATCTGTCGCCGCCGATGTGGTTCCTCGGGCTCTACGAGACGCTGGCCTCGGGCCTCATCCTCGGCTCCCCAGGCATCGGCACGCCGGGGCCGCTGGACCTGTGGACGGTCGAGACCAATCGCGCCGCGGTGGCGGCGTATCTCACGCACGCGGCCGCGTTGCACCACCTCGCGGCGATCGCGGTCGCGGCGCTGGCGGTGACCGCGCTCGTCGCGATCGGCGGCTTTCTGCTGGAGGCGCGGCGGCTCGCCTCGACGCCGGAGTCCCGGGCGACAAAGGGGGGTTGGCTGCGGCGCGGCCTGTCGGCGCTGGCCGCGCGGGTGGTCGTCCGGCACCCGGTGTCGCAGGCCGGCTTCTTCTTCACCTTGCAGGCGCTGGTGCGCAACCCCGCGCAACGGTTGTCCATGGCCGGCTACCTGGCCGTGGCCGTGGCGATCTCGGCCGTCACCGTGGCGCCGGTGGACATCCGCCACCTGCTGGCGACGGCGGCGCTCTCGCGTCGTGTCCTCGTCTTGCAGATGGTGCTGTCGTTCTTCCTGCTGGCCGGCCTGCGGTTCGTCTTCAACGTGCCGGCGGAGCTCAGGGCCAACTGGGTGTTCCAGGCCTGCTGGACCGGCGATCTGAAGCGGTATCTCCACGGCGTGCGCCGCGCGGTGGCCGTCGCGGTGCTGCTGCCGCTGTTCGCGGCGTTCGTGCCGTTGCACGCGCTCGTCTGGGGGCCGCGCGTGGCTGCGGTCCACTTCACGTGCGGGTGGCTCGCCGCGCTCATCCTGTCCGAGGCGCTCCTGCTCCACTTCTGCAAGCTGCCGTTCACCTGCTCGTACCTGCCCGGACAGGGGCGGCTCCGCGCGCTCTGGCCCGTCTATCTCTTTGCGTTCTCGGTCTACACGTACGACTTCGTGACGGTGGAGCGCTGGGCCCTCGAGACGGGTGCCCGCTCGGCCGGGCTCATCGCCGGGCTGTGCGGCCTGCTGGCCGCGATGGTGGGCTGGCGGTTCTGGCTGTTCCGCCGGCGTCCGGCCGCCGGGTTCGAGGAGCTGCCGGACGAGATGGCGCAGCTGCAGCTGGGCGGGTAGGGTCGGG
Source organism: Acidobacteriota bacterium (assembly GCA_024641665.1). GTDB lineage: Bacteria > Acidobacteriota > Vicinamibacteria > Vicinamibacterales > JAHECP01 > JAHECP01. The sequence continues at coordinate 25,000 of JAHECP010000002.1, forward strand.
CACCCCCGGCTGTGCTACGCTTGAATCAACCCCCACCACGGGTGCCCCGATGCTCGACGCGCGAGCGGTCCGTCTCTCCGCCCTCCTGGCCATGCGGGCGATCGGCGCGCTCGCGGCTCGCCCGCGCGCGCAGGCGTCCGGCGCGACGCCGGCCGACGATGCGTATCACTTCGCGACGTGGGCCGACAACCAGCACGACGGCGCCTACAACGAGCGGTGGTACTTCAACGTGTTCGACGCCCGCAGAGCGGCGCCCAGGCCATCCTGAGCTACTTCGTGGCCGATCCCGCCGACCTCCTCGGAAGCGGCCAGGCGCGGATGGTCGCGGCGGCCTATACGTCCGCCGGCGTCGTGAGCGCCGTCGAGGACTATCCGCTCTCCACCTTCTCGGCGAGCGCGGACGCCGCCGACGTGACAATCGGCGCGAACACGATCGCGGCGTACGGCGCCGGCACCGAGCGGGTGATGGGCGCCAGCCAGGACGGCCGGCTGTCGTGGGACCTCGTGTTCACGCAGCGGGCCACGCCCTGGTTCGCCGCGGACGGGATGCCGGTCGGCCACCTGCCGTGGGAGGCGATGAGCTGGCTCGTCTACATGCCGCGCGCCCGCGTCACCGGCAGCCTGATCGTGGACGGCCAGACCTACGACGTCGACGCGCCGGGCTACCACGACCACAACTGAGGCGAGTGGATCCCGACCGACGCCATGTGGAACTGGGCGCAGTACTCGGATCCCCGACTGGCGTTCGACATGGGCGTCTTCATCGGGCAGCCGGTCGGCCTCGCCGCCGTGACGCTCGACGACACGCGCGTCGTGTTCCACCCCAACCAGTACGTGCTGACCCACACCAGGTGGGCGTGGGACGCCGCGAATGGCGTGCTCTATCCCACCGCGTGGCGCTTCACGGCCCAGAACGGCACGTGGCGTCTGGTGGTCACGATGCGCGCCCTCGCCACCGAGCCGCTGCGCGGCGACCTGCCCTGGCCGTTGCGCGACGTAATCGTCTACGAGCAGACCGCGCAGTACGAGGGCCGGCTGTGGACGAAGGGCGCGGCGGGGCAGTGGGTGCTCGCCCGGACGTTCGGCGGCCCCGGCTTCAAGGAGTTCACGGCCAAGCGCTACTAGCGCCCCACCGAGCCTCCGCATGCCCGCCGCCATCCTCGCGCGTCGGCCCGCATCGTCGATCCGCGATGTCGTGGCCATCATGACCGCCATCGACGCCGCGCTGCCGGCGTCGGACGGCCTGAAGTGGTTCAACCATCTGTACCTGAGCGTCACGCTCGAGGTGCGCAAGGCCGTCGGCGCGGCGGACACCTTCCGCGATCCGGCGTTCCTCTCCCGCCTCGACGTCGTGTTCGCGAACCTGTACTTCGATGCGGCCGCCGCGGGCGACCGCGCGCCCGAGGCGGCGGCCCCCGCGTGGCGGCCCCTGTTCGAGGCGCGCACCACGCCGGGTCTCCTCCCCATCCAGCACGCGCTGGCCGGGATGAACGCGCACATCAACCGGGACCTGCCGCAGGCGCTCGTCGGCACCTTCCAGACCCTGGGCGGGTCGCCGGACGACGCCGGACCCCGGCACGACGACTACGAGCGGGTGAACGGCATCCTCGAGGAGGTCGAGGGCCGGGTCAAGGCGGAGCTCGCCACCGGGATCGTCGCGGCGATCGACATGGCGGCCGGCCGCGCCGACGACGTAGTGGCGATGTGGAGCGTGGCCGCGGCGCGCGACGCGGCGTGGACCCACGCGCAAGTGCTCTGGGCGCTCGGGGACGCGCCGGCGCTCGGCCACGCGTTCTTCGACCGGCTCGACCGTCTCACCGGATTCGCCGGCCGCGGGCTCCTGGCGCCGCGGCTCGCGGCGCCCTGACGCCGCACGGCCAGCGGGCGGGTCAGACCCCCTTTTCCGCCGTCATGGACTGGCGCTCCGGGATCAGCCTGCGCACCAGGTCGAGGAGCTCCGCCTCGTCGACGGGCTTGCTCAGGTAGCCGTCTGGCGGCGGCACGTGCTTCCGGGACGAGATGAAGGTGCGGAAGTCCTCCGAGATGCCGGTCACCACGATCACCGGGATGTGCCGCCAGGCCTCGTGCTCGCGCAGCTCGCGGTAGCACCGCACGCCGGAGGTCTCGGGCATCGTGATGTCGAGCGTGACCAGGTCGGGCGGGGATTCCTGCACGCGCGCGATCGCCTCGGCCCCGTTCTCGGCGGTCACCGTGGCGAAGCCGTGGTCCTCGAGCAGGTTCGAGAAGTAGGTCAGGGTGTCCGGCTCATCATCGACGATCAGGATCGTTTTCTTGTCGGCCATCTTCGTGCCTCCCCGTGCGGTTCCGCGGCAGCGTGACGACGAAGCTCGTGCCCACGCCGACCTCCGACTCGAGGCGGATCTCGCCGCCGTGCGCGCGGGCAATCCGGTTGGCGATGAACAGCCCGAGGCCGGTCCCCTCGCTGCCCTTGGAGGAGAAGAAGAGCGTGAACGCCCGCTCGCGCGTCTCCTGCTCCATGCCGATGCCGTTGTCCTCGATCTCGAACCGCGCCCGGCCGTCGCCGTCGCCGGCCGCGCGGAGCGTAATCCGGTGCGCCGTCTTCTTCCGGTCGAGGCGGCAGGCGTCGAGGGCGTTCTCCCCGAGGTTCACCAGCATCGCGCGCACGGCCTTCTCGTCGCCCTCGAACTCGCCGGCGTCCGGGGCCACGTCCTTCACGACCTCGACGCCGAGCTCCCGGGCGCGGTGGCCGATCTGCTCGCACACCTGATCGAGGACGGCGGCCGCGGACAGGACGGCGGAGCCCGGCTCCCGGTCCTTGGCGTAGTAGAGGATGTCGAGCACCATGCTGCGGATGCGCTCGATGTTGCGCTGCACGATCTCCCACCCCTGGCGCACCCGGTCGCCGTTGCCGGCCTCGAGCCCCTTGTTGACCAGGTACATGCCGCCGTTGAGGCCGTTGAGCAGGCCCTTGAGCCCGTGGGAGATCGAGCTGATGAGCAGACCGATCGACTCCAGCTGTGATTGCAGCTCGCGGATCTGGGTGATGTCCGCGCTCATCTCCATGACGGCTTCGACCTGGCCCGACGGTCCGGCGACGGGCGTCGTGCGGACCAGGACGTTCATCGTCCGGCCCTGCCGGGAGGTGACGACCTCCTCCCGCTCGTGCACGCGGCCGTCCTCGAAGGTCTGGCGGACGACGCACGGGTCGCACTCCTCGGTGCGGTGCTTGTAGATCTCGTAGCACTTGCAGCCGAGGAACGAGCCGAAGGCCTCGCGGTGCAGCCGGTTCGCGTCGACGATGTTGAGGTCGCGGTCCTGGATGGAGACGAAGCAGGGCACCTGCTCGAAGAGCGTCCGGCAGTAGGCGCGGCCCTCGCGGAGCAGGTTCTGCAGCCGCGCGAGGTCGGTGATGTCGGTCGACATCTCCATGACCGCCGCGATCTCGCCCCGCTCGTCGCGAATCGGCTCCGTGTAGACGATGACGGACACCTCGGTCTGGTCCAGGCAGGTGACGCGCTCCTCGCTGTGGTGCCCCTGGCCGTCGCGGAACGTGCGCTCCACCGGACAGTCCTCGCACGGCTCGGCGCGCTGCTTGTACACCTGGTAGCAGTACCGCCCCTCGTAGTTGCCGAAGGCCTCGCGGAACCGCCGGTTGGCCTTGATCACGCGCAGGCTGCGGTCCTGCACCGACAGGTAGCAGGGCATGGCGTCGAAGCACTGCCCGCCCGACAGCTCCATTTCGGCCTCCCGCCGCGCACGCGGCCCGCGGCCGGCGTTCCCGCTAGGTCACTTCCAGGATCTTCCGGACGTTGCGCAGGAGCGTCTCGTCGTCGACCGGCTTGTCGAGGTAGCCCTCCGGCGGGCGCACCGCGCGGTCGTAGATCAGCCGGCGGAGCTCGGGCCGGCCCGTGATGATGCAGACCGGGACGTCGGTCAGCGTGTCGTCGCGCCGGAGTGCCTCGAACACCATGCCGCCGTCGGTGCCGGGCATCGACAGGTCGAGCGTGACCAGGTCGGGCTTCTCGCGCCGGGCGAGTGCGAGCGCCGTCTCGCCGTCGGCCGCCTCGACGACGGTCGCGCCGTGGTCCTCGAGCACCGAGCGATAGAACACCAGCACGTCGGGCTCGTCGTCGACGACGAGGATCCGGCGACCGGCCAGGCTGGGCGCCGGACGGCCCGCCGCGGCCGGGACGGCGACGCGGGCCGGCACGACGGCGGCGGTGGCGACGAGGTTCACCAGCTGCGTGACCTGCATATCGAGCTTGTAGTGGCGGATCAGGTCGCTCAGGCCGTCCACGCAGTTGTGGCAGGAGGTCACGACCACCTTCGCGCCGGTGGCCGCGAGCTGCTCGGCCTTGACCCGGGCCGACTTCAGGCGCCGCGGCGTGTACTCCGACATGGACATCGCGCCGCCACCGCCCGTGCAGCAGTAGTTCTCGGATCGGTTGGGGTACATCTCGCGAAAGTCGGTGACCACCAGGTCCAGCAGCTCGCGCGGCTCCTCGTACAGGCCGCAGCTCCTGGCGTTGTTGCACGAGTCGTGGAAGGTGACGGGTGTCGTGTTGCGGCTCTTGTCGACCGTGATGCGCCCCTCCCGGATGTAACGCAGCATGGTGAGGACCGAGCTCTCCATCTCGAAGGGCACGTCCATGCCGGCCCAATTCGGCCCCTCGCAGCGGGTGGATCGGTAGCCGTGCCCGCACTCCGAGATGACCAGCTTGCGGCCCCTGAGCTCCACCACCTTCTCGTACAGCCGGCGGGCCACCGCGCCGCCCAGGTCGTCGTCGCCCGAGAACAGCCCGAAGTTCGTCATGTCCCAGCCCTCGCTGGGCATGGTCCACGACTCGCCGGCGAGGTGGAAGATCTTCGCCGCGTCGGCGATCGTCCGCGGGTCGTACTTCACCTCCCGCGGGTTGATGGCGTAGACGACGTCGGCGTCCGCGACGTCCACCGGAATGACGGCCGTCGGGTCCTCCAGCTCGGCGCTCAGCTCCTCCGACATCCACTCGAGCGTGTCGAGGTACTCCTCCTTCAACACGCCCATCTGGTTGCCGATCTCCCACTGGTCCTTGCTGACGACGGCCACCCCCTCCGGCATGACGCCCACCGACACGAGCAGGCCGCGCATCATGCGGTTGGCGGTGGCGAAGTCGACGCCCATCGGGCAGTTGATGGAGCACCGGCGACAGTTCGTGCACTTGCCGAACGCGACGTCCTTGAGCTCCTCGAGGTCCGCGTCCGTGTACACGCTGGCCGCGCCCACCCACCACGGGAAGACGCGGCCCGTCCAGTCGAAGTGCCGCTTGAAGATCTTCCGGATCCGATCCGCCTTGTAGGCCGGAGCGTAGGTGGGATCGTCCGGGTTGGTCTGCACGTAGTGACACGACGAGGTGCACAGGCCGCAGTGGACGCAGGCCGCGAGCGACCCGGCGATCTGCCGGTTGAGCTTCTTCGACATCCGGTCGATGACCCGCGCCGCCTTCTGCGATCTGACGGGAGTGGCGTTCAGCACGTGGGACTCCGTTCGGGGCGGCGGTGCGCGTCCGCCGCGAGGACGCGGCGTCCCTCGACCGCCGCGGACGCGGGTCCTCGGCGAATCGGATAGACGCCGCGGTGCGTCAACGTCCGGCCCAGGTAGTACCGGGTGAACGGGTAGTAGAGGTAGTGCGAGATCTTGCTGAACGGCACGTAGAGCAGGAAGAACGCCGTCATGAAGAAGTACGCGAGCAGGATCGGCTCGTTCGTCTCCGGACGGTTGGGCGCCGCGAGCACGGCCAGCAGGAACCACACGGTCAGCAGCGCAAGCGAGAAGTAGTCATCCGGCGTGCTGATGGCGCGCATCGTCGGCTGGGAGAGCCGGCGGTAGAAGCGCATGAGCCCCACCACGAACGCGGCGCCGATCACGCCCTCGAAGCCGAACACGAGGGCCCGCGAGTCGAGCCAGTGGGGCGCGTACGGAATGACGAAGGAGAGCAGGATGGCGGCCGTCACGCCGAGGTGGAACACCACGAACTGCGCGTAGAGCCCGGCCTGCGTGCGCGTGCTCTCCATGGCCCAGGGCATCCCGACGTTGAGCCACGAGTAGAGAAGGCCCCTGGCCATGGCCGGCGGCCGGGACCCGGTGGGCGCCTGCCGGTCGCGGCCGGCCCGGAACCGGAAGAGCCACACGAGGCGCAGCGCGTAGACGGAGGCCATGACCGCCAGCGCGGTCTCCTGAAGCCGGTGTTCGGCGAAGTGCAGCAGCTCACTCATGGGGTGTTCCTGTCGCGGCCCCCGCCGGCGTCGGGGCCAGCGCCGCCAGCCGCGTCTCGAACGCCGCGTGCTCGCGCGCGTCGTTCGCGCAGAGGATGACGTCGCGAATGCCGGTGCGGTTCGAGAGATACGACGCGATCGTCGAGACCATCAGCTCCGCGCACACCGGCAGCGGAACGCCGTAGAAGCCCGCGCCCATGGCCGGAAACGCGATCTGGACGATGCCCCGCTCCTCGGCGCGCTCGAGCGCGCGAACGATGGTGGCGCGCAGCTTGTCCTGCAGGTCCTCCTCCTGGAAGACCGGACCCGCCGCGTGCACGATGCGCCGGGCCTTCAGGTCGCCGCCGGCGGTGACGACGGCCTCGGTCGGGGCGATCGGGCCGAGCCCGTCCAGCTCCTTCTTGATCGTGGGCCCGCCCCGCCGCGCGATGGCGTTGCCGAAGCCGGACCCGAGCGCCAGGTCCGGCCGGGCGTAGAACACGAACGCTTCCACGTCGAGCGTCGTGATGTCCGCCTTGACGAGGCGGAGGACGCTTCGATGGACTAAGACACCTTCCCCTCCGTCGGGTCCCCCGGCATCGATATCAGCCAACGCCCTGCTCCTTGTCGTCCCAGACGCCCGAGTCCTTGTGCAGCTGGATTTCCTGTTCGGCGAGGTGGCGAAGCTTGTAGGCCGAGTCCCGCAGCGTGCCGAAGAGCACGCCGCAGCTCGAGTCGAACCGCGTCTCGTCGCCCCGATCGGCCAATAGCATCATGTCGCGCGACAGGCGGAGCACCTTGACGATGTTGCGGTTGCAGGGCCGTGCCACGGCGCCTCCCGGCTGCTTGCTGAGGACATGGAGGGGCACGGACCGTGCCGGCGCGCCGGGCCGCGTGGCGAGGGCACGTAAGTGACTGGATGGGCGAATGATATGGAGTGAACGGCCCCGCAGCCGGCCGGTGTGGCGCCGGGTGGATTTCGTTACACTTCGCGAGCGTCCACCAGGCGAACCGAGACTGCCGGCGGCCCGTGTAACGTCAGCTTCTGAAAGCTGTTACGCGCGACGCGCAAGGCGATGGGCGCTGTGCAGTATTACGTACCGTTACACATCTGTGTTTTGGAACACCTGGCGGGATCGGAGGAACCGATAGAGCGTCGTCCGGCTCACGTCGAGCAGGCGCGCCGCCCGGGCCCGATTCCCGCCCGCGCGGCGCAGGACGTCGGCGACCCGCTCCGCGTCGAGTTTGGGGTGCCGGCCCGGCTTGGCGAGGGCCGGCGCGCGCGCGGCCGTGCGGATCTCCGGCGGCAGGTGCGCGACGTCGAGCTCGTCGCCATGACACTTGATCATCCCGAACTGGATGGCGTTGCCCAGCTCCCGGACGTTGCCGGGCCAGGGGTAGGCCATGAGCAGCGCCAGGGCGTCTGGCGTGACGCGCGCGACCCGCCGGGCCGTGTCGCCGGCGAACTTCTCGAGGAAGTGCTGGACGAGCACCGGGATGTCGCTCTTCCGATCGCGCAGCGGCGGGAGCTCGACCGGGACGACCGCGAGACGGTAGTAGAGGTCGTCGCGGAACAGACCCTGCTGGGTCCGCCGCTTGAGATCGGCGTGGGTCGCGCAGATGACGCGGACGTCGACGCGGACGTGCTGCTCGCCGCCCACCGGGATGAACCACTTGTCCTGCAGGACTCTCAGCAGCTTGACCTGCATGGCCGCCGAGATCTCGCCGATCTCGTCGAGGAAGATCGTTCCGCCGTCGGCGAGCGCGAACCGTCCCTTGCGGTCGTGGATGGCGCCGGTGAACGCCCCCTTCACATGGCCGAACAGCTCGCTCTCGAGCGTGCCCTCCGGCAGCGCGCCGCAGTTGACCGGGACGAACGGTCCCGCCGACCGCTGGCTGAGCTGGTGCAGGGCGGTGGCCACCATTTCCTTGCCGGTGCCGCTCTCGCCCTGGATCAGGATGGGGACGTTGACGTTGGTCAGCTCGCGAATCGAGTCGAACACGCGCTGCATGGACGCGTGGCGGCCGACGATGCCGCAGAAGCCACGCGTCTGCTCGAGCCGCCTCCGCAGGTGGACCATCTCGGTCACGTCGCGGAAGATGACCAGCGCGCCGGCGGCCGGCTCGCCAGGCGCCTCGGTCGTGACCACCGACATCTCGAGATCCCGTCGCTCGCCGGCGCTGGTGACGAAGGTCCGCGGATAGCGCACCCGCGACGGCTGTGTCCCGTGCTGGCCGGTACAGAAGGGACAATCGCCGCCGCAAAACCGCTCCGGAAAGACCTCGTGACAGTCCCGGCCGATCACCTCGGCGTAGGTGAGCCCCGTGATCCGCTGTGCGGCGCGGTTGAAGAAGTAGATCCGGCGATCCAGGTCGTGCGCCAGGACGCCGTCGGTGAGGTTGTCGAGCAGCGAGCCCAGGGTCAGCCGGACCTGGTGGATCGACTCGAGGAAGCCGTACTTGAACAGGCCCTCGACGCGGTGGTGGATGTCGTCGCGGACCTCGCGGAAGATCGCGCCGGCGTCGGCTGTCGCGTCGTGCTTGTCCGGGTCCGCGAGCGGCCAGTGGATGCGCGCGGGCGAGCCCGGGAAGGTCGGGCACATCTCGCGCGCCTTGTTGCAGAGCGTCACGACGACGTCGAACGGCTCGGTGGCGACTTCGTCGAGCGTGCGCTCCACACGCGGGGCGATCTCGAGACCGACCTCGCGCATGACGCGGGCCGCCGCCGGGGCGACGTCCTGCCGGACGTCGCCGGCGCTCGTCACCTCGACGTTCCGCGGCGCCAGCCCGGCCGCGAAGGCGGCCGCCATCTGGCTGCGGCCTCCGTTTCCGGAGCAGACGAAGAGGATGCGCAGCATCCCTCGGCCTCGTGCCGCCACTATAGGGAATTCGGCGGGGCCGCGGCAAGCAAATCCGGGAGCGGCTACCCGCGCGACGCCAGGGCCGCCAGCACCGCGCGCTCGCGCTCCGGCGTGAGGCCGGCGCCGAGCTTCGCCTGCCGCTCGGCCGGCAGCGTCTTGAACCACGCGAGCGTCGCGAGCGCGGTCTCGGCCAGCGGCCGGAACGTGAGGCCGGCGGCGATCGCCTTCCTGTTGCTGTAGCGGCTGAAGCCGGCCGTCTCGGCCGTCGTCGGCACCCACACCGGCATGTCGGACCAGGCGCGTACCTTGTGCGCCTCGAGGAAGGACGCCGGCACCCAGTGCAGCGTCGCGCCGGCCGTGGTCGCCGCGCGCACGCCGTACAGCATCGCGAGCATGGTCAGCTCGAAGCCGGGCCCGGCCGCGTTGAAGACGCCGAACGCGCGCGTCTCGGCCGTGCGGACGATCCACGCGGCGAGGTCGCGCGCGTCGATGAGCTGCGCGAAATCGGAGCCGTCGCCGGGCGCCACGACGTCGCCGCCGCGGTCGAGGCGCACGGGCCAGTAGGTGAAGCGGTCCGACGTGTCGCCCGGTCCCACGATCAGCGTCGGGCGGATGACGGTCGTGATGCCCGGGAACCAGACCTCGGCCTCCTTCTCGGAGAGGGCCTTGAGCGGCCCGTAGAGCTCGCCCATCTTCCCACGCAGCGTCTCCTGCGTCTCCTTCATCGGATCGGCGCCCGTGTACTTGGCGAGCGGCATGGTCTCGTCGAGGCCGACCGTGGCGTCCGACGCGCTGACCGACAGCGTCGAGATGAAGACGTACTGTCCGACCTTGCCCTTCAGCACCTGGCCCGCGTCGCGTACCCAGAATGGGAGCGTCGTCGGGTTGTCGATGCAGACGTCCCACTCGCGCCCCTTCAACGAGTCGAGATCGCCGGTGTTCCGATCGCCCGTCAGCTCCTCGACCTCGCCCGGCCACATGAGCGGGTTGCGGCCGCGATTGAAGAGCGTGAGCTTGTGCCCGCGCGCGAGCGCGTAGCGCACCTCGTGCGGGCCGATGAAGCCGGTGCCGCCGAGGATGAGGATACGGAGCGGCCTGGCCGCGCGCTCGACCCCTTCGGGGAGCGGGCCGGCGGGGCGCGGCTGGCGCGGCGGCGCGGTCTGCGCGAGGACCGTCGGTGCCAGGCAGAAGCCGACGGTGCCGGCGGTGGCGGCTTTCAACCAATCGCGACGTGTGGGGGACATCGGTCGCTCCTTTCGGGCGGGGCGAGCATAGCACGCGACGCTAGCGCACGCGCATGCCGCGCGCCGCGTCCCAGTGCAGGATGCGCTCACTCGCGGGGAGCGGCGCCTCGGGCACCTCGCCGACCGACACGCCGTACTTCCAGTCGGGCGGGCAGATGGCGATGTAGCGCGCGTACCCGCCCGTGCCCCCGCCGAACTTCGGATACCCGATCGTCACGAGACAGCCCGTCTCGGCCACCTCATCCAGGTGCGCCACGCCCTCGGCCTGCGTGTAGCCGTGGTGCATCAGCCAGTGCTCGCCCTCGAGCGTCGGCGTCGTGTCGGTGTCGAGCGGCTCGTGCCCGTGAAAGAGGATGTGGCGCTCCAGGTGCAGGAACTTCAGCGCGTCGAGCGTCACGCCCGGGAACACCGTCTCGGTGGCGAGCTTCGGGTCCGGCCACGCCTTCGACCAGTCGGATCGGATCATCACCACCGACCCCTCGGGGACGCGGCCGTGCGCGGCCTCCCACCGCTCGATGTCGGAAACCTGCATCTGGTGGCCCGGATCCTTCGCCACCTCGTCGACGATGGAGATGACGACGAGCGGGCGGACGGCGAAGGTGGGTGGCAGCTCGTCGATGGCCGGGTACTCCGGCGCCCAGTGCGCGGGCGGGTCGAGCTGCGTGCCGAACTGATCGGTGGCGAGGTCGTAGTGCGTGGCCTCGAAGCCGTCGGCCGCGTAGGTGTACGGCTTGCCGGTGTCGGGGTTGAGCGTCGGGCCGAACGTCGATCGGCCGAAGCCGTGCCACACCGGGATGGACGGCGTCAGGGTGTGCGTGAGATCGATGTACTTCGCGTGCTTCAGCGCCTGGTCGTAGGTCTCCCACAGGCCGGGCGCGGTCTGGCTCGCGGCGGGCGCGGGTGGCGTCGCGCCGGGTCCGCAGCCGACCGCCAGCAAAGCGCTGGCCGCCAGGAATGTCAGTGGGTTCCGTGGGTGTCTGGTCATGGCGTCCCCCGGCAACGGGTCCACGGTCCGCAAGAGAAGGCTCGCGCGCCACACTGTACACGGACGGCCCGACCGGCACCAGGGTCGCCCGGGTTGGACGGAACGGCTATGATGAGCGACGCTTGGTGGACGGACGTGCGAACCGTGACCCGTATCACCTTTCTCGTGAGTCCGTTGTGCCTGATCTTGACCGTCGGCTGCGGCGGCGGCACGGGGACGTCCCCGCCGCCGCCCTCGACCTCGCCGACGCCGTCCACTCCCAATCCCTGCACCGCGGCGCTGGCCGAAGTGTCCGGCGTCCGTCAGGTGGTCGGGGAACGCAAGGTCGTCGGTCCGGACGTGCACGGCCCGTCGCGGGCGCTCGGCGCGTTGTGGGCGCACGAGGCCGCCGCGCGGCGCGGTCAGATCCGCACGGCCCTGCCGCAGCCGCAGAGCGAGGACGTCGGCGACGTGGCCGTCCTGCAGGACGAAGGCGACCTCGTGCTGCCGCCGAACCGGTTCGACCTGGCGGGCGACGGCCTCCGCTTCACGCCGAACGGCTCGGGCGGCTACGACGTGGCGGCGGTGGATGGCACGTTTCGTCAGGCGCTCGGCTCGAAGCTCTCCCTGGGTGACGACGACGGGGTGGAGGAGGGGCTGCCGTTCGCCTTCGACTTCTACGGCCATTGGTGGAACGCGGTCTTCGTCAACTCCGACGGCAACCTGACGTTCCAGGAGGCCGACCGTTCGAGCACCGACCGGGACATCGGGCGCCTGCTGTCGGGCCCGCCGCGGCTGGCGCCGTTCCTGGCGGACCTGGACCCGACCTCGGGCGGGGCCGTCTTCGCCGAGGCGGCCTCCGACGGCCTCACGGTGACGTGGTGCGCCGTGCCGGGCTTCGACAAGCCGCAGACGACGACGGCGCAGATCACGCTCCTGAGCGACGGTTCGGTCGAAATCAAGTACGCGCCAACCCTAACCCTGACCGACGCCGTCGTCGGGCTCTCGCCGGGGAAGACCGCCACGTTCGCACCGCTCGACCTGACGGCCGGCGGATCGAGCACGGCGGCCGACGCGGCGCTCGGCGAGCGCTTCGCCGCGTTCAACACGCTCGATACCGTGGCCCTCTCGCGGAAGTTCTTCGCCACCCACCCGGACGGCTACGACCAGATCGTCGTCTTCACGGACGCGTCCTACGTGCAGGACGCCTTCGCCTACGAGATGACGGTCGCCAACGAGATCCAGGGCATCGGGATGGACCTGTACGATCTCGCCGCCGACTACGGCAGCGCCGGCCGCCTGCGGAGCCTGGTCGTGATGGACGCGCTCACGAAGTACCCCGCCGATCCGGCGCAGAAGTTCCTCGGTGAGAACGACACCGTGTCGGTGCTCGGGCAGGAGGTGGGGCACCGGTGGCTGGCGTTCCTGCGGTTTCTCGACAAGGACCGCCAGGCGTCGGACGCGCTGCTCGGCCGCGACCAGGCGCACTGGAGCTTCTTCATGGACTCCGACGCCTCGGTGATGGAGGGCAACGACATCCAGGCGCTCGGGGGCGGCGCGTTCCGGACGGTCGCCGCCGTCCAGCGCTATTGCCTCCTCGATCAATACGCGATGGGGCTGGTGGACGCCTCCGAGGTGCCGCCATTCTTTTACGTCGAGAGCCCGGTGAACGTGCAGCCGCCCGAGGGGCCGACCTCTGCGCCGAAGGTGGGCGTGACGTTCAACGGCACGCGGCGGGACGTGCTCATCCAGGACGTCGTGGACGTCATGGGGCCGCGCGTGCCCGCGGCCGCCGACTCGCCCCGCGTGCACGGCCAGGCGTTCGTCTACCTCGTCAGCGCCGGACGGACCGCCGACTCGTCGGCCGTGGCCAAGGTCGATCGGATCCGGCAGGCGTGGGAGGCGTTCTTCCTCCAGGCCACCGACGGGCGGATGCGGGCCGAGACCCGGCTCCTCCCGCCGGGGTAGACGGCGGATCGGCGGGGGACGCAGGAATGACCATCAAGCGGATTGTGGCCTCGACGGTGATCCTCGCGGCACTGGCGGCTCCGACGTCCGCGGCGGCCGCCCAGACGCCGTCCCGCTTCGAGCTTGCGCGCGGCTGGCAGATCCAGTCGTCGGCCGCGGTTCGGGCAGCCGGCGAGAGCATCTCGACGCCGGCGTTCCGGCCCGACGGCTGGCATCCGGCGTCGGTGCCGTCAACGGTGCTCGCGGCGCTGGTCGAGGATCGCGTCTATCCCGATCCGTACTTCGGGATGAACCTGCGATCGATTCCTGGCACGTCCTATCCGATCGGCCGCAACTTCTCGAATCTCGAGATCCCCGCCGACAGCCCGTTCCGCGTGTCGTGGTGGTACCGCAACGAGTTCCGGCTGCCGCCCGAAATGAAGGGACGACGCCTGACGCTGCGCTTCGACGGGATCAACTATCGCGCGAACGTCTGGCTGAACGGCCGGCGGCTCGCTTCCTCTGACGAGCTCGCCGGGACGTACCGGCTGTTCGAGCTCGACGTCACCGCCGTCGTCTTGGGAGACCGCGCGAATGTGTTGGCCGTCGAGGTGTTTCCGCCCGGGCCCACGGATCTGGCGTGGACGTGGGTGGATTGGAACCCGATGCCGCCCGACCGCGACATGGGCCTCTGGCGACCCGTCTCGCTCTCCGCCAGCGGCGACGTCGTCATCCGGCACCCGCTGGTCGCGTCGCGTGTCGCGCCGGCGCTCGATCGCGCGGACCTCACCGTGTCGGCCGACGTCCGCAATCTCACCGCACACGAGGTGCGCGGCGTGCTGCGCGGGCGGATCGAGCAGGTCGCGTTCGAGCAGCCCGTGACGCTCGGCCCGCACGAGACGCAGGTGGTGCGCTTTGCGCCGGATCGGTTCCCCGATCTGCGCGTCGAGCATCCGCGCCTGTGGTGGCCCGCCGACATGGGCGTGCCGAGCCTCTACCGACTCGATCTGCAGTTCGACTCGGGAGGGGAGACCTCGGATCGCCAGACGATGAGGTTCGGGATCCGGGAGATCACCTCGGAGCTGACCGACACGGGCGCGCGGCTCTTCCGGATCAACGGCCGGCCGCTCCTCGTGCGCGGCGGCGGGTGGGCGCCCGACATGCTGCTGCGCGCACGGCCGGACCGGCAGGCGGCGGAGCTCGGCTACGTGCGCGACATGGGGCTCAACACCATCCGCCTCGAAGGCAAGCTCGAGGACGAGCACTTCTTCGACCTGGCCGACGAGTACGGCATCCTCGTCCTGGCCGGCTGGTGCTGCTGCGACCAGTGGGAGCAGTGGGCGAAGTGGACGCCGGAGAACCGCGAGGTCGCCGCCGCCTCCGAGCGCGATCAGATCTGCCGGCTGCGGGAACATCCGAGCGTGCTCGCGTGGCTCAACGGCAGCGACAACCCGCCGCCCGCCGACGTCGAGCGGATGTACGTGGACATCCTGAAAGAGCTGGACTGGCCGAATCCGTATTTGTCCTCGGCGACGGCCCGGCCGACGACGGTGACGGGCGCGAGCGGCGTCAAGATGAGCGGGCCGTACGACTGGGTGCCGCCGTCCTACTGGCTGCTCGACGCCTCGCGCGGCGGCGCGTTCGGGTTCAACACCGAGACGAGCCCGGGCCCCGCCGTGCCGCCGGTCGAGAGCCTGAAGCGGATGCTGCCGGCCGATCACCTGTGGCCGATCGACGACGTCTGGAACTTCCACGCGGGCGGCGGGCGGTTCAAGACGATCGAGACCTTCACGACGGCGCTCGAGGCGCGCTACGGGAAGGCCGCCGGCGTGGACGACTACACGCGGAAGGCGCAGCTCATGACCTACGAGGGCGAGCGCGCCATGTTCGAGGCCTACACCCGCAACCGGTACACGGCGACGGGCGTCATCCAGTGGATGCTGAACAACGCCTGGCCCGGCCTCATCTGGCACCTGTACGACTACTACCTGCGGCCGGGCGGCGGGTACTTCGGCACGAAGAAGGCGTGCGAGTCCGTGCACGTCCAGTACTCGTACGACGACCGCTCGGTGGTCGTCGCGAATGGCACCGGCGCGCGCCTGAGCGGCGCGACGGTGGCCGTCCGCGTGCTGAACCTCGACCTGACGGAGAAGTTCTCGGCCACCCGCGCGATTGACGTGCCGGCCGACGTCAACGCCGTCGCGCTGACCGTCCCCGACGTGGCCGGCCTGTCATCCACCTACTTCGTGGATCTGCGGTTGACAGACGCCGCCGGCCACGCGCTGAGCACGAACTTCTACTGGCTCTCCACGAAACCCGACGAGCTGGACTGGGACAAGTCGACGTACTACATCACGCCGGTTACGGCGTACGCCGATTTCACCGCGCTGAAGGATCTGCCGCCCGCGACCGTGCGGGCGGCGATGCGGGTCGAGCGGCAGGGCGACCGCGAGGTGGCGCGCGTCACCATCTCGAATCCCGGGCGCACCCTGGCCTTCTTCGTCCGCCTGCAGATTGTGGAAGGGCCTGGCGGCGACGAGGTGCTGCCGGTGCTGTGGCAGGACAACTACGTGACGCTCGTGCCCGGCGAGACGCGCGAGCTCTCCGCGTCCTACGCCGTGCGGGATCTCGGCGCCGCGCCCGCCACGCTCGTCGTCGAGGGCTGGAACGTGCCGCGCGTCGTCCGGTGACCGGTCGAGGCGATCGATGACCCTGGCCCTCCGCGTCCTCGCCGGGCTCGTCGCCGGGTTCCTGCTCGGGCTCGGGCTCTCGGGCAGCGTGGCGCCGGCCGCCACGGCCACCATCGGCATTCTCACGCCGGTGGGTACCCTCTTCGTGAACCTGATTCGGATGACGGCCCTGCCGCTCGTCGTCTCGATGCTCGTCGCGAGCATCGGGACGATGGCGGCGCCCGGGCGGCTCGGGCGCACGGGCGTGCGCGCCGTCCTGATCGCGATCGGGTTGCTCGCCGCCGCGGCGGCCGGCGGGCCGGCGCTGGCGCGCTGGCTCGTGGACCTGGTGCCGGAGAACGTTTTCAAGGCGGCGGCCGACGGCGCGATGCTCCCGGTGATCCTCTTCGCCGTGTTGTTCGGCCTCGCACTGGCCCGGGTGGGCGAAGAGCGGCGCGCGGCGGTGACGCGGGTCTTCGAAGGCGTCGCGGACGCGATGCAGCGACTCGTCGCCTGGATCCTGGAGCTGGCGCCGATCGGCGTGTTCGCGCTCGCGGTGCCGCTGGCGTCCCGGCTCGGCCTCTCGGCCGCCGGCGCCGTCGTCGCCTACATCGCGCTCGTCGTGGCGCTGACGATCGTCGCCGTGGCGGTGTTCCTGTACCCGCTCGGCATCCTGGCCGGACCGATGCCCGCGCGGGCGTTCGTGTCGTACTGCGCGCCGTCGCAGGCCATTGCCTTCGCGTCGCGGTCGTCGCTGGCCGCGCTGCCGGCGGCCGTCGAGGCCGCCGAGCAGGCAGGGCTGCCGCCGGCGAGCGCCCGGTTCATCCTGCCGCTGGCCGTGTCGATCTTCCACTTCGGCACCGCCGTCGCGCAGACGGTCGGCGCGCTGTTCCTCGCGCGGCTCTACGGCGTGACGCTGGGGCCGGCCGAAATCGCGACGCTCGTCGTGGCGGTCGTCCTCACCACCTTCGCCATCCCCGGCATTCCCGGCGGCAGCATCATCGCGATGGCTCCGGTGCTGGCGGCCGCGCACCTGCCGGTCGAGGGCATCGGCATCCTGCTCGCGGTGGACACGATCCCCGACATGTTCCGGACGACCGCGAACCTCACCGGCGCCATGACGCTCGCGGCGATCCTGCGCGAGGAGAAGACGTCGTCACGCTGACACGGGTTGTCCACGGCGTCCACCACGAAGGACACGACGACCACGAAGAGGTGGCCGGTCACGCTGCATTCGTGGATCACGTACGGCAACCACGATGGCGCGAAGGCCGCGCCGGCGACCTGCCGCCTCAGGCGGGGGTTGGCCCCGATGCGCACGTGGGAGAGCACGCGTTGCAGGCAGATCCGACACCGGGCGTGTCCTCCCGCGCGCGCATCGGCGCCCGCCCGCGGTCTGGCCGGGGGAACGCAGCGGCCAGACCGCGCAGGTCGCCGGCGGTAGTTGAAGACACGAAGAGGTCGATCAGCGTGACGGTTTTCGTGCCCTTCCGTCACGCACCACATCGTGGCATCGTGGTGCCGTACGTAGGTCACGGATGCGGCGCGACAGCAAGGTCCTCGTGGCCCTCGTGCGCTTCGTGGTCAACCCTGCCGTGATCGCAGGTGCAGCGTGGCTGCGGGTACACATCCGGCGTGTCGGCGCGGCCCGGTGGCGTTGGAGACGCCGGGCGGCGTCGCAGGACGAGGCGGCAGACAGAGCAGGGGAGCGGACGCTGGGCCGGGGAGGACGCGCCGGCGGCTACTTCTCGACCTCGTAGCCGGTCTGGAAATCCGCGCCGCCGATCTTGCCGATCACACGGCCGTCGGCGACCGAGGTGATCCGCGCGACGTTGTACTTGTCGACGTCGAGCTTCGCGTTCTGGAACGTCAGGGTCTGTCCGTCCTTCGTCTTGATGATCACTGTCGGCATGAGGTGCTCCTCAGCAATTCACGCGACCTGGCGCCGGCGACGGCGGCGACCCCTCGCGAGGCGCCCGCCACGGGGTGTCCCGTCCGGCATGGGGCGAAGGTCCGACCCGCTGGAACAGGCCGACTCGGGAGGATTCTACCAGAACGTGCGGGGCGCAACAGCGATTCTGCTATCCTCGCCCCTGACAAGGCGGGGACCGATCACTCGGCCTGACACAGCCGGAGGCGGAAGATGCAGCTGACGCGCAAGGGATTCTTCAACCTGACGGCCGGCGCCGTCGCCGGCTCCGTGGCCCTGCCGACCCTGGCCGATGGCGGCACCGGACGCGCCGGCGCCTCGAGCGCGCACCCGGGCGCGGACGCGAGCAGGGCGCCGACCCAGGGCGTCACCCAGGCGGTCATCGACTTCATCAGGGCCGCCAGGCTCGACGCCATGCCGGCCGACGTCGTCGAGCAGGGCCGGCGCTGCCTGAGCGACGGCTTCGGCGTGATCCTCGCCGGCGAGACGACGGCGGGCAGTCGCATCCTCCGCGACTACGTGGCCGCCGACGTGGGCCGGCGCGAGGCCAGCGTGCTCGGCCCCGGGCGACTCCAGGCCTCGGCCGAGAAGGCGGCGCTCCTCAACGGCGCGTTCGGCCACGCCATGGACTTCGACGACACGCAGCTCTCGACGACGCCCGACCGGACCTACGGCCTGCTGACCCATCCCACCGTGCCCGCGCTCGCCTCGTCGCTCGCCGTGGCCGAGGCCGTCGGGGCGTCGGGCGCCAGGTTTCTCGAGGCGTTTCTCGTCGGCTTCGAGGTGGAGTGCAAGATCAGCGAGGCCATCGACCCGGTCCACTACAACCGCGGCTTCCATTCCACGGGGACCGTCGGCACGTTCGCCGGCGCCGCGGCGACGGCGAAGCTGCTCGCCCTCGAGCCGCCGGCGATCGCGCACGCCATCGCCATCGCGGCGAGCCTCGCCGCCGGCATCCGCGTGAACTTCGGGTCCATGACGAAGCCGCTCCACGCCGGACGCGCGGCCGCGAACGGCGTG
Source organism: Acidobacteriota bacterium (assembly GCA_024641665.1). GTDB lineage: Bacteria > Acidobacteriota > Vicinamibacteria > Vicinamibacterales > JAHECP01 > JAHECP01. The sequence goes on from JAHECP010000002.1 coordinate 43,848, forward strand.
TTCGCCGCCCTGCTCGCCTCGCACGGCTTCACCGGCGGCGACGACGCCCTGGACGGCCAGTGGGGCTTCTTCCAGGTCGAGGGCGGCGGCGCGGACGCTTCGCGCATCGTCGGCGTGCTCGGCAAGCCCTACACGATCGTCGACCCCGGCGTGTCGGTGAAGCCGTACCCGTGCGGCGTGCTGAGCCACCCCAGCATGGACGCGCTGCTGAAGGTCGTGACCGAACACGACATCACGCCGGATCAGATCGCGCGCATCCGCCTGCGCGCCGGGTCGAACATCCTGGACCCGCTGCGCTACAAGACCGCGAAGACCGAGCTCGAGGCGAAGTTCTGCCTCCCGTTCCTGCTCTCGAGCATCGTGCTGAGACGAAAGGCGGGGATCCGCGAGTTCACCGACGAGTTCGTGCAGAGCGAGCCGGTGCAGCGGATGATGCCGAACGTCGAGACCGTGTTCGACTCGGAGATCGAGGCGAAGGGCTTCGACAAGATCCGGAGCGTCGTCGAGGTGTACCTGACGGACGGCCGTTCGTTCGTGCAGCCGTCCGACGACCGGTACCGGGGCGGGCCCGATCGGCCGTTCACGCGAGCCGAGCTGCACGACAAGTTCACCGACTGCGCGAGCCTGACGCTCACCCGCGAGCAGATGGCGGCGAGCCTCGCGCGCATCGAGTCGGTCGAGCGCCTGGCGAGCGTCCGCGAGCTCGTCGCGCCCATGACGCCATGAAGCGCACACTCGTTCTCGTCGTCGTGGCCGCGCTGGCCGTGGGGCCGAGCGGCGCCGGCCAGCAGGGGACCGAGCCGTACGACGCCGTGCTCTTCGCCCACAACCTGATGATCCCGATGCGGGACGGCGTGAAGCTGGCGACCGACGTCTACCGCCCGGCGTCGGGTGGCGTGCCGGTGGCCGAGAAGCTCCCGCTTCTGCTGCAGCGCACGCCGTACAACAAGGAGGGCGCGTCGCTCGTGGCGCAGGCCGAGGCCTTCGCCCGGCACGGCTACGTGGTGGCGCTCCAAGACGACCGCGGGACGTACGCGTCGGAAGGCGTGCAGATCAAGTACATCGGCTACGGCAAGGACGGATTCGACACCATCGAGTATCTGGCCGCCTTGCCGTACACCGACGGACGGGTGGGGATGTGGGGAACCTCCTACGCAGCCCACGTCCAGGCGAGCGCCGCGATTGCCCATCCCCCGCACCTCAGGACCGCCGTGCTCAACTGCGGCGGGCTCTACAACGGGTGGCTCTACAAGATCCGGAACCACGGCGCGTTCGAGCTGGCGCAGCAGGTCGGCTGGGCGTTCGGGCAGCTCGCCGCGCAGACGGCCGACCCCGCGGTGCGCGAGGTGTTCCGGCGCGAGAAGGCCGTCGACTGGGTCGGCAATCTCCACGGCAAGCGAGGGCTGACGCCGCTCGCGCTCGCGCCGAACGTCGAGGGCTACATCTACGACATGATGACGCGGAGCGACTACGACGATTACTGGCGGCAGCCGGACGTGAACTGGTCGGTGGCGTTCGCCGAGACCGCCGACATCCCGATGCTGCTCATCACCGGCTGGTACGACTCGTACACGATGGGCACGATTGCCAACTACGTCGGCCTGTCGGCAACCAAGAAGTCGCCCGTGCGGCTGCTCGTCGGCCCGTGGACGCACGGCGCGAGCACCGTGTCGCACGCGGGCGACCTGGAGTTCGGGCCCGGCGCCGCCATCGACGACTTCGCGACCGGCTTCCACCTCCGCTGGTTCGATCACTTTCTCAAGGGGCGGCCGACGCCGGCCGCCGACGACCCGCCCGTGCGGCTGTTCGTGATGGGAACCGGAGACGGCCACAAGGATGCGAGCGGGCGGCTGTTCCACGGCGGCTACTGGACAACGGCCGCGAGCTGGCCGCCGCCCGGCGTGCATCCGCTCGCGCTCTATCTGCATGCCGGCGGGACGCTCAGCGATCGCGAGGCCGACGCGGGCGTCAGGCCGACGACCTACACTTACGACCCCCGCCATCCGGTGCCCACGATCGGCGGGTCCTTCTCGCCGCAGCGCGGCATGGTGGCGGCCGGAGGCTACGATCAGCGGGAGCGCGAGTTCACCGGTGACGAGACCAGGGGCTTCTACGGCTCGCGGCCGCCGTACCTGCCACTGGCCGCGCGGCCCGACGTGCTCGTCTTCCAGACCGAGCCGCTGGCCGAGGACGTCGAGGTCGTCGGGCCGGTCGAGGTCACGCTCTTCGTCGCGTCGACCGCCGTCGACACCGACTTCACCGCCAAGCTCGTCGATCTCTACCCGCCGAGCGCCGACTACCCGTCGGGCTACGCGCTGAACGTCACCGACGGCATCACGCGGGCGCGCTATCGCAACTCGCCTGAACGGCAGGAGCTGATGACGCCCGGCCAGGTGTACCGCGTGACCATCGATCCCTTCCCCACGGCCAACGTGTTCAAGAAGGGCCACCGGATCCGGCTCGACATCTCGAGCAGCAACTTCCCCCGGTTCGACGTGAACCCGAACAGCGGCGAGCCGCTCGGGCAGGACCACCGGGTGGTGGTCGCCGAGAACACCGTCTACCACGACGCCCGGCACCCGTCGCGGCTGGTGCTGTCGGTGCGGCCGCGGCTCGCCTCGGCACGCGGTCCCGGCCGATAACCAGCACGTCGTGCCGGGCTTCAGCCCGACTTCAGCCCTCGGCGGGCGGCAGGGCGTCCACCGGCCCCGCGGCCATCGCCGCCACGGCGTAGACCACCGCGCCCGTCACCATCGCCGCGCGGAACCCCAGCGTCACGGCGACGACCACCGTCGCCACCGACCCGACGACCGACAGCGTTCCGTTCAGCCCCCAGAAGAACGGCGGCGGCGGCAGGCCGCGCTGGCCGGCGCGCGCCAGGCCGCGCGGGAAGGGCATGCCCATCGCGATCCCGATCGGTGCGACGAGCAGCACCGCAATCGCAATGCGCGCGGCGAGCCCGAGCGGGAGCAGCGCCGGCACGAGCCACGGCAGCGCGCCGCCGTAGACGAGCCCGAGCGCCGCGACGGCGAGACAGGCCGTGCGGGCGGGGACGCGGGGGCTGAGCGCCGCGCCGGCGCCGCCGGCCGCGAGCAGCGTGAAGAGCAGCACCGACAGCGTGAAGATCGGGTGCCCCAGGAGCAGCGTCAGGTGCTGCAGGAGCGCCAGCTCGATCGTGATGAAGCCGACGCCCAGCGCCGCGAAGTACACGATCGCCGCGCGATACGGCGCGTCGGGCCGCCCCGCCGGATGCCCGCCGGCGACCAGGAAGCCGAGCAGCAGCAGCACCGGCCCGACGATGAGCGCGAGACCGATCGCCAGCGCCCGCGGCATGCCCAGCGGCCGCTCGGTCGCGAAGTAGAACGGGCTGTCGTCGTAGACCGGATCCACCTTGCGCGGCGCCTCGGCGACGAGCTGGTCGAACGTGATCCGGCCGTCGAAGAGCGTGTCGTACGGCGGGTCCGCGTGACGGCCCGGCACGAGCACGGGCCGCGCCGTCGTCCAGTCGTGCATCACCGACGCCGTCTCCTCGGCCGTGAACGGCCGCTTGCGCAGGATGAAGATCATCTGCGGCGGGTCCTCGGCCGTGCCGCGCCGCTCGAGCACGACGACGATGCGGCGCGCGGCCTCGTGCACGCCGAGGAGCGCGATGGCATTCGCCACCAGCCGCGGCACGTCCACGTTCCACCGCAGCACGACCAGCTCTCCATCGTCGGTCAGGTGGTCGTAGTAGGCGCGGAACGCCTGCGTCGTATAGAGGTAGTTCTCGGCGAGCGACAGGCCGCCCGAGGCGACCGACGCCCACGAGTCGACGAAGCCGAGGAAGATGACGTCGAAGCGCCGATCGGTGCGGCTGATGAAGGTGCGGGCCTCGCCCTGGACGACCTCGACGTCGGGCCGGTCGTAGATCCCGCCCGCCCGCGCACCGTAGTGCCGCACGAACTTGATCATCAGCGGGTTCAGCTCGACGGCCGTGACGTGCCGGCTGCCCGCGGCTAGCGCCACCAGCACGTCCGACCCGCCGCCCGGGCCGATCACGAGCGTCTCGGGACGCGTCGTGAAGCGGAACGGCAGCGCGCGGTACCAGGACCGCAGGTTCGCGGCGCTCTCGAGGCGGCCGTCCCACTCGAGCACGTTGGTCCACGCGTCCGAGTCGATGTAGAGGCGCGCCAGGTATGGCGGCGGGAAGCCCTCGACGGCGTCGATGCGCGAGTAGGCGTTCCAGCCCGTCTGCGTCACGCGCGCGCCGGGCGTTTCGGCCATCTGGCGCCGCATGGCCTTCAGCGTGCCCGGCGTCACGCGAAACATGGCGCCCGTCGCGGACGACCCGATGGCGAAGGCGAGGAGCGCGGCGACCGTGACGGCGGCGGCGACGAGCGCGCGGCGGCGCGAGAGCGCGAGCGCGGCGCCGAGCGGCGCGAGCGCCGTCAGGAGCAGCGACCGCTCCCCGCCGAGCCACTGGAGGAAGAACACGATGGCGATGGCGCCCAGCGACGCGCCGGTGAGGTCGGCGAAGTACAGGCTGCCCGCGCGCGCCCGGTGGCGATCGAAGACGACCGACAGCGCCATGCCGTCCAGCAGAAACGGGAGCAGCGGCGCGAAGAAGTAGAGCGGCAGGCGCTCGAGCCGGAACGGGAAGAGCACCACCAGCCACAGGCACAGCGGCATCGTCACGGCGACCGACAGCGCGAGCCAGGCGCCCGCGTCGAGGTCCAAGATTGGCGTGGGGCTTCGCTCCACACCCCGGCTCGGTCGCTCGCGGGGACCCCAATGCCCCGCGCCGCTCCCTCGCGGGCCGCGCCGTGCGCGGCCTGGCCGTGCCTGCACAGCGTGCACGACGAAGCCGCCGAGCCCCCAGCCGAGCAGCGCCACCGAGATCGCGACGAACGTGAAGTGGTACCAGATCGTCGCCGAGTAGATGCGCGTGAGGCCGACTTCGAAGACGAGGCCGGCGAAGGTCAGCAGGAAGACGGCAAGGCGCGGGCGCACGGCCCTTTCTTAGACCACGGATCGGGGGTGCCGTGCAAATCGGGCTGGCCTGAAGGCCAGCACGACCTACTTCCCTCTGAGCGTCATGGCCGCGCCACGGCAGTGCATCAGGACCTGCCAGCGGCCGGCCCGCAGGATCCACACGCTGTTCAGGGCGTTCTGGCTGCGCACCGACTTGCCGTTCGCGTCGAGCATCGTCGCGTCCGAGTCGTAGCTGATCGAGTACGCGTACGGGCCCAGGACCACCACGCGGAAGTTCTGCTGCGCGTGCTTCAGCAGCGTGAGGGTGGGGATCTCTTTCAGCAGCGCGTCCTTGCCGATCGACGACCCGTCCTTCGCGATGTCCACGAAATCGTCGGCCACGAGGGACCGGATGGTGTCGAGATCGTGCTGCTGGTCGGCCGCGAAGAGGTGGCGCTCGTTCGCGACGGCCTGGTCGTAGGTGATCGGCGGCGGGGGAGGCGTCATCACCTGCGCCGAGGCGGTACACGCCAGCAGCAGCGCACACGCGAGAGTCTTCATGGGCGTCCTCCCAGACAGGGCATGATACCGCGCCGACCGGTGTCGCCGCGCCTCGGCGTGCAAACCCTCGCATGTACCGCGAAACAGCGTAAGGAAGGCGTAAGGACTCGCTGCGCCGCCGGTGGCTTGCCCTCCAGCGCGTTCCGGCGTCAGGATGGGACTCGTGAGGGTGGCCCCCGTGGTGCCTCGAGCGACCGCGCGCCGTGCGCCGCGCACGGCCGAGCTCGGCGTCCTGCTCGCCGGGCTCGCCGCCGTCGCCCTGCTGACGGCCGCCTGCTCCACGTGGATCGGCGTGTCGAACCCCACGATCGTCGCGCTGTCGTTCCTGCTCGTGGTCCTGATCGTCGCCACCGTCTCGACACGCCGTGTGGCGATCGCGACCTCCGCGATGGCGTTCCTGTGCTTCAACTTCTTCTTCCTTCCGCCCGTCGGCACCTGGACGATTGCGGACCCCGAGAACTGGGTCGCCCTGTTCACGCTCCTGGCGGTGAGCATCGTCGCGAGCCACCTCTCGTTGCAGGTCCGCCAACGGGCGAGCGATGCGACAGCGCGGCGCGACGAGCTCGCGCGACTGTTCGACTTGACACGCGACATCCTGCTGACCACCGATACGGCCGGTGCCGTCGGGCTCGTCGCGCGCTATGTCGCGCGGCGGTTCGGGCTCGAGTCGGTCACGATCTGCCTGCCCGGCCCGGGAGGCTGGCAGCGTCATCACTCGGGCGAGCGGCCGCTGGACATCGACGCTGCGCAACTCGACGCCGCCTTGTCCGCGGCGCGGGCCCGGCTCGAGTTCGATGCGCATCAGCGGACCTACGGGGGCCACAGCCGAATCGAGACCGCCGATGGGACGAGCGTCTCGCTCGTGCCGCTGCGCGTCGGGACCCGCCCGATCGGCCTCCTCGCGCTGCACGGTCAGGACGTCGAGGCTGGCACCCAGGACGCGATTGCCGGAGTGACGGCGATCGCGATTGAGCGAACCCAGCTGCTGGAAGAGCGGAGGGAGGCGGAAGTCGTCCGCCGCGGCGCCGAGCTGAAGTCCGCGCTACTCGCCTCGCTCAGCCACGATCTGAAGACGCCGCTGACGGCCGTGGCCGTGGCCGCGAACAATCTGGACGCTTCATGGCTGACGGACGAGCAGCGGCGAGGACAGATCGAGATCGTGCGCTCGGAGCTCCAGCGGCTGACCCGGCTGTTCCAGGACATCGTCGACATGGCGAGAATCGAAACCCAGGCTATCGCCGCCGAGCGGGAGTGGGTCCAGCCCGCGGAGATCGTCGAGGCGGCCGTCCGTCAGGCGGAACCGGCGCTCGGCTCGCATCGGATCGAGGTCGCCGACCTCGCCGAGCACGCGCTGGTCCGCCTCGATCCCCGGCTCACCTCCGCGGCGCTCGCGCATCTGCTCGAGAACGCCGGGCAGTACTCGCCGAGCGGCTCCACGGTCACTGTCACCGTGACCCTGTCGCGTGACGAGCTGAGGGTGGCCGTTCGCGACCGCGGCGTCGGGATCGCCCCAGAGGATTTCGATCACCTCTTCGAACGGGCCTTCCGGGGGACTGGTGCGCGCCGGCAGCGGTTCGGCACCGGGATGGGCCTGGCGATCACGCGCGGTCTGCTGGCGGCCGAAAGCGGGCGCGTGTGGGCCGAGAACCACCCGGAGGGCGGCGCCACCTTCACGATCGGGGTCCCGGTGCAGAGTCGGACCGCCGCGGCCATCGAAGGGGAGAGTCTGTGACGCGCCCAGCGCAAATCCTCCTGGTCGACGATGAAGTATCCATCCAACGCGCGATGACGCCGCTCCTGCGCTCGCGCGGCTACGCGGTCACCGTCGCTGGCACCGGGCGCGAGGCCGTGGAGGCCTTCGAGCGGGAGCGCCCCGACCTGGTCATCCTCGACCTCGGCCTCCCGGACATGGACGGAAGCGAGGTGTGCCGGCAGGTGCGCGAACGCGCCGACACGCCGATCCTGGTTCTTTCCGCGCGCGGCGCCGAGAAGGACAAGGTCGCGGCCCTGGATCAGGGCGCGGACGACTACGTGACGAAGCCGTTCGGCCCGGACGAGCTGATGGCCCGCGTGAGGGCCGCGCTGCGCCGCTCGCTCGGTCGCGAGAGCCTCCTCTATGGCCAGCTCACGCGGGGCGACTTGACCATCGACTTCGATCGCCGGCGCGTCCAGCGTGGCGGACTCGAGATCCGGCTGACGCCGAGGGAGTTCGAGCTCCTGACGCTGCTCGTCACGCACGCCGGCCGGGTCCTCACGCACCGCACCATCCTGAAGGCGATCTGGGGCACGCACAGCGTCGACCAGCCGGAACATCTCCGCGTCCTGATGGGCCAGCTCCGCAAGAAGATCGAGCCCGACCCCGCCAGTCCCCGGTATCTCCTGACGGAGCCCTGGGTCGGCTATCGCTTCGCCGACGAGCCCGACTGATCCTGCCGGCGCCGCCGGACGCCGGCGGCTGGCGGCCGCTCACGCCTTTACGGAATCTTCACGAACGTTTTAGCCCGTTCTCACGAAGCCGCCGTTATCTTCCGTGGTGAAGGTGTGTGCGGGAAGGGCGCCTCGTGCTCACGCTTGGAATGATCGGCCTCGCGATCCTGGCGTTCGCCGCGCTGTTCGGATTCGTCGCGTGGTGCGACCGCGTGTAGGTGTGCCATGACGACCCTGTCGTTGCTGCTGGCCATCGCGGCGTCGGCCTACCTCCTGTACGCCATGCTGCGCCCCGAACGCTTCTGAGGGTCGCCCGATGGGTACGGAAGCCGTTGCCGTTGGTGCGGTGATTCTGTTCGCGACCGCCACGAGCGTGCCGCTGGGACGCTACATGGCACGGGTGTTCAGCGGTCGGCGTACGTGGCTCGATCCCGTCCTTGTGCCGATCGAGCGCCTCGTGTTGCGCCTGACCGGCGTGCGCGCAGACGAGCAGCAGAACTGGAAGCAGTATTCGGTCTCACTGCTCGCCTCGAACGTCGTCTTGTGGCTCGCGACGTTCGCGATCGTGTCGCTCCAGAAGATGCTGCCCCTCGACCCGGACGGCATAGGCAACATGGAGCCGACGCTCGCGTTCAACACCATCTCGAGCTTCGTGACGAACACGAACCTGCAGCACTACAGCGGGGAGACCGGCCTGTCGTACTTCTCGCAGATGTTCGAGGCCACGTTCCTGCAGTTCGTGACCGCCGCCACGGGCATCGCGGCGTGCGTGGCGCTCCTCCGAGCCCTGACCCGTGATCGCGAGACGCACATCGGCAACTTCTACGTCGACGTGACGCGCGCCAGCGTGCGCGTGCTGCTGCCGCTGGCCCTCGTCGTGGGCACCCTCCTCATGTGGCAGGGCTCGCCGATGACGTTCCGGGGAGCCGCCCGCGCGATCACCGTCGAAGGCCGGCCGCAGACCATCGCCCGAGGCGTCGTGGCGCCGCTCGTGGCGATCAAGCAGTTGGGCACGAACGGCGGCGGGTACTTCGGGTCGAACTCGACCCACCCGTACGAGAACCCCAGCCCGCTCTCGGACCTCGTGGAAACCTGGTCGATCCTCGCGATCCCCATGGGGATGATCTGGACGCTGGGCGACATGGTTCGCCGCCAGCGCCTGGCGGTGATGCTCTTCGCCGTGATGGTGGCGATGTACATCCCGATGGTCACGGTTGCCGTCGCGCAGGAGGCGGGCGGCAACCCCGGGATCGCGAGGCTGGGGGTCGATCAAGCCTCGGGCTCCATGGAAGGCAAGGAGGTCCGCTTCGGAGCCCCGCTGTCGGCGCTCTGGGCCGTGAGCACCACGGTGACGTCGAACGGCTCGGTCAACGCCATGCACGATTCGCTGACGCCGCTCGGCGGTCTGATGCCCATGGTCGGCATGTGGATCAACGGCATCTTCGGCGGCGTCGGCGTCGGCTTCATCAACATGTTCATCTTCATCATCGTCGCGGTCTTCGTGGCGGGCATGATGATCGGCCGCACGCCGGAGCTCCTGGGCAAGAAGATCGAGAGCAGGGAGATCAAGCTGGCGAGCCTGGCGCTGCTGTGGCATCCTCTCGCAATTCTCGTCGGCACGGCCATCGCCTGCCACGTGTGGACCGCCACCGCCCATCCCGGGGTGGCGCTCGGTTGGCTCCACAATCCGGGCCCGCATGGCTTCTCGGAAATGCTGTACGAGTTCTCCTCGGCGGCGGCCAACAACGGCTCCGGCTTCGAAGGGCTCGGCGACAACACGGCGTTCTGGAACATCTCGACGGGGCTGGTCATGCTGTTGTCGCGCTATATCCCGATCATTGCGCCTCTGGCCCTGGCCGGATCGCTCGCCGCCAAGCCGGGCATGCCCGAAACCGCGGGGTCGCTGCGCCTGGACAGCGCGACATACGGGTTCACGCTGTGGGCCGTGGTCGCGATCCTCGGCCTCCTCATGTTCATGCCGGTGGCCGTGCTCGGACCGATCGCCGAGTACCTCACGTTGCGGTAGGAACCAACGATGGTCAAAGAGATCAAGCGGGGGATGGCGTTCACGGTCGTGACGATGGTGCTGTTCGGGGGCGCGTATCACGTGGCGCTCTGGGCGCTCGGCCGCGTGGCGTTCCCGGACCAGACTGAAGGGAGCCTGATTCGACGTCCCGATGGCACCATCATCGGCTCGACGTTGATCGCCCAGGCCTTCACTGGACCGGGGTACTTCCACCCGCGGCCGTCCGCCGTCGGCTACAACGCGGCCTCGACCGGGGGCAGCAACGACGGGCCATCGAATCCGGAATTCTTGAAGGCGGTAGAGGAACGGCGCGATGCCACCATGGCACTGGAGAGAGTCCGGGCGAACCAGGTGCCGTCGGAGATGGTCACGGCGAGCGGCAGCGGGGTGGATCCCGACATCCCGCCGGACGCGGCGGACCTGCAGGCCGCGCGCGTCGCGTCGGCCCGCGGCATCCCCGTTGCGCGCGTGCGCCAGCTCATTGAGGCGCACACGGAGCCGCCAGCGTGGGGGTTCTTCGGCCGGGCCCGTGTCAACGTGCTCGAGCTGAATCTCGCGCTCGACCGCGCGTTCACGGCGCCGGCACCGGCAGCAGTCAAGTACTCCGGACGATGACATGGCAGAGCGCGTGCGCAGGATGTCGATTTGGGATCCGGGGATCGTCCGGCAGGCCGTGCTGGGTTCCGTCCGAAAGCTGGATCCACGGATTCAAGCGAAGAACCCCGTGATGTTCATCGTGGAGGTGGGGAGCGTCGTGACGACGATCGTCTTCCTCCAGGAACTGGCGGGAGGCGGCCGGCTGCTGTTCACGGGACAGGTGGCCTTCTGGCTCTGGTTCACCGTCCTGTTCGCGAACTTCGCCGAGGCGATGGCGGAGGGCCGAGGCAAGGCTCAGGCCGACACGCTGCGAAAGACGCGAACGGAGACGAGGGCGAACCGGATGGTCGCGGGCGGGCGAGTCGAGGAAGTCCCGGCGTCGACGCTTCGCCAGGGCGACCTCGTCATCGTGCACTCCGGCGAGTTCATCCCCGGCGACGGGGAAGTCACCGAGGGCGTCGCCTCGGTCGATGAATCGACGATCACCGGCGAATCGGCACCCGTGATCCGGGAGTCGGGCGGCGACCGGTCGGCCGTGACCGGTGGGACACGGGTCATCTCAGACTGGATCAAGGTGCGCATCACCTCCGAGCCGGGGCACACGTTCCTGGATCGGATGATCGCTCTGGTCGAGGGGGCGGAGCGCCGGAAGACGCCCAACGAGATCGCCCTGTATATCCTGCTCGCCGTGCTCACGCTGATCTTCCTGCTCGTAGTCGTCACCCTGGAGCCGTTCGCGCATTACGCGGGCACGCGGATCCCGATTCCTGTCCTGATCGCGCTGCTCGTGTGCCTGATCCCCACGACGATCGGCGCCCTCGTTTCGGCGATTGGCATTGCCGGGATGGATCGGCTCGTGCAGCACAACGTGCTCGCGATGTCCGGCCGCGCCGTCGAAGCGGCCGGCGACGTCGACACGCTCCTGCTGGACAAGACGGGCACGATCACGCTGGGGAACCGGGAGGCGGTCGAGTTCGTGCCGGTTGCCGGCGTCACGGAGGCGGAGCTGGCCGACGCCGCGCAGCTGGCGTCGCTCGCCGACGAGACACCGGAGGGACGCTCCATCGTGGTCCTGGCCAAGACCCGGCATCGGATCCGCGGCCGCGAGCTGGCGGACAAGGGCGCGGTGTTCGTCCCGTTCTCGGCGCAGACGCGCATGTCCGGGCTCGACATGGGTGGGCGCGAAATCCGGAAAGGCGCGGCCGATGCGATCGCCGCCTACGTCGCGCGTCACGGCGGCGTCACGTCGCCGGAGCTGGACGCGATCGTCGACCGCGTCGCGCGGTCGGGTGGCACGCCGCTGGTCGTGGCGGAGCGCGCACGGCCCCTCGGCGTGGTCCATCTGAAGGACATCGTCAAGGGCGGCATGCGCCAGCGCTTCGCGCGCCTGCGCGCGATGGGCATCAGGACGATCATGATCACCGGCGACAACCCGCTGACGGCCGCGGCGATCGCCGGCGAGGCGGGCGTGGACGACTTTCTCGCCGAGGCGAAGCCAGAAGACAAGATGGCGCTCATCAGGCGGGAGCAGAACGCGGGCAAGCTCGTCGCGATGACGGGTGACGGCACGAACGACGCGCCGGCGCTGGCCCAGGCCGATGTCGGGGTCGCGATGAACACCGGAACCACCGCCGCGAAGGAAGCCGGCAACATGGTGGACCTCGACTCCAACCCGACGAAACTGATCGAGATCGTCGAGATCGGCAAGCAGCTGCTGATGACGCGCGGGGCGCTGACGACGTTCTCGCTTGCGAACGACGTGGCCAAGTACTTCGCCATCATTCCGGCCATGTTCGTGGTGGCCTTTCCGCAGCTGGCCGTCCTGAACGTGATGCGGCTCGCGACCCCGGAGTCGGCCATCCTGTCGGCCGTGATCTTCAACGCGGTGATCATCATCGCGCTCATTCCGCTGGCGCTGAGGGGCATTCCCTACAGGCCCCTCGGCGCTGGGGCGATCCTGCGCCGCAATCTGTTCATCTACGGCCTGGGAGGCGTTATCGTGCCCTTTGTCGGCATCAAGGCGATCGACCTCGTGCTGGTCGCGGTTCGGCTCGCCTGAGCCAGACGCCGATGCCTGAGCATCGCCCCACGGCTGACGGCCTGCTGGCACGCCTCGAGGAGCGGGACCGGGCGCGGCTGCGGATCTACATCGGTGCCGCCCCCGGCGTGGGCAAGACCTACGAGATGCTCGCAGAGGCGCACATCCTGCGGGCCCGCGGCCTCGACGTCGTCGTGGGCTACGTGGAGACCTATGGACGCCGGGATACCGAACGGCAGATCGGCGACCTCGAGATCGTTCCCCGCCGCACGGTCGCGTATCGCGGTGTGACGCTCGAAGAGATGGACGTGGACGCGATCCTCGCCAGGAAGCCGCACGTGGCGGTCGTCGACGAGCTGGCGCACACCAACGTCCCTGGGAGCCGCCACGCCAGGCGGTACGAGGACGTGCTCGAGCTGCTCGGCGCAGGCATCCACGTGATGACCGCCGTGAACATCCAGCACCTGGAGACGCTGAACGACGCCGTCGCGCGGGTGACGGGCGTCCGCGTCCGTGAGACCGTCCCCGACACGTTCATCGAGCGCGCGGACGAGGTCATCAACGTCGACGCCACCGTCGGGGAGCTGCGGAGTCGCCTGCGGGAAGGCAAGATCTATCGGCCCGAGAAGGTCGAGCAGGCGCTGGCGAACTTCTTCCGAAAGGGCAACCTCTCGACCCTGCGCGAGCTGGCGCTGCGGGCGGTCGCCGACGAGGTCGGCCAGAAGGCCGCGAGCTATCGGCAGCGGGAGGGGCTGGAGCCGGCGCTGATTCCCGAGCGCGTGATGGTGTGCATGAGCTCGAACGTCCTCGCACCCCGCGTCATTCGCACGGGCGCGAGGATTGCGGGCCGGCTTGGCGCCAGGTGGTACGCCGTCTACGTGGAGACGCCCCAGGAGCGGCCAGGCCGGATCCGACCGGAAGACGACGACGCGCTGCGGCAGAACATCGCGCTGGCCGAGAGCCTTGGCGCGACCGTCGTCCGGGTCAAGGCCGACCGCCCCGCCGAGGGCCTGATTGCCTTCGCGCAGCGCGAAGGGATCACCCACGTCATCTTCGGCCAGAGCGCCCGGTCGCGCTGGGAGCTGCTCTGGCGAGGCTCGACGATCGACAAGTTCCTGCGATCCGTCCGCGACGCGGCCATCCAGGTCGTGCCCTTCGACCAGCCGTCATCCGCAACAGGCTCGACCGGCGGGTGACCGGGCGGCGGGGCGGCTCAAGCGCGCGACGGAACACCCGCCAGTCTCGGCCGCGCGGCGGCCTGCGGCCGGGTACGATGCGCAGTCCCATCCGCGTTCGAGGTCTTGCGGCGGGCAATGAGTTGCCGGAGCGCCAGCAGGCCCTCGACCGCGTCGTCGATGTCCGCGAGCATTTCATCCGTCGAACCGCGCAAGGCGCGCGCCGGCACGATGTAGTCGTAGTCTCCGACCGATCCTGGGCTCTCCATGATTGCGGCACCTCTCAGGTCAGCGTACGGAGTACGGCCTAAGGGGGCAGGAAAGAGCTCGTAAGAACGCCGTAAAGGACCCGGAGCGCGGGGTCTATCGCACGCCGCAGCTAGTCCTCTCGCAGCGCCACGATCGGATCGACTGCAGTGGCCGTACGAATCGGACGCCAGGCCCCTTCAACGTAAGCGTCTATCTTGATGGTGCTGGAGGAGGGAGTCGAACACTGCAGTTGAGCGGATTCGCCGAGCGGAGGCGAGCCGGCCTGGGCGACGCTGCAGGTTGGAACGACATCTTTATTCTATCAGACTCGCGGCACCAGACTGGTTCTTGCGCGCGGCCGCCCGCATAATCGCCTCACGGAACAGGAGGCGCGATGACCTTCGCGATCAACGGAGTCGATCTCCATTTCGAGGTGACGGGGCGGGGCGAGCCGCTTCTGTGGCTGCACGGCGCGATGGGGTGCGGGACCGACTGGCGCTACGTTTTCGCGGAGCCCCCCGCCGGTTTCCAGGTGATCGCGCCCGACCTGCGGGGGCATGGCGCGTCGACCAATCCGTCCGGCCAGTTCACCTTCAGGCAGTGCGCGCTCGACGTGCAGGCCCTGCTCCGGCACCTCGGCCTGCCCAGGGTCAAGGCCATCGGCCTGAGCGGGGGCGGTATCGTTCTGCTGCACCTGGCGACGCTGGCGCCGGCGGTCGTGGAGTCGATGGTCGTGGTGAGCGCGCCGCCGTCGTTTCTCGAGCAGGCGCGCCGCATCCAGCGCGAGTTCTCAGAGGCCTTCTTGAGCAACGCCGAGAAGGTGCGCCTCCGGCAGTGTCACGTGGGCGGGGAAACACAGATCGAGGCGCTCGTCGCCATGGTGCGCGCGTTCGCCGACGACTACGAGGACGTGAACTTCGACGCAGCGTCGCTCTCGACGATCGCCGCGGAGACCCTGATCGTGTTCGGCGACCGCGACCCGCTCTATCCCGTGTCGCAGGCGTTCGACCTCCACGCCGCCATTCCGAGGTCGTTCCTGTGGGTCGTCCCCAATGGCGGCCACGGACCGGTCTTCCGGGAGGCGGCCCCGCAGTTCGCGACGACGGCGCTGGCGTTCCTGAGGGGGGAGTGGCGCGTCTGAGGGGGCCCGCCCCGCAGCGGACGCCGGTCCTCCTCATTTCCCGCCGAGTGCCCGCGCCGCGCCGCGGCAGTGCATCAGTAGCTGCCACCGCCCGTCTCGCTTGATCCACACGCTGTTCAAGGCGTTCTGGCTGCGCGCCGCTTGCGGTCCGCACCGATCGACGTCGCGTCCGAGTCGTAGCTGATCGAGTACGCGTACGGACCCAGGACCAACAGCTCCTGCGCCGGCTGGCGTTCGTTCGCAGCTCGGCGGTGGCCCAGGGCGAGGTCATCGCCCTGCGCAACGAGCGGGACGGGACGAACCTCCAGAGGATGTACTATCCGCGGATTCGCTTTCGATCAGCGTCGGGCGAGGTCGTCACGTTCGAGTCCGGTGTGGCGCTCAGCGGTACCGGGTGGCAGATCGGGGAGGCGGTTCCGGTGCGGTACCGACTCGATCAGCCGCACGTGGCTGAATGCGACAGCGTGTGGACCCTGTGGGGTCACATCGTGCTGTTCGTGTTCCTGGCCCTGGTGTTTCTGTGCGTCGGGTTGCTGCTGCTGCTCGGCGTCATCCAACCGTAGGGCACGGGCGTTCCGAGGTGTTTCGCCCGGACCAGGCCAGCTGTTTTGGTTCGCGCTTGATCGCCCGCGAACTACTCCTGTCTCAGCGCCACGATCGGATCGACCGCGGTGGCAGCACGAATCGGACGGCAGGCCCACGCAATCGGCAGCCAGAGTGCGGCCCCGCGCGGATAGTCGAATTCCGGCTGCATCACGCCCACGACCGTGGTCGCCCGCATGCCGCCGCCGTCATCGATCATGGTGGTGCGGCCGATCACGTCCGGGTCGGCGCCGAACCGGCTGCGCCAGGTCGAATCGCTCAGCACTGCAGCGGCAGGGCCAGACCGGTCATCGTCAGTACTCGTGAACCGTCGGCCGAGCGCCGGCCGGGCGCCCAGCAGCTCGAGGGAGTCTGCTGACACCGCTTGCCCCGGCCTCCTTGGAGGTTCCTGCTGTCTCCTGGTGCGTCCGGCAGCCCGGCCGCGGCTGCCGCCGGGGAACACGGGCCCCGCTGTTCATCCCATCGTGTCGAACCGCTCTCGAGCGGCGGTGCAGAGCGGGCGCCAGCGTGAACCCGTGGCCGCTCGAGCCCGACGCGCTCGCCGCCTCCGCGTAGCTGGCCGGGGTCGCTGCCGTGTCAGGGGCGACCGAGCGCCGCTGATCTCGAAGCGATCCGACCATCAACTCGGCGCCATCCGGATGGGTGTATGACGATACCTATCCCAGGCATCTCGATGGCAGGGTCCACGAACCCCGAACCTCACCAACTCCGAAATGCGAGCCGAACCATGACTGAGACGACGTCTTTCCCCGCGCGGCGGCGCCCGCGCTGGCGTTTGTGCTCACTTGCCCTGCTGGCGGCCGTCGCCATGGCGGGCCTGCTCGTCCGCGGCGTGCGGGCGCAGGCCGGCGGCGTGGCCCCGAATCCGCTGGCCGCGCTGCACTGGCGCTTCATCGGCCCGATCGGCAACCGTGCCGCGGCGATCGCGGGCGAGCCCGGCAACCCGATGGTCGACTACGTCGGCGCGGCGTCGGGCGGCATCTGGAAGACTGAGAACGGCGGGGTCGACTGGAAGCCGGTCTTCGATCACGAGGACGTCTCGGCCGTCGGCGCGCTCGCCGTGTCCGAGTCCGAGGCGAACGTCGTGTGGGCGGGGACGGGGGAGACGTTCCTCATCCGGCCGTTCTATCCGATGGGCGACGGCGTGTACAAGTCGACCGACAGCGGCCGCCACTGGGAGCACATGGGGCTCGACGCCACGGGCCACGTCGGCCGCATCGTCATCGATCCCCACGACGCGCAGCGCGTCTTCGTCTGTGCGCTGGGCCAGCTGTTCAAGGCGCAGCCGGAGCGGGGCGTGTACCGCACGACCGACGGCGGGAAGACCTGGCAGCAGGTGCTGAAGGTCGACGACAACACCGGCTGCTCCGACCTGGCGATCGATTCGAAGGACCCGGACACGCTGTTGGCCGGGATGTGGCCGCTGCTGATCCACCCCTGGAACCTCGACAGCGGAGGGCCCACGGGCGGCGTCTACGTGACGCACGACGGCGGGACGACCTGGCACCAGCTGGCCGGGCACGGCCTGCCGGCCGCGGGCCATGCCGTGGGCAAAGTGGCCGTGGCGATCGCGCCGAGCGACCCGCAGCGCGTGTACGCGCTGGTGCAGGACACGCAGCCGTCGTTCTACCGGTCCGACGACGGCGGCCGCACGTGGACGCTCGTGAGCCACGACCACCTGATGATGCAGCGCGACTCGTACTACGTCCGCTTCGGCGTGTCGCCGGCCGATCCGGACCGGCTCTACTTCCTGAGCCCGAACTACGTGATCTCGCTCGACGCCGGCAAGACCTTCGTCCGGCCGAACACCGACGGCTTCGCGTCGGCCGGCGGCGACAACCACGACATCTGGATCGATCCGACCGACGCGAACCGGGTGATGGTCGCCAACGACGCCGGCGCGTCGATCAGCCTCGACGGCAGCCGGAGCTTCGAGCACATCCGTCTGCCGATCGCGCAGGTGTACCACGTCACGACCGACGACCAAGTGCCCTACAACGTCTACGGCAACCTCCAGGACGCCAGCTCGTTCCGCGGCCCGAGCAACAACCTCCAGTCGGGCGGTTTCGGCGGCGGCATCACCGCGGCCGACTTCGAGGCGGTCGGCGGCTGCGAGAGCGGCTTCGCCACGCCGGACCCGACCAACCCCGACATCGTCTGGTCGGGCTGCTACGAGGGGGTGATCAGCCGCATTGATCTCCGGGACGGCCAGGCGCGCGACGTCAGCGTGTGGCCCGACGTGGACGATGGCTGGGCGCCGAAGGACGTGAAGTACCGCTGGCACTGGACGATTCCGATCGAGATCTCGCCGTTCAACCCGAAGCAGGTCTACGTCGGCAGCCAGTACGTGCACGAGACGACCGACGGCGGCCAGACGTGGAAGACCATCAGCCCCGATCTGACGCTCAACGACAAGAAGTACCAAGGCAACGCGGGCGGCATCACGTACGACAACCTCTATACGTACGACGCGTCGGTGATCTATGCCATCGCCGAGTCGCCCGTGAAGCGGGGCGTCATCTGGGCCGGGACGAACGACGGCCAGGTGAGCCTGACCGAGGATGGCGGCGGCCACTGGACGGACGTGACGAAGAACATCCCGAACCTGCCGCCGATGGGGACGATCTGGAACATCGAGCCGTCGCCGTTCGACGCGGGCACGGCCTACCTCACGGTCAACCTGGAGCAGATGGGCGACTACGACGCCTACGTCTACAAGACCGGCGACTTCGGCCGGTCGTGGCAGCTCATCAGCGGCGGCGTGCCGCACGGGATGAACAGCTCGGCGCACTGCGTCATCGAGGACCCGGTGCGGAAGGGGATGCTGTACCTCGGCACCGACAACGCCGTCTACGTCTCTTGGGACGACGGCGGGCACTGGACGGCGATCACCAACAACCTGCCGCCGGCGCCGGTGTACTGGCTGACCGTCCAGGAGCGGTTTGGCGACCTCGTGATCTCGACCTACGGCCGCGGCGACTACATCCTGGACGATGTGACGGCGCTGCGCAGCGTCGACAAGGCGCAGGCCGCGAACGCGCCGGACCTGTTCACGCCGCGGGCCGCGTACCGCTTCCGCACGATCAGCGACCGCCGGCTGTCCAAGCCCGGCGCACGCATCGTCGGACAGAACCCGCCGTACGGCGCGGACATCGACTTCTACCTGCCCGCGGCCGACCCGCACGCCTCGATCGCCATCCTCGGGGCCGACGGGACGGTGATCCGGACGCTGCACGTGGGCGGCCGGCCCGGCCTCAACCGCGCGTGGTGGGACCTGCGGGCGGAGAACGGGAAGATGCCGCACATGCTGGTGGCGCCGCCCGGGGCGCCCTGGGTGCCGAACGGGCCCGAGGGGTATCACATCCTCCCGGCATCATGATTCCGCGGGTCGTGCGCGGGCCGCTGGTCGTGCCCGGCCACTATACCGTGCGTCTGACGGCCGCCGGCCGGACGCTGACCGCGCCGCTGACGGTGCTGGCCGATCCGCACTCGCTCGGCACGCCGGCGACGCTCGAGGCCGAGCACCAGTTCCAGGCAACGCTGGTCGAGGAGATCGATCGCGTGTCGGACATGATCGAGCACCTCGAGTGGACGCGGAAGCAGCTCGAGACGATCGTCATGCGCTACGAGCACGACCCCGCGCAGCAGGCGGTCGTGGAGGCGGCGAAGAAGCTGGAGGATCGGGCGATTGCCGTCGAAGGCCAGCTGATCGACGTCTACCTGACCGACGGCAACGAGGACCTGAACCGACACCCCAGCGAGCTCTACCAGAAGCTGACGGCGCTCTACGACAAGGACGAGGCCGACGAGGGCCCGACGGCGGCCGATCTGGCCGTCAACACCGACTTCCGGCAGTGGATGGACAAGTCCGAGACCGCGCTGCGCCAGTTCGAGCAGACCGACGTGTCGCACTTCAACGACCTGCTGAAGACGCACCACCTCGCGATGACGATCCAGCCGGCCTGATCGCAGTCAACCTGGTGGCGGAGTTCCTCGACCGTGGCGACGCCGACGAGACGGCGGTGCGTCCGGACGTGCCGGTGGCGTGATCATGCCGTCGAGTGAGCCTGCCAGTCGTGCACGCTGCGCCTACTGCGGACGCTGCTTCGTCCCGATGGCACCCGGGACGCGGCGCTGTCGGCCTTCCTGCGTCCGGGCCGACCGGCGCTCGCGTGGGAAGCGTCGGCCGGCGGCCGGGCTCAGACCGCCCGCAGGCGGTAGTCCCCGACCGCCACCGCGATGGCGTGCAGGCCGACGCCGGCGCCTTCGGTGCGGACCACGTCACCCAGGCAGGTGACGTCCTCGGCCGGGCCGCCCGGAACGGGGTTGGGGACCTTGAGGATCAGCTCGATGGCCGTGCGCGGCCGCAGCTTGCGCGGCGCGCGCAGCAGCACCCCCGAGCGGCTGATGTTCTCGGTGACCGCTTCCTGCCAGTCGGCGTCGGCCGCGGCCCGGTAGCGGACCCGCAGGCCCACCGCGAACCGAGGCGCCCGGGGCTCGCCCGAGGGCCGGAGCTCCTGGACGGGCCTGACGGTCAGGCTGCGGCTGCAGACGATGAAGGCGAAGGCGTCGATGCCCGGACCCCGCCAGACGTGCCCGCACGTCTGACACGAGAACCACGCCGATTCAGGCGTTGCTTCGAGATGCTGGACGCCGGCGTGCTGGCCGCAGCGGGGGCACTCTGGGGCCATGGTCGATTCCGTCGGACTGCTACGCGCCGGGTATGTCGTGGGTCGGCGCCAGCGTTTCTCCTATGCAGTCAGGTCTCTCACGCTGACACAGTCGAGTCAAATCGATGGAGACCACCATGCAAGATCACCGCCGGTTGGCGGCGGACGGGACGTTCGCCCGTAAGACACTGAAATCGAATCGGTTACAGAACAGGAACCAGTCTCGTTGGTTCGAATCAGATCGGAGCGGCTGCTCCAGAAGAGGACAGCCGGGCGGCCAGGCTCAGGCAGTCGAGACCCGTTACCTGTACAAGAAGAAACACTTGTAATCGGCTGGGCCGTTTCTGCACAGTATCACGTTTTGAGACACGCGCCGGTCGGCCGGCGACGACCTTGCCGGTCTCGCTGTCGAGCATCACGATGAGGTGTGGCAGCCGGCGAACAGGCGGTGGTGCACCAGATCGATCGCGGCGCGAGGGCTGGTGACGGCAAGAGCACGCGCGACATGTTGCGACACTCACGACAGACTGCGATGACGGGGCCGTCAGAAGTGGATTGACGCAGTGCATTCGCTGTAATACACACCGGCGATGACGCCAACCAGACGGGTGACGACGTTCCGCGTGGATGCGGACCTGCTCGACGCGATGGACGCGCTGCGGGTCCGTGACGGCATTCCGTATTCCGAGCAGATCCGGCGCGCGCTGCGGCCGTGGCTGGAGCGCAAGGGCGTGCTCCCCACGCGCGCGCGACGGCCCGCGGCCTCGCCGGCGCGCGCCCGCGACTGACCGCCGGGTGCCAGGCTTGCGCAAAAGCGCGTGGCGAGCGAACATGGAGCCGTCATGCCCGGCAGTGCCACGTCCGGCGCCGGCAGGCGCCTCGAGCGGGCCCGGATCCGAGCCGCCGACGCGCATGAGCTCGAGCGGCGGACGAAGCAGCTTCGCGCCGTCGGCGAGATCAGCGCCGCGCTGGCCGCCGCATGGGAGCTCGAAACCACCCTGGAGGTCATCACGCGAATCACGTCGGAAGTGATGGGCGTGGCCTCGTGCTCCATCTACCTCCAGGAGGAAGGCACCGACCGGCTCGTGCTCAAGGCCACCACCGGCCTGGCCAGGTCGGCGATCGGCGTGGCCTGGCTGAAGACGGGCGAAGGTCTGACGGGATGGACCGTGGCCCATGGCCGGCCGGTTGCGGCCTCGGATGCCCGATCGGATCCGCGGTTCAAGCTGCTGCCGGAAACGCACGAGGAGACCCTCTCGTCGCTCGCCGCCGTGCCGCTGACCGTGCAGGGGCGGACCATCGGCGCGATGAACGTGCAGACGGTCAGGCCGCACGAGTTCATCGAGGAGGACGTCGAGCTGCTCTCGCTCATCGCGAACCTGGCGGCGGGAGCGCTCGAGAAAGCCAGCCTCTACGACCGCATGCGGCAGCAGATCCGCGAGCTGGAGGGCCTCGTCGAGGTCAGCCGCACGGTCATCTCCCCGCTTTACCTGGATGAGATGCTGGGCCTGGTGGCCGAGATGGCCGCACGGGTGATGAACGCCAAGGCGGTCGTGCTGCACCTGATCGAGGAACCCGGCAGCCGGCTGGTGCTGCGCGCCGCGCACAACACCAGCCCGGCGCGCCGTGGGGCCGCGTCACTCGCCCTCGGCGACGGCATCGTTGGCGACGTGGCGAAGCACGCCAGACCGCTCATCGTGCCCGACGTGCGCGCGGACGTACGCTACAAGAACCAGGCGCTCGCCGCGCTGGAGGGGCTCGTGTCGCTGCTGAGCGTGCCGCTCGTCGTGCGCAACCGCACCGTGGGCGTCCTCTCGTGCTACACCGACGCCCCGCACGAGTTCACGGCCAAGGAGGTGGACCTCTTCTCGATGCTCGCCAACCAGACGGCGCTCGCGATCGAGAACGCGCGCCTCGTCATCAGCTCGGCGGTCGTGCGCGAGATGCACCATCGAGTCAAGAACAACCTCGAAACCGTGGCCATGCTCCTGCGGCTGCAGGTGAGCGCCGCCGAGGACGATCGGACGAAGCACATCCTCGGCGGGGCCATCACGCGGATCCTGAGCATCGCCGCCGTGCACGAGACGCTGGGCGAGCAGGGCCTCCGGCTGGTGGACGTCAAGCAGGTGCTCGAACGCGTGGCCGGCTACGCGGCCGAGCTTGGCCCCGGCAAAGACGTGGCCATCGATGTCGAAGGCGACGCGCTCTCGTTGCCGTCGCGCGCGGCGACCTCGCTCGCGCTGGCCGCGAGCGAGCTCGTGCAGAACGCCATGAAGCACGCGTTCGTGGGGCGCGATCGAGGACGGATCCTGATCAGTCTCAGAGCC
Source organism: Acidobacteriota bacterium (assembly GCA_024641665.1). Lineage (GTDB taxonomy): Bacteria > Acidobacteriota > Vicinamibacteria > Vicinamibacterales > JAHECP01 > JAHECP01. The sequence goes on from JAHECP010000002.1 coordinate 66,612, forward strand.
GGGCCGGACGAACACCAGCTGACGGTCGTCGACAACGGCGTCGGCCAGGGCGAGGCGCGGCCGCGGCGCAAGGGACTCGGCCTCGAGATCGTGCAGACGCTGGTGGCGCACGATCTCAAGGGGCGGTTCGAGATGGCGTCCTCGGGCGACGGCACGCGCGCCACCGTCCGGTTTCCCGCGACGGTTGACGATGGAGCGTCGCCATGAAGCGCTTGCACATCCTGGTCGCAGAGGACGAGTCGCTGATCCGCCTCGGCCTCACGCGCATTCTGGAAGAAGCCGGCCACACGGTCTACGCGGCGGAGGACGGCCAGGCGGCCCTGACGCTCGCCGACGCGCGGACGCCGGATCTCGTCATCCTCGACATCAAGATGCCGCGCATGGACGGCCTCGAGGCGGCCGAGCGTCTCTATGAGCGCGCCGCCGTGCCGATCATCTTCCTGACGGCCTACGGTGATCGCGACCTCATCGAGCGGGCGGCCCGGCTGCCGGTGATGGGGTACCTGGTGAAACCGATCAAGGAGTCGGAGTTGCACGCGATGATCGAGGTCGCGACCAGCCGCTTCGCCGAGCACGCGCACACGGCGCATCGCGCCGCGGAAGGGGCGGCCGCGCTCGCCGAGCACCGGGTGATCGCCGGCGCGAAGGGCCTGATCATGCAGCGCGATGGTGTGAGCGAGCTCGAGGCCTACGGCCGTCTCGAAGCGCGCGCGCGGCGCGAACGCCGTACGCTGCTCGAGGTGGCCGAGGAGGTCCGGGCCGAGCTCGGTCCGGCCGCAGCCGACCGATCGCGGCGCGGCTGATCCCGATCCGGACCAAGGGCTCGTCCGCGTTGGCGGCGGCCGGGAAGCCCGCCCGAGCCCGTCGAGAGGTCGCACGTGCCGCGCTACCAGATCAAGACCGCCCCGGTGCCCGCACCGTTCGCCTACCCGGGTCGCTTCCGCCAGGAGGAGACGGACCTGTACGTGAAGTACGGACACCGCGTGTTCGACCGGACGGCCGAGCGCGGCGACCCGTACTGGACCGCGGAGATCATCACGCAGACCTGGTACCAGGCCGAGACCGGGCGCATCCCTATCAGTGGCGCCGGCTACGGCGGACCGTTTTCGGGCGAGGGCTTCGACGGGATGTGGCTGGACATGTCGGAGATCGTCCGGCCGACGCGCGACGGGATTCACGGGCGCGAGTACATCTCCACGGCCGTCGTGCTGGGCGGCGCGCCCGAGATGCTCGAGTTCGATCGCGCGGGTCGGTTGCTCACGGACCTGCCGGCGACGCTCGATCTGCCGTTGCCGGTCGCCTTCGGTCCGCTGCCGTGGGCGCTGCCCGGTCGCGCGGCGCTCAGCGCCTTGTCCGAGGCCGCCGACCGCCTGGGCACGCTGGCGATCCACACGACCGACGCGCTCGAAGAGGCCAGCCACGATCGCCTCGCCGTCCGTCTGGGTGCGGCCGATTTCGATCGCCCCGCCATCGTCGACGCCGTGCGCGCGCGCGCCCCGGTCTACGTCGAAATCGAGGAAGAAGCCTGGGATCTCGAGCGCTGGGAACGCGCGGGCGAGCTGTTCCCGGGCTCGCTCGTGGCCCTGCGTCGCGCCCTCGGACCCGACAGCGCGGCCGAGGTCGAGCGCCTGCTGCGACGCGGCGTCCGGGTGTTTCATCTCTACGCCGACCTCGAGGGGCGCGACACGGCCGGCCGGCCGCTGCCCGACTCGCTGCGCGCCGTGCACACGCACGCGGTGCAGCGTCGCTGGCGCGACAGCCTGTCGTTCCTGGTGAGCGGCGGTATCGCCGCCGCCGAGCACGTCCCCAAGATCGTGGCGTGCGGCGCCGACGTGGCGGTGCTCGACCTCGTGCCCCAGGTGGCGTGGGGCTGCGCGCTGTGGGCCGATCAGCGGACCTGCCATGCCGAGACGAAGGAGGTCGACCCGGCATGGGGCGCGCAGCGCCTGGTCAACCTGATGGCGGCCTGGCGCGACCAGCTGCTCGAGGCCCTCGGCGCGATGGGGATGCGAGAGGTGCGACGCCTCCGCGGGGAGACCGGCCGCGTGATTTTCGACGAGATCGAAGCGCAGGCCTTCCGGCGGCTCGTGCCCGCCACGGCGCCGCGCGCCGCGTACCGCCGGCTCAACGAGGGGAGCGGCGCCGAAGGTGACCTGCGCTGGACGCACGGACTGCTGCTCGCCACCAGGGAGCAGGCACGGCTCGGCCGGCCGGGCGGCGAGCTGGAGTTTCGCGTGGGGGCCTCGGGCGGCGGATTCGATCGCCTGGCCTTTGGCTTCGAGCTGCAGGATGCCTGGCGCGAGCAGCACGCCGCGCTGGTCGCCGGAGAGACCGGAACGGCCGGATGGCTCGCGGACCCGGCGGCGTTCGATCTCGGCCTGGATCTCAACCGCCGCGGCGACGACCGCCCGCGCCTGCGCATCCCCGTTCCCTGGTACGGCGCGGGCATGTCGTTCGGCAGCATCAGCCTGCAGGTGATGCTCGCCCGGGCGCGCGCGGCGGCCGAGCTCGGCACGTTCATGTCCACCGGCGAGGGCGGCTATCCCAACGAGCTGGCGCAATATGCCGACCACGTCATCACGCAGGTGGCGACGGGGCTCTTCGGGGTGCGCGAAGAGACCATCCAGCGCGCGCGGCTGGTCGAGATCAAGTATGCCCAGGGGGCCAAGCCCGGACTGGGCGGCCACCTGCTCGGCAACAAGAACACCTTGCCGGTGGCCTCCGAGCGCGAGGCCGTGCAAGGCACGTCGCTCTTCAGTCCGTTTCCGTTCCACAGCGTCTACTCGGTCGAAGACCACAAGAAGCACATCGACTGGCTCAAGCAGGTCAATCCGCGCGCGCTCGTGAGCGTGAAGGTCAGTACGCCGACCGATGTGGACATGGTGGCCGTGGGCTCCTACTTCGCCGGCGCGCACATTGTCCACCTCGACGGAGCGTACGGCGGGACCGGGGCGGCGCCCGAGATCGCGAAGCGGAACATCGCCATGCCCATCGAGTACGCGATCCCGAAGGTGCATCGCTTCCTGACCGAGGAGGGGTTGCGCGACGAGATCACCCTGATGGCATCGGGAGGCCTTCGCACGGCCTACGACGTGGCCAAGGCGATCGCGCTCGGTGCCGACGGCTGCGTGATCGGGATGGCGGAGCTGGTCGCGATGGGGTGCTCGCGCCTGGGCGCCTGCGAGCAGGGGTTGGGCTGCCCCTTTGGCATCACGACCACCGACCCCGAGCGCAGCAAGCTGATCGTCGTCGAGACGGCGGCGGGCCAGGTCGTCAACTTGTACAGGAGCTGGCTCTGGCAGCTCGCGGGGATCCTGCGGGCGCTCGACATGCGGAGCATTCACGAGTTGCGCGGCCGCACCGACGTGCTCGTGTACCTGGAGTGAGGGATCCATGCGAAGCGAGGACGTCCGCGCCGTGCTGAACGCGCGCGCGCCGCTCGTGGAAGAGGTCGGCGGCCGACCCGCGAACCGCGAGGCAACCGAGGGTGGCTGCGGCGTGTTGGGGTTCGCCGCGAGCGTTGCCATCCCCGGCCGACATGTCATCACCGCCAGCGAACAGATGCACAACCGGGGCAACGGGAAGGGTGGCGGTCTGGCCGCGGCCGGGCTCGATCCCGCGCAGATCGGGGTGGCGCCCGACGTGCTGCGGACGCACTACCTCATCCAGGTCGCGTACCTCGACGCCGGGGCGCGCGCCGAAGTCGAACGCGAGTGTCTGTCGAGCCGCTTCGACTTCGCGGCCGCCTACGCCGTCGAGACGCTCGACGACTGGCGGGCGGTGCCGGGTCTCGCGCTGCCGCCGCCGGAGGTCGTGCGTTACGTGTGCCGCGTCAGGCCCGAGGAGCTCGCGCGGTTCGCCGAGGAGCACGCCCTGCGCCATCTGCCCGCGCGCCAGGTCGAAGACGAGTTCGTCTATCAGAACAGCTTCCGGCTGAATCAGCGCTACTACGCGAGCCTGGGCCGCAAGCGCGCGTTCGTCCTCTGCCATGGTCGCGACCTGCTCGTCTTCAAGATCGTCGGCTACGCCGAGCAGGCCGCGCGGTACTATCGGCTCGAGGACCTGAAGGCGCACGTCTGGATCGCGCACCAGCGGTACCCCACCAAGGGTCGGGTGTGGCACCCGGCGGGCGCGCATCCCTTCATCGGCGTCAATGAAGCGCTCGTCCACAACGGCGACTTCGCCAACTATCACCGCGTCTGCGAATACCTCGAGCAGCGCAACATCGTTCCGCTGTTTCTGACCGACACCGAAGTGAGCGTCCTGCTGTTCGACCTCTGGGATCGCTTGTACGGGTACCCCCTCGAGGTCGTGCTCGAGGCGCTCGCGCCCACCTCCGAGCGGGACTTCGACATGCTGCCGGAGGACAGGCGGACGCTCTACCGCGCCGTGCAACAGACGCACCTGCAGGGCAGCCCCGACGGCCCGTGGTTCTTCATCGTCGCGCGCAGCCGGCCCGACGCCGGCGAGTGGCAGCTGCTGGGCATCACGGACACGTCGATGCTGCGCCCGCAGGTCTTCGCGTTGTACGAGCGCGGCGCGGGCTCGGAGCAGGTCCGCATCGGGCTCATCGCGTCCGAGCGGCAGGCCATCAACGCGTGCCTGCGGAGCCTGGCGGCGGAGGATCGTCGCTTCGAGCCGCTGGCCGATCGCTACTGGGTGGCGCGCGGCGGCTCGCACACCGACGGGGGTGCCTTCACGTTCACGGTCACGCACCGTGAGCGCGGTGCCGAGCTCGTGTGTCGCAACAAGTTCGGCGCGGAGGTCACGGTCGCCGCGCCCACGGGCGGCGCGGCGCGCCCCGTCCGCTCGACCGTGCCCATCCCACCACCTGACGGCAACAGCGCGGCCTGGTTTGAAGCGGCGTGCCCGGCCGTCACGGCGGCCGACCTCTCGACGCTCACCGGGTGGCTCGACGCGCGCGTTCGCCTGAGCCGCGAGCGTGACGAGGCACGCGACGCGAGCCTGGCCGCGCTCACGCTCCTGCGTGACCGGCGGTTCGACCCAGGGGTGAAGAAGCGCTCGACCGTGCTCGCGGCGGTCGATCGCGCGCTGTGCGCCATGCTGCGGGAGGTGCCGGACCTCGGCGACTCGCGCGTGTCGCGTTACCGGCGTCTGGACGCGGCCACCGCGCCGGCCCTGCGCGCGCCCGGGGGCGTCGAGTCCGTGCTCGTCGTCGACGCCCGCGAGTGCCAGGCCGAGGGCGAGCGGTCGGCGGCGCGTCTGCTGTGCCGGGCGCACGAGCTCGGCTGGCGATGTTTCGTGGTGTTCGATTGTCGCGGCGGCCGCTTCGTCGGCTGCGGCCTCGGCCTCGGCACCCACGACACGCGCATCGACGTGTTCGGTGATTCCGGCGACTACCTCGGCTCGGGGCTGGACGGCGCCGAGGTGGCGGTCCACGGAGATGCGCAGGACCAGGTGGGACAGATCTTGAAGGGGGGACGCCTGATCGTGCACGGCGACGTGGGCCAGACGTTCCTGTACGGGGCCAAGGGGGGCAGCATCTTCGTGCTCGGCTCCGCCGCGGGTCGCCCGCTCATCAACGCCGTGGGGCGGCCGCGAGCCGTCATCAACGGCACGTGTCTCGACTATCTCGCCGAATCGTTCATGGCCGGAGACCCTCTCAACGGCGGCGGCTTCGTCATTGTCAACGGTGTGACGTTTGGCGGCGATGGCAGCATCGACGAGCTGGAGACCCCGTATCCCGGCAGCAACTTGTTCTCGCTCGCATCTGGCGGGGCCATCTACTTGCGTGACCCGCGTCGCAGCGTGGAGGACAGCCAGCTCAATGGAGGGCAGTTCGCGCCGTTGGCAGAAGCGGACTGGAGGCTGATCGAGCCGTGTCTGCAGGAGAACGAGGCGCTCTTTGGGATATCGGTGGAGCGGTTGCTGACGTTCGGTGGCGAACGACTCTCGCCGGAGCGCGTGTATCGCAAGGTCACGGTGCGACCCCTCGACGTGCTCCACTGACGGCGGTCGGCCGAGCTCTCGGTTCGTCGAGCCGCCCCGCGCGCGGCGGAGGTCCCGCGCCTGCGACGCCTTCGTCCCTCCCCAAGATGAGGCTGACCGACGTCCCGTCGCTGCCGAAGTAGATCCGGAATACCGGGCCGAACGGTTGTCCGGAGCCCGCCGCTTCTGCGGACAGCCTTCGCCAGCTGAGCTGGGCTTGCCAGCCGTGGCTCACCCGAGAGGCGTGGCAGCCTTCGCGGGTGAGGGCTGGTGGACGGTGCCCTTCGACTCGCTTCGCTCGCTCCCTTCGACTCGCTTCGCTCGCTCAGGACACCATTCGACTCGCCTGCGTTGTGTGGCCAGCCATGAGCGAGCCCACGGCGTGACTAGGCCAGCTGTCTTGGCTCGCGCTTGATCGCCCGCAAGCTACTCCTGCCTCAGCGCGATGATCGGATCGACGGCGGTGGCGACACGAATCGGATGGTAGGCCCCTACAGTCGCCGCGATCAGCAGAAGCACGCAGACAGTGCCGTAGGTCAAGGCATCGGTAGGCGTGACGCCGAAGAGAAGGGCGTTCATGCTTCGGCCGGCGATTAGGGTGGTGATCACTCCAGCCAGAAGTCCCGCTGCGACCACGCGAGACATCCGGACTGCGAAGAACCCCACGATCTGCTTGTGGCGTGCACCCAGGGCCATTCGGATGCCGATCTCGCGGGTGCGCTCGGCCACGTGCTGCGCGAGTAGCGCGTACACTCCAACCACCGCCACGACCAGCGCGAGCGCAGCAAGCAGCGAGAAGAGCAGCGCGGCAAACCGCCAGGGAGCCACCTGACTGTCGACTACCTGCTGCATCGGTCGGATGGCATCGACTACCGCGGAAGGGTCGACTGAACGGATCTCCCTCCGCAGCCGTCTCAGCAGGTTCGCGGGATTCCCTGATGCCTTCACGATGAAGTGTTTGACGGCGTCTTCGGACTGCAGGTACGGCTTGTACACATCGAACGTCGCTTCCGTGAGGCCGCGGTAGCGGGCGTCGCCCACCACCCCGACCACCGTCTGCCAGTCTCCTTTTGGCCGGTCATAGCTCGCCATGAGGCGCTTGCCAATCGGATCTTGGCCAGGCCAGAGACGCCTGGCGGCCGAGAGGCTGACGATGACGACGGGAGGAGACTGCTCGGTGTCGTGTTCGCTGAACGCGCGTCCTCGTAGAACGGGAATTCGCATCATGCTGAGGTAGTCGGGAGTGACGGCTTCGGCGTTCAGCGTGGGGTTCTTCCTCGCCGCGTCGCGATCGCTCGGCGACTGTCCTTCGAGGACGACCGCTGCACCGGAACCGATCGGCCCGAACTCGAACGGCCGCAAGTAGATTGCCGAGACCGCCGAGACTCCGGGCAGCCGGCGGACACGTTCGATCGCGTGCCGATAGAAGCGGCTGTTCTGGCTCTTGCCGTACTTGCCCGCCGGTGCCAGCACGTCGAACGTCACCAGGTCCGCGGGATCGAAACCCAAGTGAACGTGTTGAATGGCGTGAGAGCTTCGAACTGTCAGCGTCGCGGCGACGAGCAGCACGACAGCCAGCGCGGTCTGCACGACGAGTAGGCCGTTACGGACGCGGAGGGTGGGCGTCCGGCTCATCGTCTCGTCCAATGCGACGAGGCTTGACGGCGTGCGGCGCAGCACGATGAGTAGTGGAACGACGCCGCAAGCGAGCGCCGCCAGCGCGCCGGCTCCCAGGGCGAACGCCGTGAGCGCGGGCGTCCGCAGCGTCACCTCGTTCAGGCGCGGCACGCTCGTGGGAGTGAGCGCTGTCAGGAACGGAACGCACCAGAGCGCGAGCACGACGGCGCCCGCCATCCCGACAGCCACCAGCGCTGCGCCTTCGGCCGCTGCCTGTCGCATGAGATGCGACCGCTCTGCCCCAAGTGCGATCTGAATCGCCAACTCGCGCCGCTTGGCCGACAGGCGCGCCAGCAGCAATCCGATCACGTTCGCACACGTGAGCAACAGAACCAGCGCGGCCGCACCAATCAGCAGCAGGAGCGCCGGACGCGTCTGTCCGAAGATGTGGTCAGCGAGCTGCGTCACGACGATCGACCGGCCGGTTCCGGGCTTGCCGCTCCCCGTCAGACGCCCCACGATCGCGTCCATGTCGGCACGTGCCTGCACGAGACTGACACTGGATCTCAGGCGCCCGAGCACGTACAGAATCCCGAGACCGCGCTCCTCCAGCATGTCGAACCCGGCCCCAACGGAAAGACGGGCGAGCGTCGGTGCAATCGGCAGCCAGAGTGCAGCGCCGCGCGGATAGTCGAAATCTGCCGGCATCACGCCCACAACCGTCGTCGCCCGCATGCCGCCGCCGTCGTCGATCATGGCGGTACGACCGATCACGCCCGGGTCGGACCCGAACTGACGGCGCCAGGTCGAATCGCTCAGCACCGCAACGGCAGGGCCCGACCGGTCATCGTCGGCCCTCGTCAACCCACGACCGAGCTCCGGCCTGGCGCCCAGCACATCAAAGAAGCCTCCTGACACCGCTGCGAACGGAACGATGACGGGGCCGTCCTTCTGCATCAGGCGCGCCGACCAGTTGACCGAACCGGTCGCCGCGAGCTCGGTGAAGGACCTGTTCTGTGATTCCCAGTCCCGGAAGTCGCGGTAGGACACCTCCCAGACTGACACCGACTGCTTTTCGGCGCGCTCCCACATGATGACCAGGGACTGCTGGTCCGCCACGGGAAGCGGGCGGAGCAGAACCGAGTACGCGACGGCGAATATCGCGATGTTCGCACCCAGGCCCAGCGCCAAGATTCCCGCGGCCGGTATCGCCACCGAGCCGTCGCGGCGAAAGAACCGGAATCCGTGGGCGACGCTCTCGCGCAGCAGTGACATGGCGATGACCTTCGAGTGCGGCTGGCGGAATATTAGACCACAGCGCACGGCCCCGAGGGCAATTGCACCAGCTTTCTTAGGGGCTGCTGCTGTCCTCTGGTGCGTCGGCCTGCGCACTGCGGGGCGTGCCGTGCCGGGTCGGCGGGCAGGTGGCTGCGCGCACGCGTTCTAGGCCCTGCGCGTATGACAGATCTCGGCCAACACAGGATTGAGCCAGTTCGCAAGGAGATCGTGCGCTTCCTTCAGTTCCACGACCGTGCCGACGAGTTCGGCTTCTCTGCGATAGCTGATGGCAAGTTCGCGTGGAGGAGCCGGCAGACGCTCGGGGACCGGGTGTGTCGCGCGACGACCGAAGACCCGCTGAACGGTCTCTCGCAGTGCGGCGGTGTCGACACGTCCGTGCTGTCGGATGAGTAGGAGATCCACGAGATCTCTTGCTCGCATGGTCCCGCGGCCCTTGTACGTTCGGGTGTAGGCATGGACCTTCTCGGCGACCTGCCGCCCCAGCGGTACCAGTAGAACTTCGATCGGCTCGAGACCAAGCTCGGCCAGGAGTCCCGGGCGTCGTCCGGGCTGAGCATCCCAGGGCGCAGGTGCGGTGATGCTGACGTCGACTTGAATCGGCTCGAACGCCCGGTTGGCGATGGCGCTGTCCAGCCTGTACCGGACGGCCAGGCCTACACCTGCTTCGCGCAGTTCCTCGGTACCGACGATGGCAAACTCGAAGTAGTCACCCACGTCCTCGATGGCCGCGCGCTGGAGGTCTGCACGCGCCGCCTCGGCACCGTGCAGATGATCCGCATCGAGGTCGACCGAAACGCGGGCCCACTTGCCGAGCCTGGTCTCGAGAGCCATGCCGCCCTTGAGGGCCCAACGATCGGGCGCCACCCTTGCCAGGCGTACGAGCAGTCGCTCGAGAGCGGCCTGGCGACGGACGATGTACGCCGGTGTGTTGAGACGCTTGGCCCGATCGCGCAGCTTGGCCTCGACGGCGGCGCGAAAGGCTGCGGGCGTGGCGTATTCACGCACGGTTGCCTGCCTCCTCGATGGCCCGGTCGACGAGCTGCCGCACACGGGCCGACCGGTCGCTGACGGCCGCGCGTAGCTCATCGGGCGCGACGAGACCTCTGGCGAGGGCGCGTGCAGTTGCTTCGGCGACCACGCTCGGGTCAGCGCCGACGTCCGCCACATCAGCGATGGTCCGAGCCGGAGATGTGATCCGCACGCCGAAGCGGCTCGCCACCTCGGCGCGGCGTAGCGGGGTGTTGGTGGTATGCAGCCTGACGGCGGTCCCGCGCTGCCGCGTCCGAGGTCGGCGGTCCCGGGGCAGCGTGACATGAAGTTCCTGCGACCGCGACGGCGCCAGGTCGTACAGGGCAAGGGCGGTTTCGTGGGACACCACCGCCTGGCGTGACGCGAGTCTCAGCCAGGTCGCAACGATGTCCTCGTGCGAACTCGTCGGCACGCCCACCAGCCGGTAGAAGCCGCGGCTGACCCGCTCGAAATGGCCGGCAGCGACGTGGTGGACGAGGCTGCGGGCGCTGTAGCCGAGCGCTCTCGCCTGCGCTGCCGTGAAATAGCCGGCCTGGGTCGTCGCCAGCTCGAAGAGCTGCTGGAGCTTCCGTGTCCGTGAAGGAGCAGACTGTCTAGGCTCCATGTCCCTGTCAGTATACGCCATACGTAATACAAATGGGACATGGCAAGTGAATGAGCGCGTGCCACGGGCGCGGGTGGAGCGGCTCGGAAGTCCGCCTTCGCGGTGATCCCCAGACCGCTGCTTCGGCGGGCAGCCTTCGCGGTGAAACATGGCTTGCCCAGCCGAAGTGCCGCTAGGCAAGCGAGAGGCGGCGCGAAGACGCTCTAGACTGGAGGCCCGCCGTCGCGACGCTTGAGCCTCACGTCGCTTCGGTGGGCAGCCTTCGCGTGAAGGTGACTCGCTGGCTTGCCAGCCGAAGCTCGGCGCAGCCGAGCGAAGGCTGGTGCCGGAGGAGGGAATCGAACCCTCACGGGGGGTAAGCCCCACGGGATTTTGAGTCCCGCGCGTCTGCCAGTTTCGCCACTCCGGCACGAACGAGGTGGTCAGGCCGCGATCATCGTACTCCGCGCACGGACGCGGCGTGCGCCTAGCCCGCCTTCCGCAGTCCGCGCGCCGCCTGCCAGAGGTCCGCGTCGGCCTGCAGGCCCATCCAGAACTCGGGGGACGTGTCGAAGAGTCGCGCCAGCCGGAGCGCGGTGTCCGCAGTGATCCCGCGCTTGCCTCGGATGATCTCGTTCAGGCGATTGAGCGGGATCTCCATCCGTCGCGCCGCTTCGACCTGCGTCAGCCCGCTCGGCCGGAGAAACTCCTCGAGCAGCATCTCCCCGGGCGGTGTCGGGGGCCGCTTCAGGTCCAGCACGGACCGCGGTCCGCTAATGGTAGTCTTCGCACGCGACGTCGTAGGCATGGCCGTCTTCGAACCGAAACGTGATCCGATACCGATCGTTCACTCGAAGGCTGTACGTCCCCGCTCGATCACCCTTCAACGCTTCGAGTCGGTTGCCCGCCGGCAGCTGAAGGTCGCCGAGCGTTCGCGCGCGGTGCAGGGCGTCCAGCTTGCGTCGCACGCCAGGCCACAGCGCCTTCGGCACGCGACGGGCAGCCTTGGTCTCCCGGCCGATGAAGACATCGGCCGTGGCCGCGTCCGCCAACGAGCGGATCATCGGCCGATGTTACACGATTCACCGGTAATCATCAACTCGACGGACGGCCTCGTGGCGCGTGCGAGCAGGGCCGGTCGGGTCTCAGCTCCCTTCCGCGCGGATCTTCTCGATCTTCCGGTCCCGCTCCTCGTTGAGTCTCTGTCGTTCGGCGCGGTACTGCGTGACGAGATCCGCCACCCCCTCCGGGTCCACCGCGGCAGCTCTCGCGACCGGCTCGTGCCGGATCTCGATGTCGGCCAGCTTGGCCTCGTACTGGCTCCGCACCTCGGCGATCGCCGCCTTCTGCGCGTCGGTCAGCGACCGGCGCTCGACCCCCTCCTCGGCGTCCCTCTTCCGAAGCCGCTCCATCGCCAGCTCGTAGGCTGACTTCAGCCCTTCATCCGCCATCGGATCGCTGCTCCTCGTTTCGGCCTGCCGGTGCCCTCGTCAACGCTGGTGACAGATCGATTGTAGTGCAGGGCTGCCGGGCCGGCTGACCTGTCCGCCTTAGCTTCAGCGGAGGCGGAAAGCCGGCCCCCACAGGGTGAGAAGGGGCTCGGGGCCGGCTAAAGCCGGCCCCCACGTACAGAAGGACGGGGGGCTTTTTCCCCGGCCTGCGGCATTCTCCCCAGCCCGCACGGGCCCGTTTTCGCGTCGAGAATCCGGCAAACCCTCCGCCTCAGTCGCATCCATGGCCGAAAATTCGAGGTTTTCCGGCCCCGGACCCCTGGCACCATCATTGCTCCGACGGGGGTCGACCGCTGGTTCAGATTCCGCTTCACGTCCGGCGCACGGGACGTCCGCGCGCGGCGCCAAGCGAGGCGGCGGGCCCGATCGGGCCCACTCCGACGCGGGGCAGACGGCATTATGAGCACCGAACGACAGGATTTGACGATCGGCATGGCAGGCTCGGGCGGCGACGGCGTCGTCTCGGCCGGCGACTCGCTCATCACGGCACTGGCGCTCGAGGGCTACTACGCCATCGTGGCCAAGAGCTTCGGGTCCCAGATCCGCGGCGGCGAATCGTCGTTCCGGCTGCGCGTGTCCACCGAGGAGGCCCTCAACATCGGCGGGACGCTCGACATCGCGGTCGCCCTGAACTGGGAGGACTTCCTCCGCTTCGGCAGCGAGCTGCCCGTCGACGGCACGTCGACGGTCATCTACGACGAGAAGACCGGCGTGGCGCCCGACAAGGTCCCGCTCGCGGTACAGCCCGCCCAGGTGGTGGCGGTGCCGATCGAGGCCATGGCCAAGGAGCACGCGGGCACCGAGAAGGCGAAGAACACGATCGTGCTCGGCCTGATGGCCGGCTGGTGCGGGCTGGCGCGCGCGAGCATCGTGGCGGGACTGCGGAAGCGGTTCAGCAAGAAGGGCCCGGAGCTGGTCGCCGCCAACGAGCGCGCGTTCGAGGCCGGGATCCTGTTCGCCGAGGCGCACCCGCTGCGCCAGTCGCTCGCCATGGCGCCGCCGGCCGAGAAGCGCGCCAAGCTGCTCACCGACGGAAACGAGATCGTCGGCGCCGCCGCGATCTTCGCCGGCTGCGAGTTCTTCGCGGGCTATCCCATCACGCCCTCCACCGAGGTCATGCAGTTCATGACCCGCGAGATCTGGAAGTACGGCGGGGCGGTCGTGCAGTTCGAGGACGAGATCGCCAGCGTCGGCGCGTGCGTGGGCGCGTCGTTCGCGGGCAAGAAGGTCATGACCGTCAGCTCGGGCCCGGGCATGTCGCTCAAGTCCGAGATTCTCGGCCTGGCCACGATCGCCGAGCTGCCGCTCGTGGCCGTCGACGTCCAGCGCGGCGGGCCCTCCACGGGCCTCCCGACCAAGGGCGAGCAGTCGGACGTGTTCCAGGCGATCTTCTCGGCGCACGGCGACGTGCTGCGCCCCGTGCTCGCCGCGCGCAGCGTCCGCGACCTCTTCGGCGTGACGGTCGAGGCGTTCAACATCGCCGAGCAGTACCAGACGCCGGTGATCCTGCTCTCGGACGGCGAGCTCGGCCAGCGCAAGGAGACCTTCGACCCGATCGACACCTCGCAGTTCCGCCTGGTCGAGCGGCGCCGGCCATTCGACAAGGAGCTCGACGGCTACGTGCGTTTCCGGCTGACCGAATCGGGCATCAGCCCGCTCAGCCAGCCCGGGATGAAGGGTGGCAACTACCTCGCGTCGGGCATCGAGCACAACGAGGCGGGCGCGCCGACGGCCAAGGGCGAGGTCCACGCCCGGATGAACGAGAAGCGCTTCAAGAAGCTCCTGCCGCTCAAGGCGCGACGCGACCTCTTCCACATCGAAGGCGACGCCGACGCGCCGATCGGGATCGTGAGCTGGGGCTCGGTGGCGGGCGTGGCGCTCGAGGCGCTGCGGATGGCCCGGAAGCAGGGCGTCCGCGCCAAGCTGCTCGTCCCGACGCTCATCTACCCGGTGCCCGAGGACGTCTACCAGGACTTCTTCGCGTCGGTCGAGCGCGGCTTCGTGCTCGAGCAGTCGCACCAGGGACAGTTCTACCGCGTGCTCCGGATGTTCGTCGACGTGCCCCGCGGCGTGACGTCGATTGCGCGCAGCGGATCGAACCCCTTCCTGCCGAAGGAAGTGGCCTTCAAGCTGCGCGACCTCGCGCGCGAAGTGCAGCAGGCGCTGGCGCCGGAGCTGCAGGCCCAGGAATGAACCAGAACGCGCAGGCCGGGCCCCGGGTCCGGCGCGACGGAGTGGACGAATGGCGAGCGTAAACGCATTGACCGAGCAGGCCTACCAGGCCAGGGACTACAAGAGCGATCTGAAGCCCATCTGGTGCCCGGGCTGCGGCGACTTCGGCGTGGTCACCGCCATCTACCGCGCGCTCGCGGCCGTCGGGCGCCCGCCGCACGAGATCGCGTTCGTGTCGGGTATCGGCTGCTCGAGCCGGATTCCCGGCTACACGACCGCCTACGGCTTCAACAGCGTCCACGGCCGGGCGCTCCCCATCGCCCAGGGCATCAAGGTGTCGAGGCCGGACCTGCTGGTGCTCGCGGCCGGCGGCGACGGCGACGGGTTCGCCATCGGCGGCGGCCACGTCTCGCACGCCATCCGCCGCAACGTGGACCTCACCTACATCATCATGGACAACCAGATCTACGGGTTGACCAAGGGGCAGCTCTCGCCGACGTCCCACCGCGGGCGCAAGAGCGTGACGTCGATGTACGGCAGCCTGGAGGAGCCGATCAACCCGCTGATGTACGTGCTGGCCTACGGCGCGGGCTTCGTCGCTCAGGGCACCCCGGCCGACATGAGCGGCCTGGCGGTCCTGATCGAGGAGGCCATCCGGTTCCCCGGCTTCGCGTTCGTCAACGTGCAGTCGCCCTGCGTGACCTACGGCGAGCCGGACGAGCAGCTCAAGGCGCAGAAGGCCAAGATCGAGGACCTGCGCGCGCTCGGGCACGACCCGGCCGACTGGCTGCACGGCATGGACCTGGCCCGGGAGTACGGCACCAAGCTCTACACGGGCGTGTTCTACAAGAACCCCACGCCCGCGCCGACGTTTGCCCACGCGGTCAGCTCGCTTCAGGAGCAGCTGCAATCGCAGGCGCTGCCGAAGAAGGACATCCTGAACATGTTCGCTCCGCGCCAGGCGTGAGCCGGCACCGCAAGAGGGGCCGGTCCGCCGTCGCGGACCCGTGCCGGGGAGTGTGAACGGAGAGAGACGACTTGCCCAGTCTCACGTCCGACGTGAGATCCTCCAAATACATTTACCGCACTAATAGACCCTCCTTTGGTATGCAGTACCGCTAGTCGAGGTGGGCCGCTTCGGCGGCCCGCCTCCTGCCACATCACAGGTGCACAGGGTGCAAGGTGCACAGGGGTGCACAAGGTGCAGGGTGCGCCAAGGTGCACACAGCTGCGTGTGAGACGTCGAGTTGACGGCGGGGGCGCTGCGTTCTTGGTTGGTTGGCCTTGATTGAAGATGCGCGCCAGCGAAGTCTCCGCGCCACCACGCACCGCCGTGCACCGCTGCACCCGGTGCACCTCCGTGCACCTGACGCCTACTCTTCGATCCGAATGCTCCCGTCGCGGCGGACTTCCGCGCGCTGGCCGGTCGCAAGGCGGGCGAAGTCGGCGGGATCGGCCACCACGACGGGGATGGGGCGCCGGTAGAGCTCGTCGGCCACGATGGAGGAGAGCGCGACGAACGAGTCCACCTGCGCGAGGACGATGGCGGCCGGGGCCGTGCCGGTGCGGACGGCCTCGAGCAGGACCTGCGCGCTGGTGCTCGATCCGCGCGTGAAGGGCACCGCCAGCACGCACCCCGCCGCGCGCGCGCCGCTCAGCGGATGGCGGCGGTCGATGATCTCGCCCGTCGCGGCGTCGTACCCGCCCCAGAAGCTGATGGGCTCCCCGCTCGCCAGCACGGTACCGGCCGCCTCGCCGGCGATCAGCGCGCGCCCGTGGAACGTCATTGGTCGGCTCCCTCGCCGGCCCGGACGAACCGGAGATTGCGCACCCGCCCGGCGTCGAGCAGGAAGCCGCTGACCTGGTGCCGGCCGTCGCGCTCGAACCGCACGACCAGGTCGTCGACCGCGAACGTGTCGGTCAGCGTTGGATGGAGCGGGTCGCGGGGTGCGTCCGCGAACGGGTTCTCGTGGCGCAGGAACAGCCGATCGCCGTCGCGGACGACCAGCATGCGCGTCGCCAGCTCGTCGCTGGCGTAGGCGCCGACGTAGTCGTCCGGCCTGACCGAGTCCGGCGCGACCAGCGCGACGCGGGCGAACGGCACCGGCGGGTTGCCGGACACGTGGCCGGCGGTCCGCGGCGACCGGGCGTCGAAGACGAGCGCCTGGCCGCGTCCGGAGGCCGGCCGCAGCTCGTCGGCCGAAACGGGCACGAGCGACGTCGGCTCACCCGAGAACCGGTCGAGCGCCAGGCCGCCGTCCCGCTCGACGATCGCCCACACGGCGCCGTGGGCGGTCTGGTAGGCGCCGGCGAACTGCGCCAGCGCCGCGGGCGGCAGCGTGACGGCCACCGGCGGCGTCGCATCGGCGGGCACCGGCTCGGTGAACCGGTCGGCCAGGACCACGTCGGCGACGCGCCGGGACAGGCGATCGGGATCGGCCTGCGCCACATTGCACAGGACCGCAATCGACACCCGCTCGGCGGGGAAGCGCAGGATCGCCGTCCGGAAGCCGACGAACGCGCCGCCGTGCGCAACAGTTTGCAGCCCGCGGTACGTCCCGAGCTCGAGACCGAACGCGTAGCCGGTGCGGGTGCCGTCGTTGAGCACCCCGGGCGTCAGCAGCGTCCGGACCAGCGCCGGTCCGCCCAGCGCGTGATCCTGGTAGACGCGATCCCACTTGACGAGGTCGTCGATCGACGTGAAGACGCCGCCGTCGCCGATCATGTCCAGCGTGGTCTGGTCGATGCGCCAGGTCCCGTCGTCGCGGCGGCTGTAGCCGGTCGCCCGGTTCGGGACGATCCGCGTGTGGTCGTCGTGGAAATGGGTGCTTGTCATGCCGAGCGGGCCGAAGATCTTCTGCTGCGCGTAGGCGCTCAGCGGCTCGCCGGTCACGCGCTTGACGATGACCGACAGCAGGAAGTAGCCCGAGTTGCTGTAGAGGAACTCGCGGCCGGGCGGGAAGTTGAGCGCCTTCTGCCGCGCCAGCATCGCCACCACCTCGTCGTCGGTGTAGAAATCGTCGTCCCGGTAGCCGGCGAGCGAGAAGAGCGTCAGGTAGTCGCGCACGCCGCTCGTGTGGTGGAGGAGCTCGCGGATGGTGACCGGCGTGCCGAAGTCGGGCATCTCCGGCAGGTACTTGCGGACGTCGTCGTCGAGAGAGAGACGCCCGTCCGCCGCGAGCAGCGCGACGGCCGCCGCGGTGAACTGCTTCGAGACCGACGCCATGCGGAACACCGATCGGGACGTGATCGGGAGGTGGTACTCCAGGTTGGCCATCCCATAGCCGCGGCCGTAGGTCAACCGGCCGTTCTCGATCACGCCCAGCGCGCACCCGGGAGAGTCGGGGTGGTCGTACTCGGCGAAGACCGCGTCGACCCGCGCCTCGCGCGACGGGCCGCTCGACGCGCAGGCTGACACCATCACGAGCACGAGCAGCGCGGGCAGCCGGCGGGGCATGGCCATCACTCCCACAGCGAGTCGTCGCGGACGACGCGGCCCGCGACGGCGGAGTTGACGCAGTCGGCGAGCCCGCCGAACACCACCTCGGTGCCGAGCAGGCCCGGCGAGTAGTAGGCGTACTTCGCCGAGTTGGTCATCAGCCGCTTCACGGTCTTCGGCAGCATCGGCGTCGCCAGGATGCATGTGTCCACGGTGAGGCGCCCGCCGAAGCGCTCGAGGGGCGCCAGCAGCCCGGCGTCGCGGGCGAGATCGCGCATCAGGCGGCTCGAGGTCACCAGGAACTGCACCGACGGGTGGCGTTCGTGCCCCTCGAGGAGCGGCGCCAGCGCCTTGAACTCGTTGAACGAGAAGTGCGGGCTGCCGAGCACCACGAGATCGAGGGCGGCCCCCTCGGCCGTCGTCAGCTCGCGGCGCGCCATGCGTAGCCGGTCCAGCGTGACGTCGAGCTCGAGCTCGGGCGCCCGGCCCTGGAACGCGGCGTCGGCGGTCGGGGCCTCGGGCGTGATGCCCACCAGGTGGAACAAGGCGACGGTGCCCGACGTGGCGCACGCCGCCGAGAGCGCCTTCAGCTGGTCGTCGGTCGGCCGGACGGCGAAGCCGGTGACGACGGGGTTCCGGTCCTGCGCGATCTGGCCCATCAGGTGGCCCAGGACGGGATAGAAGGTATCGTGCCGCTGGAGCGCCTCGGGCACGCCGACGAGCCGCATGAGCACCTGGCCGGCACGAGGCCCGGTCAGGTGGAGACCCACCGCGGGCACGCGGTGCGTGATGGCCGCGCAGACGTCCAGCAGATCGGGGTAGCGGTTGGTGCGGGCTCCCAGCACCGAGTTCGCGTAGGCGATGGCGTTCGACTCGCCCCAGGCGATCTGCTGGCCGAAGCGCGGCGCCATGTCGGTCTGATAGGGCGCGCAGGTCCAGGTCGGCTGGCAGCCCATGCCTTGATACGCCAGCATCTGGCGATGCGCCTTGGCCGCCCAGTCGGCCGGCACGGCCCACTCGCGCCAGTGGTGCTCGTCCACGCCGCTGACGTTGAGTGTGGTGGGGACCGACACCCGGGCCCCGAGCGCGGCGAGCCGCTCGGCGTACTCGAGACCGGCCTCGCCGATGTAGATGGTGCTGTCGATGTGCGCCTGCGTGATGTCCATCATCTCGGCGGCGCCGTAGACCTCGGCCATCCGGACCAGGATGGACATGGCCATCCGAGCCGCGGGACCGAGATCGCCCCCGGCGAGCGCCCGATCGTAGTCCGTCAGGTGGAGCGTCATGGAGCGTCTCTCGCAGAGGCCACAGACCGCGGTGCATCGGCGGGGTCGACGCGAAGTATACCGCGACGGCCGGCGCCCCTCCGTGCCGGGGCCTTGAGGGCCGGGTCGCTCGCGACAGCCAGCAGCCGGCGCGAGCGGCAACTCACACTTCAGACGACGTTTACGGGACTTCAGATGACGTTCAGGGGACGCTGAGGGGCAGGCCAGGCTTTCGGGTAACTGACAGAACAGGCCGCCGTCCGGGGTGTCCTGAAGACGCCCCTTTGCGGGAAAATGTGGGTAAAACCGGCCGTTTTGGGGCTTTTCCGTTGCCGAACCGCCTCACGCTGAGTTATACTGTAGAGACGGGCCGGTCAACGTCACACCTAACCTACTCGCGGCGTTCCACACGGGAGATACCGAATTGACATTCCAGGTTGGCGACAAGGTCATTTACCCGAATCATGGACTCGGCGTGGTGGAGGGCATCGAAACCAAGACAATTCTCGGCACAACCTGCGGTTTCTACCACCTTCGCATGATTGCCAACGAAACGACCGTGCTCGTGCCGCTGGACAACGTCGAAGGCGTGGGACTGCGGCGGGCGATTGCCGGCGTTGAGGTGGACAAGCTCTTCTCGCTGCTCGGAGACGGGAAGATCGACAACCATCAGAACTGGAAGGGCCGTTTCAAGGACAACTCCGACAAGATGCGGAGCGGGTCGATCTACGACGTCGTCGACGTCCTCAAGAACCTGACCCACCTGGCCCGCTCGAAGAACCTGTCGTTCCGCGAGAAGCGGATGCTCGACCGGGCGAAGTTCCTGGTCGTGACCGAGATCGCGGAGGTGATGCAGGAAACCGTCGACCTGGTCGACCAGAAGGTCGACCGCGCGCTGGAGCGCTGTCTGGCGAACAAGACCCGCGCCATGGCCCGCGCCAAGGTCACCAAGGCCACGACGCGCGTCACGGCCCGCCGCACCGCCAAGGCGTCCTAGCCGCGCCCCTTCCGGTGATAGCATGGCCCGGCGCATCACCCGCGCCGGGCCGTTTCGTGTACGGCCCCACCCGGAGCCGGTTCCCGACGTGCGTTCCCTGATCGCCGCCCTGCGCACCGTGGCCACCTACGTCGGCGTGTCGCTCTACACGCTCGTCGTCGGCCCGCCGTGCATCCTCGTGGCTCTCGTGTTCCGCTGGCCGGCGCTCGTGTACCGGGTCGGGCTGCCGGGCATC
Source organism: Acidobacteriota bacterium (assembly GCA_024641665.1). GTDB lineage: Bacteria > Acidobacteriota > Vicinamibacteria > Vicinamibacterales > JAHECP01 > JAHECP01. Next base: position 86,708 of record JAHECP010000002.1, read on the forward strand.
CAGCTCGGCGTCCGGCTGAGCGGGATCCGGTATCGCGTCGAGGGCACCGAGCACATCCTGCGCGACCGCGCGGCGGTCTACTGCGTCAATCACAGCAGCAACGTGGAGCCGCCGGTCATCTTCCTCGTGTTCCGCGACCTCTGTCCCAACCTGCGGATTCTCTACAAGGCCGAGCTGCGCAAGCTGCCGGTGCTGGGGCGGGCGTTCGAGACGGTGGGGTTCGTGCCGCTCGAGCGCGGCAACCGCGAGCAGAGCCTGCCCGCCATCGACCGGGCCGCCGAAGCGCTGGGCGCCGGCGCGTCGTTCCTGATCTTCCCGGAGGGCACCCGGAGCCGGAGCGGGGAGCTGCTGCCGTTCAAGAAGGGCGGCTTCGTGATGGCCCTCAAGGCCGGGGCTCCCGTCGTGCCGGTGGCCATCTACGGCGCCCGGGCGGCCATGCGGAAGGGCAGCCCGATCATCTGGCCGGTCACCGTGTCGGTGCGGATTGGCGAGCCCATCGAGACGGCCGGCCTCGACTTCGACCGGCGCGACTGGGTCGTCAGCGAGGCGCGGGCCCGGGTGGAGGCGATGCTGGCGCAGGGGCCGGTGGGCCCGCCCCGACGCTGAAGGTGAGGCTCCAGGGTGCCATGACGGCGCCGTCGAGCGCGGTGATGCCCTCGAGCAGGTCGACGCGAACGCTGCGGAAGCGCTGCAAAGGCTGCTCGAAGGTGATCTCCAGCTCCCGCTCGTCGTCGTGGTACGCGGTGCGGAAGGCCGGCGGCGTGGGCGTGGGGCCGGCGGCGCCGCCGAAGTAGGCCACCCGCACGCGGTCCTTGAAGGTGGCGGCCTTCATGTCGCGCGAGAACTGGATGCGCACGGTCGTCGAGGGCGACACGTCGACGTCGTCGGCGATGGGCGCGCTGAAGACGACCTCGGGCGGCGGTCCCTGCGGGGGGACGATCGTGGCCGGGGCCTCGGTCTCGGCCGGCGCGTCGGCCGGGGCGATCAGCTGACCCTCCAGCCACACCACGCCGTCCTCGTGCTTCACGACCCCGGAGACCTCCACGAACCGGCCCGTGTCCCGGCGCGCGTCCGGGTCGAGGTCGAGGCCCCTGGCGCGCGGCCGCAGGCCGGTAACCCAGACGGCGGCGTCGGCCGACTGCAGCACGAAGTCCCACTTGCTCTTGCCCGGGGCCCGGGGCAGGTCGCCGTACAGGTTGGCGCCGCGGAACCGCCCGACGAGCGTCACCCGCAGGTCCTCGTAACGGCCCGGGTCGAGCGCGACCGTCCGGACCGACGGCGCGGTCGGCGGCAAGGCCGGCGCGACCTGGTCCACCATGACGAGCAGCACGTCGCCGCTGCCGGGCCAGCGACCGTTGGTCTCGGTCTGCAGGATGGACTCGAGATCGATGCCGCTCAGGTGACGGTCGTTTTCGGTGAGCTTGCCGACGTCGAACATCGTCCCGCGGACCTCGACCTGGCCGTCCTCCGGCGCGGCACCCTTGAAGACCAGATAGACGCTCTTGCCGGCATCCGGGCCGATGAGCACGACGGTGTGGTCCTGGTGGCGCAGCTCGCCGCGCACGACGACGGTGCGGCCGTTGAAGAAGACGGGGAAGTGGACGAGCGCCGCGACGGTGGTCGCAAAGCGGCTCAGCGGCTGCGCGGCCGCGGGCGGCGCGGCGAGAAGGGACCCGACCGAGGCGGCCAGCGCCAGCGCGGCGAGCGCCGCGCGGGGCGGCCTGCGGGAAGACGCCACGAGCCCAGGATACCACCACAGCGGAGGCCCGGCGCGGGCCGGAGAAGTCGGGCCCAAACGGCCGCGATCTCTGCTAATATGCGCACCCTATGGCGACTCCTTCTTCTTCTCCTCAAGGTGAACAGAGTCGGGCGTATCGCCCCATCGTGTCCGCCAGCACCACCATGACGGAGTTCACCATCCGGGCGCTCCTGCTGGGGCTCGTGATGGCCGTCGTGCTGGGCGCCGCCAACGCCTATCTGGGGTTGCGCGCGGGCATGACCATTGCCGCGACCTATCCGGCCGCGGTGATCAGCATGGCCGTCCTCAGGATCTTCGGCGGGAGCCTGCTGGAAGAGAACTTCGCGCGGACCGTGGGCTCGATCGGCGAGTCGGTCGCGGCCGGTGCGATCTTCACGCTGCCGGCCTTCGTGATCCTGCACCTGTGGACCTTCGACACGCTGCACGACTACCTGATGGCGTCGGCGTTGATGATCGTGGGCGGGATCCTCGGCATCCTGTTCGTCACGGTCCTGCGGCGGATCATGGTGGAGGACCCGGAGCTGCCGTTCCCCGAGTCGGTGGCGGCCTCCGAGATCCACAAGGCCGGCCAGACCGGCGCCGCAGCCGCCAAACAGCTGTTCCAGGCGATGGGCGTCGGGGCCTTCATCCAGCTGCTGAGCGCGCTGCACGTGTTCCTGTCGTCGAACGACTTCGTGCTGCGCGTCGGGGAGATCGGCCGCAGCTTCGTGCGGCTCGGGTTCCGGCGGGCCGACTACACGGTGCCGGCCGGCGGCGTCTCGCTGATGTCGGCCCCGGCCGTGAGCCCGGCCTACATCGGCGTGGGCTACATCATCGGACCGGAGCTCGGGGCGCTCAACTTCGCGGGCGGCCTGCTCTCCTGGGGGCTGTTCGTGCCCCTGCTCGTCTTCTTCCTGGGCCCGACCGTGATGGACAGCTTCGCCGCCAACACCGGCATGGCGCCCGGCGCCCAGGACACGTGGATCGCGCTCTCGACGCGCTTCTGGCTCTACATCGTGCGGCCCATCGCGGTCGGCGGGATGCTGGTCGGCGCGACCTACACGCTGTGGCGGATGCGCAAGAACCTGATCCTCGGCATCAAGCGCGGCGTGGCGGACCTGAAGAAGTCGGCCGCGGCGGCCGAGGCCACCGAGCGCACCGAGCGCGACCTCAGCTTCAAGACCGTGATCATCGGCGTGACGCTCGTGTTCCTGCTCATGGTGGCGCTCTACTTCTACTTCACGGGCGGCATCGGGTCGGCGACGCTCGCCGCCATCGTGATGCTGATCGCCGGCTTCTTCTTCGCCGCCGTGTCCGGCAACCTGGTCGGGCTGATCGGCTCGTCGAACAACCCGGTGTCGGGCCTGACGCTCGCCACCCTGATTGTCGCGGCGCTCGTGATGGTGATCGTGGGCGCCGAGGGCAACAAAGGCGTGGCCGCCGTGCTCGGCGTGGCCGCCGTGGTCTGCGTCTCGTCGGCCGTGGCCGGTGAGATGCTGCAGGACCTGAAGGTCGGACACATCCTCGGCGGCACCCCGTGGAAGATGCAGGTGGGCGACCTCATCGGCATCGTGGCCGCGGGCGCGCTCCTCTTCTTCCCGCTCTACGTCCTGCACTTCTCGAACATCGCGCAGGGCGGCACCGGCTTCGGCGACCGCCAGCTCTCGGCGCCGCAGGCCGGCCTGATGGCCACGCTGGCGCAGGGCATCGTAGGCGGCGAAATGGCGTGGCCGCTCGTCATCGTCGGCATCGCGCTCGGCATCTCGCTCATCCTGATCCGCGTCAAGAGCCCGATGCTCTTCGCGGTGGGCATGTACCTGCCGCTCGAGACCACGTTCGCGATTTTCGTGGGCGGCATGATCCGCGGCTGGGTGGACAGCCGCACGGTCCGGCGCCGGTACAACGCCGCGCAGAAGGCGCGCGTCGAGAACACGGGCGTGCTGGTCGCCTCGGGCCTGATCGCCGGCGAGGCGCTGGCGGGGCTGGCGGTGGCCACGGTCGTGTTCCTCCGGGGCGCCTTCTGGGAGACCGAGTGGTTCGGCACGCCGTGGCTCTCGATCGTCATGGCGGCCGTGCTGGCCGGCTACTTGATCTTCCGGCCGCTCGCCAAGGCCGGGTCGCCCGACGAGCCGGCGCCGCCCGTCGCGGTGATGTAGCCGCTTTGCCGGTCGTAAACACGAAGGGCCGCGGGACTGGTCCCGCGGCCCTTCGTCTTGGCCGGTTCGCAGGCTCTCGGCCCCGAACGCTCCACCCTACTGGACGTTCTTCAGAATCGCCATCAGGTACTCGAAGAACTTCGGCACCGTGTTGATGTAGATCTTCTCGTCCGGCGAGTGCACGCCCTCGAGCGTCGGACCGAACGACACCATGTCGATGCCGGGGTACTTCTCGCCGATGATGCCGCACTCGAGGCCCGCGTGGACCGCCTTGACCTCCGGCGTCTTGCCGTAGAGCTTCTCGTAGGTGGCGATCGCCCGCTTGAGGATCGGCGAGTCCATGTCCGGCTTCCACCCCGGATAGCCCGAGCCCTGGTCGACCTCGGCGCCGCCCATCTCGAAGATCGTCCGCACCGTCTGGGCGATCTCGCGGATCTCGGACGCCACGGAGCTCCGCTGGCTGGTGGCGAGGGTGACCTTCTTGCCCTGGGTCGTCACGACGGCCACGTTGGTCGACGTCTCCACGAGGCCCGGGATGTCGGCGCTCATCTTCGTGACGCCGTGCGGCAGGGCGGCGATGACCTGCGCGATCTGCCGCTGGTACTTCTTCTTGAGGACCGCCCCGCGCTTCTTGACCAGCGCGGCCGTCACCTCGAGATCGGGCTCCACGGTCGCCAGCTCACCCCGGACGATGGTGTGCCACTCGGCGATGAGCGCCTGCGCCGCCTCGACCTTCGCCTTGGGCACGAACACGAGCGCCCGGCACTCGCGCGGGATGGCGTTGCGCTTGTTGCCGCCGTTGAGGGAGGCCAGGCGCGCGCCGAGGTCGCCCAGCGCGATGAGCACCCGGTTCAGGATCTTCAGCGCGTTGCCGCGGCCCTTGTCGATCTCGAGGCCCGAATGGCCGCCCTTGAGGCTGGAGACGGTGACCTCGAGCGCGACCAGCGTGGCCGCGGCCGGCTCGACCTCGACCTTCCAGGTGCCGACCGTGTCCTGTCCGCCGGCGCAGCCCACGTACAGGGCCCCCTCCTCCTCGGAGTCGAGGTTGAGCAGCGTCCGGCTCTCGACGAAGCCCGGCTGCAGGCTGTGCGCGCCGGTCAGGCCCGTTTCCTCGTCGATCGTGAAGAGGAACTCGAGCGGGCCGTGCTCGAGCGACTTGTCCTCCATGATGGCGAGGTTGGTGGCCACGGCGACGCCGTTGTCGGCGCCCAGGGTCGTGCCGTTGGCCATCATCACGTCACCCCGGCGCACGAGCTCGATGGGGTCCTTGCTGAAGTCGTGGGTCGTGCCTGCGTTCTTCTCGCAGACCATGTCCAGGTGGCCTTGCAGGCAGATGCTCTTGACGCGCGAACGCCCGGCCGAGGCGGGCTTCTTCACGACCACGTTGCCGGCCTTGTCCTGCCTGGCCGCCAGGCCGAGCCGCTTCGCGGTGTCGAGCACGAACCGGGCCGCCGCGGCCTCGTGCTTGGAGCAGCGCGGGATGCGCGCCAGCTCGGCGAAGTACTTCCAGACGAGGGGCGGTTTCAGACCGTCGATGGCTGATGACATGTGCGGTATCCCTCCAGCATGACAACGCTTAACTCTATCACGCGGCTCCGCGACGAGGCGCTTGACGCGGCTTGCGGCGCCCTCCTAGAATCGCTCCACCCTTGTGAATGAGCAGAACAAGCCACGGCCGCTGGCCGAGCAGATCTCCGAACTGACGACCAACCGGCTGTCGGTCTACCTCCGCTGCCTCAACGAGCTGGACCAGTCGGGGGTCCGCACCATTTCATCGAAGGCCCTGGCCGACCAGTTCCACCTCAACGCCGCCCAGATCCGCAAGGATCTGGCGTATTTCGGCGAGTTCGGCGTCCGGGGCGTGGGCTACTACGTCAAGGAGCTCAAGCGCCACCTGCGCCAGATCCTCGGCCTCGACCGGGAGGTCCGGGTGGCCATCGTCGGCGCCGGCAACCTCGGCCTGGCGCTGGCCGACTACCCCGGCTTCCGCCAGGAGGGCTTCGACATCGTGATGCTGTTCGACAGCCAGTCCCAGAAGATCGGGCTGCATTCCCGGGGGGGCGTCCCCATCCACGACATCCAGGACTTCAAGCGCCTGGTGCACCGCGAGAAGATCGGGATTGTCGTCGTGGCGGTACCCGCGGCCTCGGCCCAGGGGGTCGTCAACAAGGTGGTCGCCGCCGGCGTGAAGGCCATCCTGAACTTCTCGCCCGGTGCCCTGCGCGTGCCCGACGACGTGAAGCTCAAGAGCGTGGACCTGACCGTGTCGATGGAGAGTTTGTCGTTCCACCTGGCCTGGGGGGACACGACGGAATGAGCCACGGAAGGAACCACGGAAGGAACCACGGAAGGAACCACGGAATGGGACACGGAATGGGACACGGAATGCGCCACCTAATGGGAACGAGGCACGAGAAGTGACACGGAAAGCGAGGGAGCGGAGCGGGGCGAAGGGGTCCCCGCGAGCGACCGGGCCAGGCGGGGTGCAGGGGACCCCGCCGATCCAAGAGAAGAAACGACTGACGCACGTGGACGAGGCCGGGCGGGTGCGGATGGTGGACGTGGGAGCCAAGGCGGTCACCGCGCGCGAGGCGGTGGCGCGCGGCGCCATCCGGATGTCGGCCGCGACGGTGCGGGCCATCCGGGAGGGCACCCTGCAGAAGGGCGACCCGCTCCAGGCGGCGCGGCTGGCCGGCATCATGGCGGCCAAGCGGACGGCCGACCTGGTGCCGCTCTGCCACCCGCTGCCGCTCACGCACGTCAGCGTCGACCTCCACCCGCGCAAGGACGGCTACGAGATCGAAGCGCGCGTGAAGACCTCCGCGCAGACCGGCGTCGAGATGGAGGCGCTCACGGCCGTCGCCGTCGCCGCGCTCACCGTCTACGACATGGTGAAGGCCGTGGACCGCGCCATGGTCATCGGGAACATCCGGCTGATCGAGAAGCGCGGGGGGAAGAGCGGGACGTACAAGAGACGGGAGTAATGTCGAATGTCGAATGCGGAATGCCGAATGAAGGGCATCTGACCCCGCTGGCGTTGCGGACAACAGGCCAGCCGGGACCGGCGCCGCGTGATCCCGAGCTTCTCATTCGACATTCGACATTCCAAATTCGACATTCGGAACGATGAAGGTCCTCGTCGCCATCTTCTCCGAGACGGACGTCTGGAAGATTCCGCGCCGGCACGTCGACCGGCTGCGAGAGCGCTTCCCGCGTCACACGTTCGCCATGGCCGAGGACCAGGAGGCCATGGTTCGTGAGGCGGCGGACAGCGAGGTGGCGTTCTCGTCCCGCCTGCGCGGCGACGTCGTCAAAGCGGCCCCCCGACTGCGCTGGATCCACAGCTCGGCCGCCGGCGTCGGCAGCCTCCTGTCGTCCGAGCTGACCGCGCGTGGCATCGTCCTCACGAACTCGCGCGGCGTGCACGGCGACGTGATCGCCGAGCACGTGATGGGCGTGACGATCATGGCGTTCCACAAGCTGCACGTCGCCGTGCGCCGGCAGGCGGAGGGCGTGTGGGCGCAGCAGGAAATCAGCGCCGACCCGCCGATCCGGCTGTTGCGCGGAGCGACGGTGGGTGTGGTGGGGCTGGGCGCGGTGGGCTCGGCCGTGGCGCACGCCGCCGCCGCGCTCGGAGCCGAGGTCGTGGCCATCCGCCGCCGGCCGGACCGCGGGGCGACCGCCGGCGTGGCGTGGCTGGGTGGCCCGGCCGACCTCGACGAGCTGCTGGGGCGCGCCGACGTGGTAGTGCTGGCCGCGCCGCTGACCGCCTCGACGCGCGCCCTGATTGGCGCGCGCGAGCTGGCGCTCATGAAGCCGGGCGCGCTGCTGGTCAATGTCGGCCGCGGCAAGCTCGTGGCCGAGGCCGACCTGGTGGACGCGCTCCGGCGTGGCGCCATCGGCGGCGCGGCGCTCGACGTCGTCGAGCACGAGCCGCTGGATCCGCAGAGCCCGCTCTGGCGCCTCCCGAACGTCATCCTCACGCCCCACACCGCCGGCTTCCGCGGCGACTACTGGGACGTCGTCACCGACCTCTTCTCGGAGAACCTGTGCCGCTTCGACTGCGGCGAGCCGCTGCTGAACGTCGTGGACGCTGAGGCTGGATACTGACTGGGGGCTGGGGGCTGCGGTGCGCTCCGGTGGCCCAGGTCTTCGACCTGGGCGATCCTGGCACAGGTCAGAGACCTGTGCCACCCAGCTTCAGCCGTGAGCCCTGAGCCGTAAGCCGTTATAATCCCCCCCGTGGCCGGCGGCTTCAACCCCGAGATTGCTCGAGAGGACGCCCTGCAGACGCTGGCCGACCTGCCCTTCTACGTCTCCGGACGGTATCCCAAAGATCAGTACATCGGCCGGTGTCGCGGCGAGGCCGTGGAGTGGCTGTCCAGCCGCGAGCTCTTCGACCGCATTCGCGACGTGGCGCTCGGTCTGGAGGCGCTCGGCCTCGAGGCGGGGGACCGGATTGCGCTGGCGTCCGAGAGCCGCCCCGGCTGGCTCGTGATCGACCTGGCCGTGCTGACGATCGGCGCCGTGCTGGTGCCGGTCTACCCGACGCTGACGGCGGCGCAGGCGGCCGCGGTGATGGCCGATGCGGGCGTGCGGATGGCCGCCGGCGCCGACGCGGCGCAGCTCGCGAAGCTCGCCGAGGCCCGGCCGTCCGTGCCGTCGCTCCACACGCTGATCGTCCTGACGGCCGGCGCCGAGGCGGCGGTGCCCGGCGCGCTCACGCTGGACGCGGTGGCGGCGCGCGGCCACGACCGGATCCGCGGCGGCTGGGGCGTCGCCAAGGAGTACCGCGACCGCGCGGCGCGGGTCCGTGCGGACGACCTGGCGACGCTCATCTACACGTCGGGCACGACCGGGGAGCCGAAGGGGGTGATGCTCACCCACGGCAACATCGTGTCCAACGTCAAGGGCTGCCTGCAGGTCCTGCCGGTCCGCCAGGAGGACGTCGCCCTGTCGTTCCTGCCCCTCAGCCACGCCTTCGAGCGCACGGTCGTCTACGCGTACCTCGCCGCCGGCGCGTCGGTCGTTTTCGCCGAGGCCATGGACACCCTGCCGCGCGACCTGATGACCGTGCGCCCGACGATCATGACGGGCGTGCCCCGCGTGTTCGAGAAGGTGCGCGCGCGCGTGTTCGACACGGTGGCGCGCGGTCCGGCGCTCGAGCGGGCGGTGTTCGCGTGGGCCGTCAAGGCGGCTGAGGCCTGGACGGCGGCGCAACTCGACGGCCGCCGCCCGCCGCCGTGGATCCGCGGCGCCCACGCGCTCGCCGATCGCCTGGTGTTCGCCCGGATCCGGGCGCGGGTCGGCGGGCGCGTGCGCGCGTTCGTGTCCGGCAGCGCGGCGCTGTCGCCCGCCATCGGCCGGTTCTTCTACGGCGCCGGGCTCACGATCGTCGAGGGCTACGGCCTGACCGAGACGTCGCCGGTGCTCACCGTGAACCCGTTCGAGGCCCCGCGCTTCGGCACGGTGGGCCCGCCGCTGCCGGGCGTCGAGCTGCGCATCGCCGACGACGGCGAGATCCTCGCGCGGGGACCCAACGTGATGCGCGGCTACTACAACCGTCCGGAGGCCACCGCCGCGGTCCTCGTCGACGGGTGGTTCCACACCGGCGACGTGGGGCGGATCGAGCCCGACGGGTTCCTGGTCATCACGGACCGCAAGAAGGACGTGCTCGTCACCTCGGGCGGCAAGAAGATCGCCCCGCAGCCGATCGAGAACGTGGTGCGCCTCAACCTGCTCGTGACCGAGGCGGTGCTCCTCGGCGAGCGGCGCCGGTTCCCGGCGATCCTGATTGTGCCCGACTTCGCGGCGCTCGAGCGCCGCCTGCGCGAGCTCGGCCGGCCGGCCGGGCCGCGCGACCAGCTCGTGCGGCGCCCCGACGTCGTCGCGCTCTACCAGGCGATCGTGGACGAGGTGAACCGCGGGCTGGCCCAGTTCGAGCGGATCAAGAAGGTGGCGCTCCTGCCCGAGGAGTTCAGCATCGCGCGCGGCGAGCTGACGCCGACCATGAAGGTCCGGCGCCGGGCGGTCGAGCGGCGCTGGAGCGAGATCATCGACGGGCTGTACGCCGAGCCTCCGCCCGGCGCGGCGCCCGGCGACGGCACCCCGCGCGGGCCTCAGTCGTAGGACTCGGCGACGCTCGTCCGCGGCGCGTCCGCGCGCTCGGCCCTCCGCGCGGCGCAAGCCCGCGACGCCGCCTATCGCCTTCAGCGGTTCGCGTCGGCGGGGATCGATGTCTGTATCGACAGCGCGATCACGTCGTCGTAGCCCTGGATGCGCCCCTGGTGGAAGGCGGTCAGGAGGCGGGAGATGGGGTTCAGCAGGGTGACCGACCGCGGGCCGGGCGGCATCGACCGGTCGCGGAACCGGTAGTTGAAATACGCCCGGATGAACGTGCTCGCGTCGTCGACCGGCAGGGTGGAGACGTTCCCGAAGAACCGCCGCCAGTCGTCGCCGCGAAAGAGGTACTGCTCGACGTTCGAGGTGTAGAACGCCGTCACGGTGACGCCACGCCGGCGCAGGTAGTCACCCACGGCGCGGAGCGCCTTGTCGCCGGCGAAATCGCCCACCACCGGCACGATGCGGTTCTCCTCCTCGAGGGCCTTGAGGGTCTGGAACCGCGCCTCGCTGGCGAGATAGCTCTGCGGCCGGCCCTGGTCGTCGGTCTCGGTCATCAGCGTGGCGTAACTCGGGAAACGCCCGCCGTACCCCAGGTACCCGCGGAACCCGCCGTAGCCGCGAGACAGCCGCGGGAAGGCGTAGGTGAGGTCCGGCCCGCCGGCGTGGAACGCTTCGTAGACGACCTCGATGACGTGCAGGTCGTCGGTCGAGAGTCCGAACCCGTGCACGCGGACGAGGCGATCGCGAACCAGGCGCAGGTTCTCGAGGAACAGCTGGCGGCTGGGCGCGACGGTGTCGTAGGCGTCGAACAGCTCCTTCACCGTGGACGCGGCGTTCAGCGACGCCGGGCGCGGACGCGAGAACAGACGACCGACGAAATCGGCCCGGTCCGTCGAGAGCTCCATCAGCGCCTTGTAGAAGAGGTGGAGCAGCAGGTTCTGGCGACGGATGTCGATGATGAACGCCAGCCGCGGCCGGAGCGCCACGATGTAGGTGAAGTTCTGTTCGGGTCCCACGCCGAGGTAGACGCCACCCGCCGCGGTCCGCCGCTCGAGCTCGGGGATCACCGCCTGGAACGTGGTTTCGTTCGAGACCAGATTGTCGGAGCGGAAATAGCCCTCCGGCTCCGAGAAGCCGGTGACCATGCCCCAGAACGCGCGGTCGTCGATCCGGTCGGACGAGGCGGGGACGGCCGGCCGGTGCGGCGCGACACACAGCGCCCCGAGCGTCAGGCAGACCGCAGCTCCCACGCCGATGAGCGTCCGACGTCGAGTCATGAGTGGATCCGGCGCGGCCGGCGGCCCGGCCGCCGAGCGGATTCGCGCGCTGGGGACAGAATGCCACATGGTACCACGGGGCGCGTCCGGACGATCCCCGGCGCCGCCGGGCGCCGGTTACGGCTAGAGTAGAGCGGGAGGCCGGCCTGGCGATGACCCGGGTGTGCGTGTTCTGCGGCTCGAACCTCGGCGCGCGGGAGGCGTACGCGCGCGCGGCGGCGGCGCTGGGCGCCACGCTCGCCGCCCGCGGCCTCGAGCTGGTCTATGGGGGCACCCACGTCGGCTTGATGGGAGTCGTCGCCGGGGCGGCGCTCGAGGCGGGCGGGCGCGTCGTGGGCGTGATTCCCGAGGCGCTCGCGGCCAAGGCGCTGGCGCACGAGGGGGTCACCGAGCTGAGGGTCGTCGGCTCGATGCACGAGCGAAAAGCCGTGATGGCCGGGCTGGCCGACGCGTTCGTGGCGCTGCCGGGCGGCCTGGGCACGCTCGAGGAGCTCACCGAGGCGGCCGCGTGGACGCAGCTCGGTCTGCAGCGGAAGCCGTGCGGCCTGCTGAACGTGGAGGGGTACTACGACGCCCTGCTGGCGCTGCTCGACCGCGCCGTGGCGGACCGCTTCGTGCGCCCGGTGCATCGGGCCATCATCCTGGCCGACGCGGACCCCGGGCGCTTGCTCGACCGTCTGGCCGGGGCGGAACTGCCGGAGGTATCCAAGTTGATCGACCGGGACCGGCCCTGACGCCGGTGCCAGGACGACTGTCCCAGGCCGGTCGCCACGTCCCGCGTTACGGCCAGAAACCAAATTTTCGGAGATCCCGATCCGCTCCTTCGGACGTCGCTCCTCCAGGCGGCCTGAACGGCCGTGTTTACGGGGGTCTTGTCCTGATCGGGGCTGGCACATATTGTGCTACTGGCAACCAGTAATACTGGTTGTATGTACCACCAGTGGCGGGTGCCGGTGGCCGTCGGCCGGCGCTCCAGGACGCCCCGACGCAACGACGCCCCGGCCCCATCGTTCATCCAGGAGGAGCACACCATGAAAAGTCGGTTCATCCTCTGGCTGACCGCGGTCGCCCTGATCGCGGGTCCAGCCGCCGCGTCGGCCCAGCAGCCGACGGGCCAGATCTTCGGCAAGGTCACCGATAGCACGGGCGCGGTCCTGCCCGGCGTCACGGTGACCTTGTCGAGCCCGGTCCTGTTGCAGCCGCAGGTCGCGGTCACCAGCGCGACCGGGACCTACCAGTTCCCGCAGCTGCCCGTCGGCGTCTACACGGTGCAGTTCGAGCTGGCCGGCTTCAAGACGGTCGTGCGGGACGGGATCCGCGTCGAGATCGGGTTCAACGCCCAGATCAACGAGACGATGCAGGTCTCGGCGGTGGAGGAGACGATCACGGTGTCGGGCGAGAGCCCGGTGATCGACACGCGCGCCACCAGCAAGACGGCCCACCTCACGCAGGAGACGCTGCAGGGCATCCCGTCGGCGCGCGACCCGTGGGTCATGCTGGAGCAGACGCCGGCCGTGGTGGTGGACCGCTCGAACGTGGGCGGCAGCCAGTCGGGCCAGCAGTCGAACTTCATCGCCCGCGGCGCGGCGTTCTCGCAGCAGAAGTGGAACCTGGACGGCGTGGACATCACGGACATGTCCGCGACGGGCGGCTCCCCGGTCTACTACGACTTCGACGCGTTCGAAGAGATGCAGATCTCGACGGGCGGCG
>JAHECP010000224.1 GCA_024641665.1 Acidobacteriota bacterium
GGCAACATCGATTCGATCACGCGCCACTCGTCAATTGGGGCAGGCTTCATAGACAGAGACTACCGCCGGCCTGCCACGTAGGTCAACACTTAGGTTAACGCCTATGCCCCTGACCCCTGACTGCTGACCCCTGACTACCGCGCCAGGTGGAACGGCACGCTGGTGACGATCGTCCGCGGCCGGAAGAGCAGCGCGCCCTTGATCAGCAGCGCCCGCTGGTTGTGGAACAGGTGCTGCCACCACCGCGCCGGGATGAACTCGGGCAGCACCACGGTCACGTACCCCTCGGGGTGCTCCGCCTCCACCCGCTCGATGTACTCGAGCAGCGGCTCCATGAGCGATCGGTAGGGCGAGTCGAGCACGACGAGCGGCACGCCCTGCCCCCAGGTGGCCCACTCCTCCTGCATGCGCGCGGTCGTGGCGGAGTCGATGTTCACGTACACGGCCCGCACGTCGCTCGAGAGCGTCCGGGCGTAGTCGAGCGCCTGCAGGACGGCGCGGTGCACGCCGCTCAGCGGTAGCAGGACCGTCGACGTGCGCGGCGCCGAGGGCGCGAAGGCCTTCAGCGACAGCTGCGAGGCCACGACGTCGTAGTGGTGCCGCGTGGAGCGGAAGAACAGCACGTGAAGGGGGATCAGCAGCAGGATGATCCACGCGCCCTCGTGCGCCTTGGTGGCCGCCACCACCAGGAAGACCACGCCGGTGACGAGCGCGCCGAAGCCGCTGATGACGGCGCTCTTCCGCCAGTGCGGTCCCTTCACGCGCCGCCAGTGCACGACCATGCCGGCCTGCGACAGCGTGAAGGACACGAACACGCCGATCATGTACAGCGGGATGAGCGCGTGCGTGTCGCCGCCGAAGAGCACGAGCAGGAGGCCGGCGAGCAGGCTCAGGCCGACGATGCCGTTCGAGAAGGCGAGCCGGTCGCCCTGGTTCATGAACTGGCGCGGCAGGAAGCGGTCGCGCGCCAGGATCGACGCCAGGCGCGGGAAGTCGGCGTAGGCGGTGTTCGCCGCCAGCACCAGGATCAGCATCGTGGCCGTCTGGACCAGGTAGTAGGGCAGGCCGCGACCGCCGAACACCGCCCGCGCGAGCTGCGACACGACCGTCTCGGTCGCGCTCGGCAGCACCTGGTACGCGTGCGCGAGCAGCGTGATCCCCAGGAACATCGAGATCGCCAGCGTGGCCATCATCACCATCGTGGCGGCCGCGTTCTTCGATTCCGGCGGCCGGAACGCCGGTACGCCGTTCGACACCGCCTCGACGCCGGTCATCGCCGTGCAGCCGTTCGAGAACGCCGTGAGCAGCAGGAACAGCGTGAGCGGCTCGCTCGCCGGCATGAGCGCGTCGGCCGTCGTGACGGGCGCGACCGTGCCGGTGAGCACGTGCCATGCGCCCACGCCCACGAGCGACAGCAGGCAGACGACGAAGAAGTAGGTGGGCGCCGCGAAGAGCCGGCCCGACTCGCGGATGCCCCGCAGGTTGCCGACCGCCAGCACCGCGACGAAGCCGAGCGTCATCTCCACGCGGCTGGGATGCCACTGCGGCAGGGCTGACGTGAGCGCGGCCACGCCCGCCGCGATGCTGACCGCCACCGTCAGGATGTAGTCGATGAGCAGCGCCGCCGCGGCGACCAGGCTCGCCGTCTGGCCCAGGTTCTCGCGCGCGACGATATACGCGCCGCCGCCGTTCGGGTAGGCGTACACCGTCTGCCGGTACGAGAAGACGACCACGGCGAGGATGGCGGCGATGACGAAGCCGATGGGGCTGACGAGCCCCAGCGCGCCGGCGCCGGCCAGGGCGAGGACGCGCAGGATCTCCTCGGTCGCGTACGCCACCGACGAAAGCGGGTCCGACGACAGGACCGCGAGCCCGGTAACCCGCGAGAACCGCTCGTGATGGGCGAGGTGGGAGGGGATCGGTTCGCCGACGAGCAGCCGCTTGAGCTGCGAGACGAAGCCTTCTGTCGACACGTGCCCTTCCAATGGCCGACGAGGTTAGCTGCCGGGCTCGAGGTTGGAAGTCCTCTACCGGACCCGTGGTCCGGATTCGCCCCTGAGACGCCGGGCGTCTCGCTGGGTCCCCCGTACCGCCCGAGGCCGGGCGGTCTTGGCCGATGTGCGGCCGCGAGGCGGCCGCTGTTCCCTTTCCACCATTCTAGCGCCGATCAGGGGTCAGCGGTCGGGGGTCAGCGGTCAGGAAGAGCATTCTGCGACGCCTCCAACACCGCCTCGCTGCGTGACAGAGGCTCTTCCTGACCCCTGACCGCTGCCCCGTGACCGCTGTGTTGCCACCCGCCCGCCCCATCCGTTAGAGTGAGCCCACTTTCCCCCGAACGCTCGACGCGCCCGCGCGGAATCGCGCGCGGCGCGGCTCGCCCACCTGGAGGATTCGAGAGATGACGCGACGACAGACGTACCGGCTCGTGCGGTCGCTGGGCACGGCCGTGGCCGTGGTGATGCTCGGCGTGGCCGCGCCGCGCGCGCAGGCCGACGGCTACGCCAAGGATCTGTTCAAGGCGCTCGCGTGGCGCAATATCGGGCCCGAGCGCGGCGGCCGCTCGATCGCCGCGGCGGGCGTGGTCGGGCGGCCCGACGAGTACTACTTCGGCGCGGTCGGCGGCGGCTTGTGGAAGACGACCGACGGCGGTGTGACCTGGAACCCGGTCACCGACGGACAGCTCACGAGCTCGTCGGTCGGCGCGGTGGCCGTGTCCGAGTCGAATCCGGACACGGTCTACATCGGCATGGGCGAGGTCTGCCTGCGCGGCAACATCATGCAGGGCGACGGCGTCTACAAGTCGACCGACGCCGGGAAGACCTGGTCGCACATGGGACTCGACGACACGCAGGTCATCGCGAAGATCGTCGTCAGCCCGACCGACCCGAACCTGGTCTACGCCGCCGCGTTCGGCCACGTGGCCGGCCCGAACGAAGAGCGCGGCGTGTTCCGGTCGCGCGACGGCGGCCGGACGTGGCGGAAGGTGCTCTACCGCGATGCGAAGACGGGGGCGGTCGATTTGGTGATGGACCGCAACAACCCCGAGGTCCTGTACGCGGCGCTGTGGGAGGCGTACCGCCTGTCCTACACCATGTCGAGCGGCGGGCCGGGCAGCGGCATCTTCAAGACGACCGACGGCGGCGACACCTGGACGGAGCTGACCCGCAAACCGGGGCTGCCCCACGGCATCGACGGCCGCATCGGCCTGGCCGTGTCGCCCGCCGACTCGAACCGCGTCTGGGTGCTCGTCGAGAACGAGAACGGCGGCGTCTTCCGATCCGACGACGGCGGCGAGACGTGGACCAAGACCAACGACGAGCGCAAGCTGCGGCAGCGCGCGTTCTACTACACGCACATCTTCGCCGACACCAAGAGCCGCGACGTCGTGTACGTGATGAACACCGGGTTCTACAAGTCCACCGACGGCGGGAAGACGTTCCCAACGACGATCCGCGTGCCGCACGGCGACAACCACGACCTGTGGATCGACCCGACCAACCCGGATCGGATGATCGGCAGCAACGACGGCGGGGGCACCGTGTCGGTGAACGGCGGCGAGACGTGGACCGACGAGGACTACCCGACGGCGCAGTTCTACCACGTGATCGCCACGAGCGACTTCCCGTACCACGTGTGCGGCGCGCAGCAGGACAACACGACCGCCTGCGTGTCGAGCGAGGCGAGGCCGGGCGGCCCCGGCGGCGTGCGGACGGCGCCCGTCTTCTACGACGTAGGCGGGGGCGAGAGCGGCCACATCGCCCAATCCCCTACCGACCCCGACGTGTTCTACGCGGGCAGCCAGGGCGCGCTCATCACCCGGTACAACCGGAAGACCGGCGAGATCCGCGACATCCAGGTCTACCCCTGGTTCTTCTCGGGCGAGCCGTCGAGCGCGCTCGAGGAGCGCTGGCAGTGGACGTTCCCGATCGTCTTCTCGCCGAAGAACCCGCACGTGCTCTACACGATGTCGCAGCACCTGTGGAAGACGACCAACGACGGGCAGACCTGGGAGCGCATCAGCCCCGACCTGACGCTGGCCGACCCGAAGACGCTCGGAGACTCGGGCGGACCGATCACGGGCGACATGAACGGACCGGAGATCTTCGCGACGATCTTCGCGCTGGCCCCGTCGCCGCTCGACGAGAACGTGATCTGGACCGGCTCCGACGATGGTCTGCTGTACGTCACGCGCGACGACGGGAAGAGCTGGACCAACGTCACGCCGCCCGACCTGCCGCGGCTCTCGCGGGTCGGCATCATCGACGCGTCGGCGCACGACCCGGCGACGGCCTATTTCGCCGCCAACCGGTACCTCCTCGACGACCGCGCGCCCTACATCTACCGGACGCACGACTTCGGGAAGACCTGGACGAAGATCGTCACGGGCATCCGCGCGGACGACTACGCGCACGCCGTGCGCGAGGATCCGGTGAAGCGGGGCCTCCTGTACGCCGGCACCGAGCACGGCGTGTGGGTGTCGTTCGACGACGGGGACCACTGGCAGTCGCTGTCGCTGAACCTGCCCGACACGCAGGTCGCCGACATGGTCGTCAAGGACAACGACCTCGTGATCGGTACGCACGGCCGCGCGTTCTACGTCCTCGACGACATCAGCCCGCTCCGGCAGATGTCGCCGGACGTGGCCGCCGCGGACGTGTGGCTGTTCCAGCCGCGCGACGCCATCCGGTCGGGCAACCAGGCGGCGATCTACTACACGCTGCGCCAGCCGGCCGACAAGGTGACGATCGAGATCCTCGACGCGAAGGGCGCCGTCGTGCAGACCTACAGCCAGACCGCGGCGGACGAGGCGAAGGCCGCCGGGCGCCCGGCGGAAGGCGGCGGCGGCTTCTTCCGGCGCGGGCCCGAGCCGCCATCGACGAAGGTCGGCCTGGACAAGTTCGAGTGGGACCTCCGGTATCCCGGCCACACGACCTTCCCGGGCATGATCCTGTGGAGCGCGAGCAACGCCGGCCCGCTCGCCGTGCCGGGCACGTACCAGGTGCGCCTGACAGCCGCCGGCCAGACGCTGACGAAGAGCTTCCACGTGACCGAGAACCCCAACTTCTCGGACGTCACGCAGGCGGACCTCCAGAAGCAGTTCGACCTGGCGATCCAGATCCGCGACAAGACGAGCGAGGCGAACAACGCCGTGATCAAGATCCGCGCGATCCGGAGCCAGGTGGACGACCGCCTGGGGAAGACGAAGGACGCGCGCGTGGCGGCGGCGGGGGACGCCCTGAAGAAGAAGCTCAGCGCCGTCGAGGAGGAGCTCTACCAGGTGAAGAACCGGAGCAACCAGGATCCGCTGAACTTCCCGATCAAGCTGAACAACCGGCTGGCGTCGCTCCGCCGCAGCGTGGAGACCGGCGATGCGCCGCCGACCGACGCGTCCTACGTCGTCTTCAAGGAGGAGTCGGCGCTCGTCGATCAGCAGCTCGGCATGCTCGAGGAGACGCTGCAGACGGAGCTCGCGGCGTTCAACGAGCAGTTGAAGCGTGTGAGGCTGGAGGCGGTGACGGTAAGATAGCGGTCAGCCGCCTTCGCTCCTCGAGCTTCGGCTTGTCGGGCCGAAGCGCGAGCGCGAAGGCCGGCGGGCCAAGGCGGTCAGGGGTCAGCGGTGGGGTCAGGGGGCACGATGTCCGACTGGCGGCTTGCTGTGCGTTCGCTTGCGCGGCGGCCGGGGTTCGTGGCGGTCGCCGTGCTCACGCTGGCGCTCGGCATCGGCGCCAGCACGGCGCTGTTCAGTGTCGTGGACGGCGTCCTGCTGAAGCCGCTGCCGTACCCGGACCCCGGCCGGGTCGTCACGGTGTGGCAGACCGACCCGGCGTGGCGCGGCTCCGACATGGCGCGGTGGTGGGACAGGAAGCCGCTGTCCTACCCCGAGTACGAAGACTGGCGCGACCTCAACCACACCTTCGACGCGCTCGGGGTCTACGGTGAAGGGTCGCTCGTGCTCACCGGCGGCGACCGACCGGAGGCGCTCTGGGGCGCGACGGTCACGGCCGGCGTGTTCGCCACCTTAGGCGTGCCTGCCGCGCTGGGCCGCACGTTCCTGCCCGAGGAGGATCACAAGGGCGCTCCCGCCGTCGCGGTCCTGAGCGACGGTCTCTGGCGGCGCGCGTTTGGCGCCGACCCGTCGATCGCGGGACGCCCGATCACGCTCGACGACCGGCCGTACACCGTCGTCGGCGTGATGCCCCGCGGGTTCTACTTTCCCGACCCCGACACGGACCTGTGGACGCTTCTGCCGGACGAGTCGCGCCGTGACGCGCGGAACGAGCGGGAGCTCCAGTGCGTCGCACGGCTGAAGAAGGGCGTGACGCTCGATGCCGCGCGCGCGGACATGGAGGCGGTCGAGCGTGCCATGGGGGAGGCCAATCGGGAGGAGGAAGGCTACGGCGTCCGGATCGTGCCCCGGCTCGACGAGGTGGTTGGCCGGACGCGCCCGGCGCTCCTGCTGCTCTTCGGCGCCGTCGGGCTCGTGCTGCTTATCGCTTGCGCCAACGTGGCCAACCTGCTGCTGGTGCGCGCCACCGGGCGGCGGCGCGAGCTCGCGGTGCGGGCCGCGCTCGGCGCCGGCCGCGCGCGGCTGGTCCGCGAGCTGGTGGTCGAGAGCCTGTTGTTGTCGGCGGCGGGCGGCGCTGTCGGCGTCGGAGCCGCGCTGGCGACGCTCGGGTTCGTGAAGCGGCTGCTGCCGCCGAACCTTCCTCGTCTGGCCGACATCGCGCCCGACGCGCGCGTGTTCGCGTTCGCCGTGGCCGCGACGGTCGCGACGGGGCTCGTTGCCGCGATCCTGCCCGCGCTCGGCGTCGCGCGCGCCAACCTGGTGGCCGTGCTGCAGGACGGCGTCAGGGGCGGCTCGGGCGACCCGCGCCGCCGCCGCGTCCAGGGCGCGATCGTGGTTGGGGAGATCGCGCTCGCGTTCGTGCTGCTGGTCGGCGCCACGCTCCTGGTGCGGAGCTTCGTGCGCCTCACGTCGGTGCCGCTCGGGTTCGATCCCTCGGGGGTGCTGACCGTCTCGGTGTGGACGCGTGACCAGCGCGACGCGGAATCCGCCGCGATGACCCGTTTCTACGACGAGCTGACCGCGCGTCTCCGGGCGCTGCCCGGAGTCGAACGCGTCGCCGGCGCCTCCACGACGCCGCTCGGCGGCATGAGCGCCAGCAATGTGCATCTCGAGCGGCCCACGGGCGAAGACAACGTCTTCGTCAAATGGAGCGGCGTCGCGCCCGAGTACTTCGCCGCCCTGCACATTCCCATCCTCACGGGGCGGGCGTTCACCGAGGCCGACGACGCCGCGTCGCAGCCCGCCGTCATCGTGAGCCGCGCCATGGCCGAGCGGTACTGGCCGGGCGAGAGCCCGCTCGGGCGACGGCTCAAGCTCGGCAGCGGGACCCCCTGGGCGACCGTCGTCGGCATCGCGGCGGACGTGCACGACGAGGGGTTTGCCGTTCCGCCGCAGCCGAAGATCTACCTGCCGCTCGCACAGGGGCAGGTCAGCTCTTCCACGCTCATCATCAAGACCGCGGGCGAGCCGGCCGGCCTGGCCGCGGCCGTGCGCCAGGCGGCCTGGGCGATCGACCCTTCCCTACTGCTCGTGGACGTCTCATCCCTGCGCGTCCGTCTCGCGCGGTCGGTGACCGAGCCGCGGTCCCGCACGCTGCTGCTGTCGGTGATGGCGATCCTGGCGGTGGTTCTCGCGGTGGTCGGCGTCTACGGCGTGATGGCGTTCGCGGTAACCGAGCGGACGCTGGAGATCGGAATTCGCATGGCGCTCGGTGCGCGGGCCGGCCAGATGCTGCGGACCGTGCTCGGGCGCGGGCTCGCGCTCGCGGCGGCGGGGTTGGCCGCCGGCGCGGTCGTCGCCGCGTTCGCCGTGCGCCTGCTGCAAGGCTTC
>JAHECP010000057.1 GCA_024641665.1 Acidobacteriota bacterium
CCCCGGCGCACGCCGACGCCGACGCCGCCTCCGCGCCCGCCGGCGCGGCGGGCCGCGTGCTCGTGGCCGACGACAATGCCATCCAGCGCGAGATGGTGACGCACCTGCTCGGCCAGCGCGGCCATCAGGTCACCGCCGTGGCCGGCGGCGCCGCCACGCTCGCCGCGCTCGAGCAGGCCGAGTTCGACGTAGTGTTGATGGACCTGCAGATGCCCGACATGGACGGCTTCCAGACCGCCGCGGCCATCCGCCGCCGCGAGGCGGCGACCGGACGCCGGGTGCCGATCGTGGCCATCACCGCGTCGGCGCTCACGACCGATCGGGACCGGTGCCTGGAGGTCGGCATCGACGATTACGTGTCGAAGCCCGTGAGCAAGGACCAGCTCGTGGCGATGGTGGCCGGATACGTCCAGCCCCGCGCCGCCGGCGCCGAGCCTCCGTGGCGTCCGGCCGAGCGCGAGGCGTACCTGGACGGCCTGGGCGGCGACACCGACCTGGCACGGCGCCTGGTGAGCCTCTTCCTGGAGCAGGCGCCCTCGCTCCTGGACGCCGTCCACGACGCCCTCGCGCGCCGCGACGCGCCGGGGCTGAGCCGCGAGGCGCACCGCCTCAAGGGCGCGATGGGCGGCTTCCCCGCGATTGCCGCACAGGATCTCGTGGCGCGTCTGGAAAACGCGGCCCTACAAGGTCACGTCGACACCGCGCGGGCGGTCTTTCCGTCGCTCGAGCGCGAGCTGACGCGCCTCGTTCGCGCCCTGCCAGACCTCGTGTGAGAAGAAAAAGGGACGGGAGCTATTTCCGCTCCGCTCGCGGGGGTGCCCGCGACCGGGAAATAGCTCCCGTCCCTTTTTCTCCCCGTCAGCTGACGATTCGGATCCCGACGAGCCTCCGCTCGGTCTTCTCGCCCGAGACGGCCGTCAGCTCGACGACATAGTCGCCCTTACTGAGCGGCGCGAAGCTGACGTCGGCGACCAGCCAGCGCTGCCCGCCTTCGGTGCGGTCGGACACGGTCACGGGCATGTCGAGCGACTGGCCGGTGCGGTCGAGCAGGCGCCCGGCGAGCCCGGCCGCGGCCGGCGCGAGCGGCGCCTCGAGCCGAAGGCGGTCGGCGTGAACGAAGCGCACGTCGGCGACCGGCAGGTACGCGGCACCCGTCGTCGGGCCGCGGCGGAAGAGCAGCGGCTCGCCCAGCACCGGCGGTTCGGGCCCCGGCAACGCCACGCGCAGGCTCTGCCCCACCGTGGCCGCGCCGCGGACCGTGGGACTCAGCCGCACCTCGACCTTGCAGTCGGTGGCCTGCCCCGCGCCGGAGAGCGGCAGGTCGGCCGCGAAGGTCCAGGCGCCTGGCGCCAGCGTCACCCGGCTCATCGCCAGCGTGGCGCCGGCCGCGCCGGTGACCATGATCGCGGCCTCACCGCCCTGGCGCCACGGGTCACGCCGCGCCAGCGCGATGGGCATCTCCCCGGCGATGCGCAGGTGCGTCGCGCCGCCCGTGCCGACGGGCACCGCCCACACGGAGAGTTCCGTGTCGTGGCGAAGCGGAGCGAGGCGACCGAGCGCCGTGTCCACGGCGGCGCGTTCCTCCGACACCGGCGTCGGGGCCGCGGGCGCCCTCGCGCCGGCGGCGACCTCCGCGGCGGACGGCGCGCGGTACCCGCGCCGCGCGCGCACGTTCACGCCGGGCCGGTCGATCTTGACCTCGATCCGACGGAACTTGCCGTCGAGCTTCTGGTTGGTCGAGTAGTAGCCGAGCAGGTAGTACGACGTCAGGTCGGCGACCACCTTCCTGAGGCCCGTGTCGATGTCGTTGGAGTTGAGCACGGCCATGCCGTCGGTGTTGTTGGCCAGCGCGCGCAGCGAGTCCAGCCGCGTGGCGAGGATCGCGGAGTCGACCGACGGCGGCGTGATGCTCGTCGAACCGAGCGGGGTGTCGCTGATCGAGCTGTCGAACGCAGGCAGACCGCGCGGATCGATCGTGTAGAACGTCGCATTGGCGCGCGCGGCCTCCTGGAAGATATCGCGGAAGTACCGCTGGTCGTCCTGGTTGGCCAGCTGCCACCGATCCCGCTCGCAGTCGGAGTAGGTGACCGGCGAGCGCTCGTCGGTGGTGGTCAGCCGTCCCGTCGTGCCGACGCCCACGGTCGGCGGGGTCGGCGCGCCCGCCTGCAGCAGCCGCGAAGAGTCGGGCGGAAACAGCTGCCACCCGTCGCTGACGGCCAGGATGAACTTCCGCTCCTCGCGAATCGAGTTCAGGTAGATCACCAGATCGTGGATCGCATCGAGCGTCAGCTTCTCGCGGCGGCGCTCGATCATCTCCTCGGCGACCTGGGATCGTTGCCCGGGCTCGGTGAAACTCTGCGGGTAGCATATCTCGTACTGTTCCTCGACCGGGTCGAGTCTCGACGTCGCGTCGCGCCGTCCCCAGACCCAGTTCTCGGTGAGCCCGCGCTTGATCACGTCCGTCTTGCGCGCCAGGATGAGGCCCGTCGCCGGCATCTCGGGCGTCATGATGCCGATGAGATCGTCGGGGCCGAGCACGCGGTCGATCAGATCGATGAGCGGCTTCCGGATGTTGTGTGAGCCGCCGACGCGCACGTGGTACGTGTCGAGGAAGATCACGAAGACCCGGTTGTGCGGATCGGCCGCGAGGGCGTTGCCCTCGCGCTGCGAGTTCGGCTCCACCGGCTCGATGTCGGCGGTGCCGGCCGGCCGGACGACGACGTGCTCGAACGTGTCGATCGTCTGGGGCACGCCGTCCTCGAACACCTGGAAGTCCTGGCGGGTGAGATCGCGCACGGGCGCGCCGTCGAGCATCGGATACACGTCGACGCGCACGAGGTTCGCCCCGGCGCGGAACGTGGGCTGCTGCGGAGTCTGCGTCTCGGGCTTCGCCTGCGGTGGAGGGCTCTGCCCCGGCATGGCCGCCACCGTGACGGCGGCGGCGAACGCGGCCACGACGCCGAGAACGAGGCGACGGAGGCGGCGAGGGAGCGGAGCGAGGCGAAGGGGTCCCCGCCGATTCAAGAAACGACCGGTCGGCTGGAGGCTCATCGCGTGGTCCTGACCGGCGAGGCGCTGCGTGCTGGCAACCTCAAGTGTAGCGGCTGCGCAACGCCTTGAGAAGGGCCGGGAGAGGTTTTTCACGATCCGGAGAAGGGGGGGACGTCCAGGAGCGGAAGGGAAATTGGTCGGGGCGCCGGGATTCGAACCCGGGACCCCCAGACCCCCAGTCTGGTGCGCTAGCCAGGCTGCGCTACGCCCCGACCCTGCCGCACGCGTCAGCGCTTCGTGCGTCCTGCTATCTTACCCGACTTCGCCCCGGA
Organism: Acidobacteriota bacterium; assembly: GCA_024641665.1. Lineage (GTDB taxonomy): Bacteria > Acidobacteriota > Vicinamibacteria > Vicinamibacterales > JAHECP01 > JAHECP01. The sequence continues at coordinate 3,324 of JAHECP010000057.1, forward strand.
TTTCCCGCGCACGCGGGCGGTCGGCTTCGGCGCTGCGGAACGAGCCGGCGCCCGCCGCGACCCCACGGGCCGCAGCGCGAACTCGTCGTGGCCGCCCGCCTCGCGCGTGAGGATCCGCAGGACGTCACGGAGTCCCTGACGCACCTGCTGCAGTCGTTCCCGCGCGTCGCGCCCGAGCAGCTCGTCGATCGACGGCCCGGCCGGCGCCGCGTCGGGCGGCTCGTCGCCCAGGCGCCGGCGGGCGCCCGCGAGCGTCAACCCCTCGACGAACAGCAGGTGCTTGATCTGCAGCACGCGCTCGACGTCCGCGCGGCGGTAGACGCGCCCGCTCCCCTTCGTGACGCCCAGGTCGCGAAACTCCGCCTCCCACGTCCGCAACACGTAGCTCGGCACCCCGGCGATCGCGCACACCTCGGGAGACTTGAACAACGACCGGTTGGGGATCTCGATCGGCGGCATCTGCGGTCAACGGTTCGGGACAGTATACCAAGGGAGCTGACGCAGACGGGGACTGGGGGCTGGGGGCTGGGGACTACCCCTTGCTCTTCGCGGCCTGGCGGGTCCGCTTGCGGACGTGCAACCGGAGCGGCGTGCCGACGAACCCGAATGCCTCGCGCAGGCGGTTGGCCAGGAAGCGCTCGTAGGAGAAGTGGAACTCGGCCGCCACGTTCGTGAAGAAGACGAAAGTCGGCGGCTCGATCCCGGTCTGCGCCGCGTAGAGGATGCGCACCTCGCGCTTGCCGGGACTGGTCGGCGGGTGCACGGCGGTCACGGCCTCGATGAACCGGTTCAGCTCGCCCGTCCCGATCCGCAGGCGCCGCGACTCGGCGACCCGGTCGATGGTCTCGAGCAGCTTCGGCGTCCGCTCGCCGGTCGAGGCCGAGATGTGCAGCACGGGAGCCCAGTCGAGGAACTTGAGCTTGCGCCGCAGCTCCTCGTCGAACGTCTTCGAGAAGTCGGGGCCCTTGCCCTTCTGCAGGTCCCACTTGTTGGCGGCCACGATGACGCTGCAGCCCGCGCGCTCGGCGTCGCCGGCAATGGCCGCGTCCTGGTCCGTCGCGCCTTCGACCGAGTCGATGACGAGCACCACGACGTCCGCGCGCTCGATGGCGCGGCGGGCGACGACCACGCTGACCGCCTCGACCTGTCCGCCCCCGGCCACGCGCCCGGGGCGGCGGATGCCCGCCGTGTCCACAATCCGGAACCCGCGCTTGTGCCACCGGATCAGCACGTCGATCGCGTCGCGCGTCGTGCCGGGGACGTCGCTGACCATGACCCGCTCCTCGTGCAGGAGGCGGTTCACCAGCGACGACTTCCCCACGTTCGGACGCCCGACGATGGCGACGCTCACCTCCTTGGCCGCGTCGGGCACCGGGGTGACGCGGCCCTCGCGCCGGGCCGGCAGCGCGCGAACCACCTCTTGCAGCAGATCGCCGACGCCCTGGCCGTGTTCGGCGGCGATCTCGATGACGGGATCGAAGCCGAGCTGGTAGAACTCCATCGCCCGACCGCGCGCACGCTTGTCGTCGGTCTTGTTCACGGCCAGGATGACGGGAACGCCCAGGCGGTGGACGGCCTTTGCTATTTCTTCGTCGGCGGACACGAGGCCCTCGCGACCGTCGACCACGAGCACCACGAGGTCGGCCGACTCGAGCGCCCGGTGGCCGTGCTGCACCACGAGGTCGTGCAGCGGGTCTTCGCTGGCGCCGAAGAGCCCGCCGGTGTCCACGAGGCGGAACGAGGCGCCCTCCCAGCTGGCGGGCTGTTCCATCACGTCGCGGGTGGTGCCGGGCATGGGCGCCACGATGGCCCGGCGGGTTCCCGTCACGCGGTTGAACAGGGTCGATTTGCCCACGTTCGGCCGCCCGACCAGGACGACCGAGGCGAGTCCGGCGTCGCGCCCCTCAGCCATGTGCCCGCTCCGCGCTCAAAATGCAGTTAGGAATAGGCTTGACAGCGTAAGTCCAGATTTCTATGATATTTACCAATATCGAGGAGCGCCTAAGCATGATCAAGGTTGACATCGTCAACGAGGTCTCGAAGGTCGCCGAGATCACCAAGGTCAAGGCCGAGGTGGCGGTGGACGCGGTCTTCGACGCGATGCGGCTGTCGATGCAGCGGGGCGAGCGTATCGAGCTCCGGGGATTCGGCGTCTTCCAGGTCAAGCCCCGCAAGCGCGGGATCGGCCGCAACCCGCGGACGGGCAAGGAGGTGCGCATCCCGCCCGGTCGCACCATCCGCTTCAAGCCGGGCAAGGACCTCCAGAACATCGAAGCCTGAGGGCCACAGGAACCGTATTGCCGCCCGAACGTCCACCCCTCTCGGATCCGCCCTCCAGCGATCCGTTCAACCCGTTGCCGGATCTTCCGGTCGAGCGCGTGTCGCCGGGCTACTACGCGCCGCCGACGCACCGGCGCTTCCGGCACCGGTACTGGGTGCACGCGCTGTGGCTGCTCGCGACGATCGCGTCGACCACGCTCGCCGGCGCGATTCACTGGCTGTCGTTCCGCGCCGGCTTCAGCGGCTCGCCCGTGCCGCTGGACCTCTCGGTCCTCCTGCACGGCTTCTGGTACAGCGGCACGCTGCTCGCCATCCTCGGCGCCCATGAGATGGGCCATTATGTCATGTGTCGCCGCCACCAGGTGGACGCGACGCTACCCTACTTCCTGCCCGCGCCGATCCCGCTGACGGGGACGATCGGCGCGTTCATCAAGATCCGCGAGCCGTTTCCCAGCAAGGCCGTGCTGTTCGACATCGGCGTCGGCGGACCCATCGCCGGGTTCGTCGTCCTGGTGCCCGCGCTCTTCCTGGGCATCCACCTGTCCACGCTCGAGCGGCTGCCGGCCAACTTCGACGGCCTGCAGCTCGGCGAGCCCCTGCTCTTCAAGCTGGCCAGTTGGATGGTCTGGGGACGCATTCCCGACGCCTACTCGCTGAACCTCCATCCCATGGCATTCGCCGCGTGGTTCGGCCTGATTGCGACGGCGCTCAACCTCCTGCCGTTCAGCCAGCTCGACGGCGGTCACATCGCCTACGCGGCCCTCGGGCGTCGCGCGACGCTCATCTCGCTGGTGACGCTCGGCGCGGCCCTGGCGCTCACCTTCGTGTCGGCCAGCTGGTGGGTCGTGGCGCTGATGATTCTCGTGATGTTCTTCCTGATCGGCGCGCGCCACCCGCCGGTACCGGACGACTACCTGCCGCTCGACAGGACCCGGCTCTGGGTCGCGTTTGCCGCGCTCGTGATCTTCGCGCTGTGCTTCACGGCCGCGCCCATCGAGCCGTACCAGCTCATCTCGCACCCGTAGGGCTCGCTGATCAGGGTGCACGAGGTGCACCGTGCACCGAGGTGCACACAGGTGCCAGGTGGCGCCCAGACTCGCGCTGGGGCGCAGCTTCCTCAAACTTGGGGAAGCCGCGCGCCCTCGGAGTCCCCGCGCCACCGCGCACCCTGGTGCACCCCCTGAGCCGTCAGAGCACGCTGAGCGGATCCACGTCGATGATCGTGCGGCGCGCGACGTCGGGCAGGTCCGCAAGGGCCGTGGTGAGCGCGGCGCGCATCGCGCGCCGCTGCCTGCCCTTGAGGAAGAGCTGCGCGCGGTGCTCGCCCCGCAGGCGCCCGAGCGGCGCCACGGCGGGGCCGAGCACGCGGAACGCCCCGGCGCCGCGCCGGAGGCGGCGGACGATCTCCGCCGCCCCGGCCATGGCCTCGCGGGCCGAGCGCCCGCGCACGACGGCGTTCACGAGCGCGACGACCGGCGGGTACCGCATGGCCGTCCGATAGCGCATCTCGTCGGCGAAGAACGCCCCGTAGTCCTGCCGGCAGGCGTGGCGGATGCTGTAGTGATCCGGGTAGAGCGTCTGGACGACGGCCTCGCCCCGCGCGTCGCCGCGGCCGGCGCGGCCGGCCACCTGCGTCAGCAGCTGGAACGTTCGCTCGCCGGCGCGGAAGTCGGCGAGGCCGAGGCCGACGTCGGCCGATATGACGCCCACGAGCGTCACGTTCGGGAAGTCGTGTCCCTTGGCGATCATCTGGGTGCCGACGAGCACGTCGATCTCGGCCGCGCCGAAGCGCCCCAGCAGGTTCTGCAGCGCGCCCCGGCGGCGCGTGACGTCGCGGTCGAGCCGCGCGACCCGCGCGCCCGGACACCACGCACGAATCTCCTGCTCCACCCGCTCGGTGCCGAACCCGGCCTGCTCCAGGTAGGGACCCGCGCACCGCGGGCAGGCCGACGGCACCTGGATCGTGTAGTTGCAGTAATGGCACCGGGCGCGCCGCTCGGCCCGGTGCACGGTCAGCGACACGCTGCAGTTGGGGCACTCGAGCGTCGCCGCGCACTGCCGGCAGAACACCGCCGTCGCGTAGCCCCGGCGGTTGAGCAGCACGAGCGCCTGCTCGCCCCGGGCCAGCCGGGCCGCGAGCCCTTCGCGCAGCGCGCGGCTCAGGATGACCTCCGGTCCCTCGGCCGCGTACTCCTCGCGCATGTGCACGATGCGCACGTCGGCCAGCGGCCGGTCGAGCACCCGGCGCTCGAGTGCGACGAGCTCGTAGCGGCCCTCCACCGCGTTCTGCTGGCTCTCGAGCGACGGCGTGGCCGAGCCGAGCACCACCAGCGCCCCCGCGTGCTGCCCGCGCACCACGGCCACGTCGCGCCCGTTGTAGCGGGGGCTCTCCTCCTGCTTGTACGACCCGTCGTGCTCCTCGTCCACGACGACGAGCCCGAGGTGCTCGAGCGGGGCGAAGACCGCCGAGCGCGTGCCCACCACGACGGCGACGTCGCCGCGCCGGATGCGGCGCCACTGGTCGTGACGCTCGCCGTCGGAGAGCCCGCTGTGCTGGATGGCGACGCGGTCGCCGAACGTCCGGCGGAAGGTCGTGGCCACGGCCGGCGTGAGCGCGATCTCCGGCACGAGCAGCAGCACGCGCCGGCCCGTGGCGACCACGCGCTCGGCGAGCCGGCGGTAGATCTCCGTCTTCCCGCTGCCCGTCACGCCGTGGAGGAGCGTCACGTGGAACCCGCCCGCGTCCGCCCGCGCGGCCAGGCGCCGGAGCGCCGCGTCCTGCTCCGCGGTCGGCACCCGGTCGGCCGGCTCGGGATACCGGTCGTCCGTCCCGTCTTCCCGCTCGAACGGATCGCGCTCCACGGTCCGCCGCGCCAGCCGCACGAGCCCGTGCGCGGACAGCCGCCGCAGCGTATCCGCCGGGAGACCCTCGGCCGCGAGCACGCGGGTCGTCACGCCCTCGGGCGCGCCCCGCAGGCGTTCGAGCGCGGCGCGCTGCCTGGCTCCGAGCCGCAGGACCTCGGCCGGTTCCGCGGCGTCCCGGCCGAGCCGCTCCACGACGTCGTGGCCCTGGGCGGTGATCGTGGCGACGCCCTCGGTCTTGAACGCGTGCGCCGTGCCGCGCAGCGGCTGCAGCACGCGGACCAGCCCGTCGCGTTCGAGCGCCGCCACGGCCGCGTGCACGCCGGCCGCCCGTCTCCGGCGGCCGCGCGCGCCGGGCCGCAGGGCCGACGCGAGCGTCTCCACGCGGACCGCCTTGCCGTGGCCGAGCGCCGCCAGGATGTCCCCTTTCAACCCGGCCGCGTCGACCGCCCGGCCCTCGTCGGTGATCCGGACCTGGCGCTCGCTCGCGATCCACGCGCGCGGGGGCATGGCCGCGGCCAGCGCCTCGCCCGGCCCGCACGCGTAGTACTCCGCCACCCAGAGCGCCAGCGTCACGACCTCGGACGGCAGGAACGGCTCGACGTCGAGGACGTCGAGGACGTCGCGGAGCGTCGCGCCTTCGGGTGGAGTCCGCGGCGCGCCGGTGGCGCAGCCGGTGACGACGCGCGAGCCGAGGGGGACGAGGACGCGGGCGCCCGTCGGGGGCGCCGGCAGATCGTCCGGCATCCGGTAGGTCAGCAGATCGAGGGCCGGAACCGGGACGGCGACGGAGACGAGCCGGGACATGGGCCGCGCCGCCTACTCTTCTTCTTCCCGGAGCAGCGCCCGCACCTTCTTCATGTCCTCCCAGGTGTCGCGCTTGCGCTCGGGGCTTCGCAGCAGGAACGCCGGGTGGAACGTCGGGACGAGCTTCGCGCCGCGGTAGTCGTACACCCGGCCGCGCAGGCGCGAGATCGGGGCGTCGGTCTCGAGCAGCGTCCGGACGGCGAAGGTGCCGAGCGCCACGATCACCTTCGGCTTGATCACGTCGATCTGCCGGAAGAGAAACGGCTCGCAGCTCGCCACCTCGTCCGGCTCGGGGTTGCGGTTCTCCGGCGGCCGGCACTTGATCACGTTGGCGATGTAGACCTGCTCGCGCGTGAGGTCGATGGCCTCGATGATCTTGGTCAGCAGCTGGCCGGCCCGGCCCACGAACGGAAAGCCCTGGATGTCCTCGTCGCGGCCCGGCGCCTCGCCGACGAACATCAGGTCGGCCTCCGGATTGCCGACGCCGAACACGATCTGGCGGCGGCCGAGCCGATGCAGCTTGCAGCGGGTGCAGTCGCCGAGGTCTTCCCGCACGAGCCGCAGCGCGTCGCCGGCCGAGCCGGGCGCCGCCGCCGGTTCCGCCGGCGCGCTCGCGTCGGAGTGCGCCGGGCTCGGAGGCGCCGACGGCTCGACGAACGGGAGGTCGCCCTCGCGCGCGCGCCACGCCGGGTCGGCGCTGACGCCGTCCACGCCGAGGTCCTTGAAGAGCTCCAGATGCCGCGCGAGGTCCGATCGATCGCTCATGGCTGGAGGTGCGGAATCCGGACGACCGAGGCGGCCGTCGCGATTGCCGTGGGACTCAGGCCCTGGACGCGGCCGGCCGCGCCGCGAGCAGCGTCTCGACGCGGTCGAGGATGGCCGCGGCCACCGCCGACTTGGGGCCGAGCGTGATCGGCTCGGCGCCCGCCGCGCTCACGAGCGTGACCTCGTTGGTCTCCACCTCGAAGCCGGCGCCCGGCCGCGAGACGTCGTTCGCCACGACGAGGTCCACGCGCTTGGCCGCCAGCTTCTCGCGGGCGCGGGCGACCGGATCGCCGGTCTCGGCCGCGAAGCCGACGAGCACCGGACGCGCCGCATCGCCGCGCAGGCGCCCGAGCTCGGCCAGGATGTCGGTCGTCGGCACGAGCGACAGCGCCAGCGCCTGTCCGTTCTTCGGGCGCTTGGCGGCCGCCGGACCGCCTTCCACCGTGTAGTCGGCCACCGCCGCCGCCATGATCACGCAGTCGGCCGCCGGCGCGTGCGCCATGACGGCGGCGTGCATCTCGGCGGCGCTCCGGACCCGCACCAGCGTGGCCGCCGGCGGCGGCGTCACGCTCGTCGGCCCCGCGACGAGCACGACCCCGGCGCCGCGGCGCGCGGCCTCGGCCGCCAGGGCGAAACCCATGCGGCCGCTCGATCGGTTGCCCAGGTAGCGCACCGGGTCGAGGTCCTCGTAGGTCGGCCCGGCGGTGACGACCACGGTGCGGCCGGCCAGCGACCGCGATCCGCCCAGCAGGGCCAGCGCCGACGCGACGATCGCGTCGGGCTCGGCCAGCCGGCCCTTCCCGATCCACCCGCAGGCCAGGTAGCCCTCGCCCGGTTCCACGAACCGCACGCCCCGCTCGGCCAGCGTGGCCAGGTTGCGCTGCACGGCGGGGTGCTCCCACATCTGGGTGTTCATCGCCGGCGCCAGCAGCACCGGCGCGCGCGTCGCCAGGTAGAGCGCCGACAGGAAGTCGTCGGCCAGGCCGTTGGCGAACCTGCCGATCGTGTTGGCGGTCACGGGCGCGACGAGCAGCAGATCGATCGACGAGGCGAGCGCGATGTGCTCGATGTCGGCGTTGGCCCCGCGCGCGAACTGATCGGTGACGACCGCGTGGCGCGTGATGGCCTCGAAGGTCACCTCGCCGACGAACCGGCGCGCCGCGCGCGTCATGACGGCCCGCACGTCGTGACCCGCCTTCTGCAGGCCGCGCGCCACCTCGACCGCCTTGTAGGCGCCGATTCCGCCGGTCACGCCGAGGGCGATGAGCGCCATGGCCGTTCCGGCCCTCTACTTGGCCGCCTCCGAGTCGGGCGCCTGCCGCCGAACGGCGCCCGCGAGCACCTCCTGCGCGGCGCGGCGGGCCGGTTTCTCCGACCCCTCGACCCGTGGCGTGCAGCCCAGCAGGAGCTGCTTGGCGCGCGCCGATGCGACGGCGACGAACTCGAACGCGTTGCCGACTTCCTTGCGGTCCATCTTGCGGTCATCCTTTCAAACGCTCGGCCGGCGGCGCGCGCGCCGCCGGCGCCGGGCCGCGCGGGCCCATGGCCTACGTCTTTCGGTGGAAGCTCTCCAGAATCGGCGCGATCACCTGTTCGGCCGAGCAGAGTCGGGCCCGCTCGGCCAGGACGATCCCGCGCAGACGATCGACGCAGGCGTCCAGCTCGTCGTTCACGACGAGATAATCGTACTCCGTGAAGGCGGCGACCTCCTCGCGCGCCGTCTCCAGACGCCGGCGAATTACGGCCTCGGCGTCCTGGCTGCGGCCGCGCAGCCGGCGCTCCAGCACGGCGAAGGAGGGCGGCAGCACGAAGACCGCCACCGTCGCGAGCCCGCCCCGCCGGACCTGTCGTGCGCCCTGGACGTCGATGACCAGCACGACGTCCCGGCCGCCGGCCAGGATGGCCTCGGTGTCGGCCGCCCGCGTCCCGTACAGGTTGCCGAACACGTCGGCGTGCTCCAGGAACTCGCCGACCGCCGCCATCGCTTCGAACCGATCCCGCGTGATGAAATTATAGTCCAGGCCGTCGCGTTCTCCGGCACGGGCCGGGCGGGACGTGTAGGACCGCGATTTCACCAGGTCGGGCACCGTCTCGACGAGACGCTCCACCAGCGTGGTCTTGCCCGTCCCCGACGGGGCCGACACGATGAAGAGCAGGCCGCGCCGGCCGGGGCCGCGCCGGCCGGTCTCACTCGACATTCTGCACCTGCTCCCGCATCTTCTCCAGCTCGGCCTTGGCCTCGACGACGAGACCGGCCATGGCCTGGCCCTCGGCCTTCGATCCGATGGTGTTCACCTCGCGGTTCATCTCCTGCAGCAGGAAGTCCAGCTTGCGGCCGCACGGCTCCGCCGCGTCGGCCAGGGCCGCCCAGTGCTCGAGGTGGCCGCGGAACCGGACGACCTCCTCGTTGATGTCCGACCGCGCGGCCAGCCGCACGACCTCCTGCGCGACGGCCTCGGGCTCGAGCCGCAGGTCCTCGGTCATCTCCCTGACGCGCGCGGCCAGCCGCTCGCGGAAGCCGGTCTGCCCCACCCCGGCCTCCGCCTCGATGCGATCGATGAGGCCGCCCAGCGTGGCGCGCCGCGCTTCCAGGTCGTCGTAGAGGTAGCCGCCCTCGCGCACGCGCATGGTCTCGAGCTGCGCGAGCGCGTCGCCGACGGCCTCGTCCACCATGGCCAGCAGCGCGGCCTTCCCGCGCTCGTCGTCTCCGGCGATGTCGCGGAAGCTGACGGCCTGCGGCACGCGCAGCAGGTCGCCCGGCGTCAGCACGCCGTCGACGACGCCCCGCTCGCGCGCCCGGTCGAGCGCGGCGCCGAGCGCGGCGATGAGCGGCTCGTTGAGCAGGACCTCCATGGCCGGGAGCTGCCGCTGCTGGACCGAGAGCGTCAGCTCCACGCGTCCGCGCGCCACTCTCTCCTGGACCCGCGCGCGCAGCCGCGTCTCCATCTCGGCCAGCGCCGCGGGCACCCGCAGCTGCAGGTCGAGGTAGCGGTGGTTCACCGAGCGGATCGTGACGCCAATGGAAACGGCTTCCTCTTCGCGCGCCAGCGACGCGAAGCCGGTCATCGACTTGATCATCGCGCTCCACTTTCCGTGTGGCCGGCCGTGGCCGTGTCCGCGGCGGCCGCCTGGGGATTGTCGAAGGCCTGCAGGGCGTAGAGCTTCCGGTACACCCCATCGGGCCGCGCCAGCAGTTCCTCGTGGCGTCCCATCTCCGCCACCCGCCCGTGCTCGAGCGCGAGGATGACGTCGGCCCGGCGCACCGTCGACAGGCGGTGCGCGATAACGAACGACGTGCGGTTCATCATCAGCCGCGCGAGGGCGTCCTGGACGAGCAGCTCCGACTCGGAGTCGAGCGACGAGGTGGCCTCGTCCAGGATCAGGATGGGCGCGTTCTTCAGCAGCGCGCGGGCGATCGCCAGGCGCTGCCGCTGCCCGCCCGACAGGCGCTGGCCGCGCTCGGCGATGCGCGTCCGGTAGCCGTCGGAGAGCGCCGTCACGAACTCGTGCGCGTGCGCGGCACGCGCCGCCGCTTCGACCTCGGCGTCGGTCGCGTGGGGCGCGCCGTACGCGATGTTGTTCCAAATCGTGTCGTCGAAGAGCACCGTCTCCTGCGTGACGATGCCCACCTGCGCCCGGAGCGAGCGCAGGGTCACGTCGCGGATGTCCACGCCGTCGATCAGGATCGCGCCCGCGGTCACGTCGTAGAACCGCGGTACGAGGTTGACGAGCGTGGTCTTGCCCGCGCCCGACAGGCCCACGATCGCGATCACCTGCCCGGCGGGCACCTCGAACGAGACGTCCCGCAGGATCTTGTGCCCCGACCCGTCGTCGTAGGCGAAGGTGACGTGCCGGAACTCGATCGACGACCGGAGCGGCGGCAGCGCGCGCGCGCCCGGCCGCTCGTGCACCTCGGTGTGCGTGTCGAGCATCTCGAAGATGCGCTCCGACGCGCCGATGGCCTGCTGCAGGTTGGCGTTCACGCGGCTCAGCTTCCGCGCCGGCCCGTACATCATGAACGCGGCGGTGATGAACGCCATGAAATCGCCGACGGTCAGCTCGTTCGCGCCGATCTTCCGGCTCGCGTACCAGAGCGCCCCGACGATGCCGACGCCGCCCAGCAGCTCCATGAACGGCGGCAGCGAGGCCAGCGCGCTCGTGACGGTCAGGTTGATGCGGTACAGCCGCTCGGAGGCGGCCCGGAAGCGGTCGGCCTCCTTCGCTTCGGTGCCGAACGCCTTGACGATCCGGTGGCCGGTGAACGACTCGGCGCTCAGGTGCGAGATGTGCTCGAGGGCCTCCTGGCCGCGGCGCGTCGTGCTGCGGATCCGCTGGCCCAGCCGCACCAGCGGGTAGAGGACCAGCGGAGCCCCGGTGAGGCAGACGATGGCCAACCGCGGGTCCAGGTAGAACATCAGGCCCGTGTAGAAGACGAGCGCCAGGGACTCGCGCAGCAGGTCACCAATCGTCTCGGACACACCGTGCTGGATCTGCGCGACGTCGTTGGTGATGTGCGACATGAGCTGGCCGCTCGTCCGGCGCTTGAAGAAGCCGGCCGACTGGCCGAGGATGTGGCGGAACAGCTGGTTGCGCAGGTCACGGACCACCCGCTGGCCGACATCCGTCATCAGGAAGGTCGACACGAACCCGCCCGCGCCCTTGCAGGCGTAGAGCACGAGAATCGTGGTCGACACCCACACCAGGCCCGTCTGCGCGGCCAGCACCTTGTCGATGATGTACTTGACCAGGTAGACGAGCCCGGCGTCGGCGGCCGCGTACAGCACCATCGCCCCGACCGCCAGGACGAAGCGGCCGCGGTAGGGTCGGGCGTACGTCAGGAGCCGGCGAAAGGCGGTCACTCGGTAAACCGGTACTTCAGGAGCACCCAGAGCGCCACGAACCCGTCCCGCCAGGTGATCTTCTTCCCTTCGTCGTAGCCGCGGCCGTCGTAGGTGATGGGCACCTCGTAGACGCGGTAGCGGCGCTTGAAGATCTTGGCGGTCAGCTCGGGCTCGATGCCGAAGCCGTTCGAGTGGAGCGTCATCGAGCGCAGCACCTCGCTGCGCATCACCTTGTAGCACGTCTCCATGTCGCTCAGCATCGTGTTGTACAACACGTTGGTGATCAACGAGAGCAACAGGTTGCCGGCGTAGTGCGTGAAGAGGAAGACGCGGTGCCGCCCCAGGAACCGCGACCCGTACACCACGTCGGCGCGTCCCTGGCAGATGAGCTCGATGAGATCGGGGAACTCTTCGGGCGAGTACTCGAGGTCCGCGTCCTGGACGACCACCAGGTCGCCCGAGACCTCCTGGAACCCCCGCCGCAGCGCCGACCCCTTCCCCTGATTGTGCGGCTGGTGGATCAGCTTGAAGCCGCGCTCGGCCTGCAGCCGGTCCAGGATCTCGCTCGTGCCGTCGGTCGACCGGTCGTCCACGACGATGAGCTCGATCCGGAGCGGCACGGCCAGCACGCGTGTCACAATCTCCTCGATCGTCGTGCGCTCGTTGTAGACGGGCATCACCACCGAGAGGAGCGGATCGGTCAGGGCGCCGTGCAGTCGCGACATCAGTGAGTCCCTCGCCGTTGGTGCCACCGCCACGCCGTCTCGACGATCGTGTCGAGGTCGGCGTACCGCGGGCACCAGCCCAGATCGCGTTCGATCGCCTCGCTCGACGCGTAGAGGACCGCCGGGTCGCCCGGCCGGCGCGGCGCCACGGCCGCGGGCACCGGCCGCCCGCTCACCCGCGACACGGCCGCCACCACCTCGCGGACCGACGCCGGGCGCCCGCAGCCCAGGTTGTACGCCGTGGTCGCCGCCCCCCGCTCGAGCGCCTGCAGCGCGAGGAGGTGGGCGTCCGACAGATCCGTCACGTGCACGTAGTCGCGCAGACACGTGCCGTCGGGCGTCGGGTAGTCGTCGCCGTAGATCGCCAGCGCGCCGCGGCCGAGCGCCGCCCCGATGGCGAGCGGGATCAGGTGCGTCTCCGGATCGTGCGACTCGCCCAGCTCCCCCTCCGGGTCGGCGCCCGCCGCGTTGAAGTACCGCAGGCTGATCGACCGGATCCCGTAGGCGCGCGCGTAGTGCGGCAGCGCCCGCTCGACGGCCAGCTTCGTCTCGCCGTACGGGTTGATGGGCCGCGTCGGGTGCGCCTCGGTGATGGGCGTCTCCTCCGGCTCGCCGAAGACCGCCGCCGACGACGAGAAGACGAAGCACGCCACCGACTCGGCCGCCATCGCCTCGAGCACGGCCAGGGTCCCCGTCACGTTCGTCCAGTAGTAGCCCCGAGGGTCCCGCACCGACTCGCCGACGCGCGCCCAGGCCGCGAAGTGCATCACGGCCGTCACGCCGCGCGCCCGCAGCGTCTCCCGCAGCCGCGGCACGTCGTGGATGTCCCCCTCGACAAGCGGCGCGCCGAGCGTCGCCTCGCGGTGCCCGGCCGACAGATCGTCGTAGACGACGACGTCGTAGCCGGCGCGGCGAAGCGCTTTGGCGGCATGGCTCCCGATGTAGCCCGCGCCGCCCACCACGAGCACCGCGCTCACGGCCGCCCAACCGAATAATACGTGAAGCCGGCCGCCCGAATGCGCTCGGGCTCGTAGATGTTGCGCCCGTCCACCACCACCGGCGTCCGCATCAGCCGCTTCATGCGCGCGAAGTCGGGCCGGCGGAACTCGTTCCACTCCGTCATGATGACGAGCGCGTCCACGCCGGTCAGCGCGTCGTACGCGCTGTCGGCATAGGCGATCCGGGCGCCGAAGATGCCCCGGGCGACCTTCTGCGCCTCCGGGTCGAACGCCCGCACGCGGGCGCCCCGGGCGAGCAGCCCGTGGATGACCGTGATGGCCGGCGCCTCGCGCATGTCGTCGGTCTTCGGTTTGAACGCGAGGCCCCAGACGCCGACGTGCCTGCCCTTGAGCGAGCCGAAGTGCGCCTCGAGCTTGAGCAGCAGGCGCGCCTTCTGGGCCTCGTTCACCGCCTCGACCGCCCGCAGGATCTGGAAATCGTACTGGTGCTCGCGCGAGAACCCCAGCAGCGCTTTCACGTCCTTCGGGAAGCAGCTGCCGCCGTAGCCGGCCCCCGGGAACAGGAACGACGGCCCGATGCGGCGGTCGGCCGCGACCGCCATCCGCACGTGGTCGACGTTGGCCTGTACCGCGTCGCAGACGTTCGCCACCTCGTTCATGAACGACACCCGGGTCGCGAGCATCGCGTTGGCCGCGTACTTCGACAGCTCCGCGCTCGGGCAGTCCATCACCATGATGGGCGCGCCCGTGCGCGTGAACGGCGCGTAGAGCTCTTGCATCAGCTCGCTGGCGCGCGGATCCTCCGCGCCGATCACCACGCGGTCGGGCTTCATGAAGTCCTCGATCGCCGCCCCCTGCTTCAGGAACTCGGGGTTGCTGACGACGCTGAACGGGTGCGTGGTCTCCCGCCGCACGATCTTGCGCACCCGCTCGGCCGTCCCCACGGGCACCGTGCTCTTGTTCACGATGACCTTGTAGCCGTTCATCGCCCGCGCGACCTCCCGGGCCACCCCGAGCACGTGCTGCAGGTCCGCCGAGCCGTCCTCGCCCATCGGCGTGCCCACGGCGATGAAGATGATCTCGGACGCCCGGACAGCCCGGGCCAGGTTGGTCGTGAACCTCAGCCGCCCCTCCACCCGGTTCCGGCGCACCAGCTCCTCGAGCCCCGGCTCGTAGATCGGAATCCGGCCGCGCTGGAGCCCGCGGATCTTCGGGCCGTCCTTGTCCACGCAGAAGACGTCGTTGCCGCTCTCGGCCAGGCAGGCCCCGGCGACGAGGCCGACGTATCCGCTGCCCACCACTGCGATTTTCATCCGCTCGCGACTCCCGCCGTTGATAAAACCCCTAACCGTAGCACGCGGTCTAAAACCATGTCAAGATACTGAGAAACAAGGGGTTGTCCGCTTCGGCCGCGCGCGGGCCCTCTCCGCCGCGTGTGCTACGATGCTCCCGTCCGGGCCGACCCGCCCGGCCCGCGACGAGCCTGCCCTTGCGCATCCTGATCGACTACCGCCCGGCGCTCCGGTCCCGATCGGGCGTCGGTGAATACGTGCACGAGCTGGCGCGGGCCCTCGTCTCCCCCGGGCCGCCGCCGGGACCGGCCCGCCGCGAGGCCGACCGGGTCACGCTCTTCTCCAGCTCGTGGCGCGACCGGGTGGGGCGCGCCGGCCTCGATGGCTGCGCGATCGTGGACCGCCGCATACCGGTCCGCCTCCTGAACCTGGCCTGGCACCGCCTGGAGCATCCACCGGTCGAGTGGCTCGCGCCGGGCGGCTTCGATGTCGTCCACTCGCTGCACCCGCTGCTGATGCCCGCACGGAGGGCGGCACAGGTCGTCACCGTGCACGACCTGGATTTCCTCACGCACCCCGAACGGACGCGCGCCGAGGTGCGCCGCGACTACCCCGCGCTGGCCAGCCGGCACATCGCCCGCGCCGATCACGTGATCGTCAACTCCCGGCACACCGCCGCCGAGGTGCAGCGCGCGTTCGGCGTGGAGGACGGCCGCCTGACGGTCTGCACGCCCGGCGCCCCGGCGTGGACGCCGCGCGACCCGGCCGTGCGTCCCAGCTACGTCCTGTTCCTCGGGACGCTGGAGCCGCGCAAGAACGTCGGGGCCCTGCTCGAGGCCTACGAGCGGCTCCTCGCCCGCCGGCCCGACGCCCCGGAGCTGGTGCTGGGGGGCCAGGCCACGGCGGAGGCCGCCGCGTGGCTGGCGCGCGTCAAGGAGCCGCCGCTCGCCGGGCACGCCCGCTTCATCGGCTACGTGCCGCCCGAGCGCCGGCGCGGCCTCTACGAGGGCGCCATCGCGCTCGCCGTGCCCTCCTACCACGAAGGCTTTGGCATCCCGGCCCTCGAGGCCATGACCGCCGGCGTCCCCGTCGTCGCCTCGCGCCGCGGCGCGCTGCCCGAGGTCGTGGGCGACGCCGGCCTGCTCGTCGAGCCGGACGACCCCGAGGCCTTCGCGGCCGCGCTCGACCGCGTCGTGGGCGATCCGGCGCTGGCACGGCGGCTTGCCGACGCGGGACGCGAGCGGGCCGCAGGGTTCTCCTGGCGGGCGAGCGCCGAGGCCGCGCGCGAGGCCTACCGGCGCGCCGTCGAGCGCAAGGCGGGACGGGCTCATGCCTGAGGCGCGCCTCCTTCGCATCGGCGTCGACGCGCGCGAGCTGGGTGGAGCGCCGACCGGCGTGGGACGGTATCTCTCGGAGCTCCTCGAGCGCTGGCTCGCCCGCGACGACGCGGACGCGCGGCGGTTCGTGCTCTACGTCCCGTCGCGCGGCTTCGACTTCCACGCGCTTGGCGCGCTGACGTCGTCGCGATTCCTCGAGGTCAGGGCCGTGGGCGGCGCCGCCGGCACGCGGTGGGAGCAGATGGCTCTGCCGTCCGCCGCCAATCGGGACGGCCTGAACGTGTTCTTCGCGCCCGCGTACTCGGGACCCCTGAGGTTGATGGCGCCGATGGTCCTCGTGATCCACGACCTCTCGTACTACGCGCACCCCGAGTGGTTTCCCTGGCCTGGCGGCCTCCGGCGGCGGACGCTGACGCGCTGGTCGGCGCGCGGGGCGACACGCGTGCTCACCGTCTCGGCCTTCTCGGCGCAGGAGATCGAACGCTACCTCGACGTGCCCCGGACGAAGCTGGAGGTCGTCTATCACGGCCTGCCGCCGGCGGGACGCTTCGGCGAGGCCGGCAGGCCCGCGCCGCCGCGGGAACCGCTCGTGCTCTTCGCCGGCTCGATCTTCAACCGCCGCCACGTGCCGGACCTCGTCCGGGCCTTCGCGCGCGTCGCGAGCCGCCAGCCCGACGCCCGCCTGGTCGTTGCGGGCGAGAATCGGACGATGCCCCGCGAAGACCCGGCCGGGCTGGCGCGGGAGCTGGGGATCGGCGACCGCGTGGACGTGCGGTCCTACGTCGCCGACGCCGAACTCGGCGCGTTGTATGCGAGGGCCGGCGTCTTCGCCTTCCTCTCCGAGTACGAGGGCTTCGGCCTCACGCCTCTCGAGGCCCTGGCGCACGGCGTTCCCGTCGTCGTCGGCGACACCGCCGTCGCGCGCGAGGTCTACGGGGAAGCGGCCCTCTACGTGCCGCCGGGCGACCTGGACGCCGCGGCCGCCGCGATCGAGCGGCTGCTCGTTGATGCCGCCGCCCGGGCGGCCGCGCTGGCGCGCGCCGCCGAGCTGCTGCCGCGTTATTCCTGGGAGCGAGCCGCCGAACGGACGCTGGCCGTGCTCGAGGGTGCCGCGAGAGGAGCGGAGGCGTGAGCGCGTCCCGGCCCGAGCTGGCGATCGTGATCGTGAGCTACAACGCGGGCGCCGACCTCGAGCGCTGCCTCGCGTCGCTCGCCGACGCCCCGCCCGCCATCCCCCACGAGATCGTGGTCGTGGACAACGCCTCGACCGACGGGGGGCCGGAGATGGTGCGCGCGCGCTGGCCGTCGGTCCGCCTGTTGCCGCAGGCGCGCAACCTCGGCTTCGCCGCCGGCTGCAACGTGGGCATCCGCGCGAGTACCGCGGAGCTGATCCTCCTGCTGAACGGCGACACGCTCGTGCCGGCGGGCGCCCTCGATCGGCTCTCGGCGCGGCTGCGCGCGTCGGCGGAGGTGGCCGTGGCCGGCCCGCGCCTCGTGGACGCGGACGGCGTGCCGGAGCTGTCGTTCGGGCGGATGATCTCGCCGCTCGCCGAGCTCCGCCAGAAGGCGCTGAGGGGGCTGCTGGCCCGGCGGGCCGGGCCGGCGGTCGCCTGGGTCCGCCGGCTCACGAGCGCCGAACGGTACCCCGACTGGGTCAGCGGCGCGTGTCTGCTGGTGCGCCGCGCCGACGCCGAGGCCGTGGGGCTGCTCGACGAGCGGTTCTTCTTGTACACCGAGGACGTGGACTTCTGCGCCGCGATCCGCGGCCGGGGCCGGCGCGTGCTCTTCACGCCGGCCGCCGAGGTCGTCCACCTGCGGGGCCGCTCCCGGGCGACGGCGGGGCGGCCGACGGAGCGGGCGTACCGGGCCAGCCAGCTCGCCTTCTACGCCAAGCACCACCCGGGCTGGACGCCGTGGCTCCGAGCCTACCTCCGGCTGCGCGGGAAGCTGCCGGACTGATTGCCTCCCTGCGGTACAATCATGGCGCGTCCTCGTCCGGGTGACTCCTCGTGCGCATAGCCATCGACGCCCGCAAGCTGCACGACTACGGCATCGGCACGTACGTCCGGAACCTGCTGCGCCATCTCGCGCGGCTGGATCACGAGACGGACTACGTCGCGATCTGCCGTCCCGAGGATGCGGAGCACGTCGCGCAGCTGGGCGAGAACTTCCGCCCGCTGCCCGAGCGCGCGCCGTCCTACTCGCTGCGGGAACAGTACCGGCTGCCGCTGGATCTGCGGCGCGTGCGCGCCCAGCTGTTCCACGCGCCGCACTACGTGCTGCCGCCGCTCACGCCGTGCCGATCGGTCGTGACCATCCACGATCTGATTCACCTGCGGTTCCCGGAGTACCTGCCGAACCGGCTGGCGTACTTCTACGCCCGCGCGGTCATCTGGTCGGCGATCCGACGCGCCGACCGGGTGCTCACGGTGTCGGAGGCCTCCAAGCGCGACATCCTGCGCTACTTCAACGTGTCGGCCGCCAAGGTCGAGGTGATCCCCAACGCCATCGACGAGCGCTTCGGCATGCCGCCCTCGGACGAGGAGATCGCGCTCGTGCGGGAGCGCTATCTGCTGGGCGATCCGTTCCTGCTCTACGCGGGCAACATCAAGCCGCACAAGAACCTCGAACGGCTCATCGAGGCGTTCGGCCTGCTGCGGAGCCGCGGCTTCGACCGCGTGAAGCTGCTCATCATCGGCGACCAGGTCACGAAGTACGCGGCGCTGCGCCACGCGGTGCACCGCTGCAAGCTGCACACCCACGTGCGGTTCTTCGGGTTCGTGCCCGACCGGATGCTCGCCGTGCTCTACCGGCTGGCCGACGCGTTCGTCTTCCCGTCCCTCTACGAGGGGTTCGGCCTGCCGCCGCTCGAGGCCATGGCGAGCGGCACGCCGGTCGTCACCTCGAACGTCTCGGCGCTGCCCGAGGTCGTCGGCGACGCCGCGCTCCTCGTCGACCCGTACGACACCTCGGCGATTGCCGACGCGCTAGAGCGGGTGTTGAGCGATCCCGCCCTGCGCGCGGACCTCTCGGCGCGCGGGCTGGCGCGGGCGCGCGAGTTCTCGTGGGAGCGCTCGGTCTGCCGAATTCGCGACGTGTACCAGGAGATCAGCGCCTCGTGAACGCCGCCGGTCCGCCCCGAGTCGCCCTCGTGCACGACTGGCTCACCGGGATGCGGGGCGGCGAGCGGGTGCTCGAAGCGCTCTGCGGCCTGTATCCCGACGCGGCGCTTTTCACGCTGGTGCACGTACCCGGCAAGGTGTCGCCCGCCATCGAGCGGCACCGGCCCCGGGTGTCCTTCGTGGGCCGTTTGCCTCGGGCCGAGCGGTGGTACCGACATTTCCTGCCGCTCTTCCCCGCCGCCGTCGAGCAGTTCGACCTCGACGAGTTCGACCTCGTCATCAGCAGCAGCCACTGCGCCGCCAAGTCCCTCGTCAAGCCCGGCCGGGCGCGTCACGTGTGCTACTGCCACTCGCCGATGCGGTACGCGTGGGACCAGTTCGACGCGTACTTCGGCCCCGCGCGCATCGGGCCACCGGCGAGCGCGGTCATGCGTCCGGCCATGGCCGCGCTGGCCCGCTGGGACGCGGCCACGGCGCACCGCGCGGACCGCTTTCTCGCGAATTCTCAACATGTTGCGGGCAGGATCCGCCGATACTATAATCGCGAGGCATTGGTCGTGTACCCGCCGGTCGACACGGATTTCTTCCACCCGGACGGGAGCCCGCCGGAGCGGTTCTTCCTGGTGGTGTCCGCCCTGGTGCCGTACAAGCGGCTCGAGCTGGCCATCGAGGCGTGCCGGACCGTGCGCGCCGAGCTGAAGGTGGTCGGCGAAGGGCCGGAGCTCGCGCGGCTGCGCGCGCTGGCCGGGCCGGACACGACCTTCGTGGGCCACTGCGACGACCAGACGCTGCGCGGGCTGTACCGGCGGGCGGCGGCGGTGCTGCTGCCCGGGGAAGAGGATTTCGGGATGGCCCCGGTCGAGGCCATGGCCTGCGGCAGGCCGGTGGTGGCGCTCGCGCGGGGGGGCGCGCTCGAGTCGGTGGAGGACGGCCTGACCGGGGTGCTCGTCTCCGAGGCCAGCGTCGAGGCGTTCGCCGACGGGCTGGCACGGGTCGGACGGCTGGACGCCGACCCCGCGGTCGTGCGGGGGCGGGCGTTGCGCTTCTCGCGCGACCGCTTCGAGGCCGCCATGCGCCGGGCCGTCGAGGAGACGCTCGCGGCGCCGCGAGAACATTCGCGATGGTGACACGTCAGAACCGGCTGCTCGTCACGCTCTACGTCGCGTCGGACACGGTGCTGGGCATGGCGGCGTTCCTGCTCGCCTACGCCGTGCGGTTCCACGCGGGCCTCATCCCCGTCACCAAGGGCGTGCCCCCGTTCGGACAGTACCTGGCGGTCGCGCCGTTCATCGGCGTGCTGATTCCGGCGGCCTTCCAGATCCAGGGTATCTACCGCCTGCGCCGGGGCCGCTCGCGCGTCGACGACTTCTTCGCCGTGTTCGTGGGCAGCGTCCTGGCCGTCGTCCTGGGCATCGTCGGCACCCTGTACCTGCAGGCCTATTACGTCTCGAACGCGCTGAAGGACGTCGGCGCCCTCGAGGTCTCGCAGCTCGTCTGGGGCTTCTTCCTCGTCTTCAACGTCGCCCTGACCTACGGCACGCGCGAGGTCGTCCGCGAGAAGCTCGAGCGCCGGTGGCGCGCGGGCATCGGGCTCAAACGGGTGGCCATCGCGGGCGCGGGTGACCTGGCCCGCCTCATCGCGGACAAGATCCTCGAGCACCGGGAGCTCGGCTACCGCATCGTCGGGTTCATCGACGACGCGGCCAGCGACGACCACATGGGGTACCGGGGCCTGCCGCTGCTCGGCACGGTGGACGAAGCCGCGGAGATCCTGCGCCGCGAGAACATCGATCAGCTCTACATGGCGCTGCCGCTCGGGGCGCACGCGCAGACGCTGCACCTGCTGGAGGTGACGGGCCGGGAGTGCGTGGACGTGCGCTTCGTGCCCGACCTGCTGCAGTTCATCGCCCTGCGGGCCCGGCTCGAGGATCTCGACGGTGTGCCCGTCATCAGCCTGAACGACGTGCCCCTGCAGGGCTTCAACACGGCGCTGAAGCGGCTGATCGACCTCGGCATCGCGGCCGTGTCGCTGCTCGTGCTGGCCCTGCCCCTGGCGATCCTGGCGGCGCTGGTGCGGCTGACCTCGCCGGGGCCGGTGTTCTACCGGCAGGAGCGCATGGGCCTCGACGGCAAGCCGTTCACGATCTACAAGTTCCGCTCGATGGTCCACGATGCCGAGCGGGAGACGGGCCCGGTGTTCGCCAGCGAGGAGGACCCGCGCCGCACCGTGTTCGGCGGGTTCCTCCGGCGCTACAGCCTCGACGAGCTGCCGCAGCTCATCAACGTGCTCAGGGGCGACATGTCGATCGTGGGTCCGCGCCCGGAACGCCCCCTCTTCGTCGAGCAGTTCAGGCACCGCTACCCGCAGTACATGTTGCGCCACAAGGTGAAGTCCGGCATGACGGGCTGGGCGCAGGTGAACGGCTGGCGCGGCAACACGTCGATCGAGAAGCGGATCGAGTACGATCTGTACTACATCGAGAACTGGTCGCTCTCGCTCGACATCAAGATCATGTGGCTCACGCTCGTGCGGTTCCATACGCACGCGTACTGAAATTCCGCCGCTCGAGCTTCGCTTCCATGCCCCGCACCGTCGTCACCGGCGCCGCCGGCTTCATCGGATCGCACCTCGCCGAAACGCTGCTCGCCCGTGGACACGCCGTCGTGGGCATCGACAACCTGCTCACCGGCGATCTGGCGAACATCGCGCACCTGCGTGGCCACCCCGCCTTCGTGTTCGTGAAGCACGACGTGACCAACTACGTGCACGTCGAGGGCCCGGTCGACTACGTGCTCCACTGGGCGAGCCCGGCGAGCCCCATCGACTACCTGGAGCTGCCGATCCCGACGCTGAAGGTGGGCGCGCTCGGCACGCACAACGCGCTCGGCCTGGCGAAGGCGAAGGGCGCGCGGTTCGTCATCGCGTCGACCTCGGAGGTCTACGGCGATCCGCTCGAGCACCCGCAGAAGGAGACCTACTGGGGCAACGTCAACCCGATCGGCCCGCGCGGGGTGTACGACGAGGCGAAACGGTTCGCGGAGGCCATCACGGTGGCCTACCACCGCTACCACGGCCTCGACACGAAGATCGTCCGGATCTTCAACACCTACGGGCCGCGCATGCGGGTGAACGACGGCCGGGCGGTGCCGACCTTCATCTCGCAGGCGCTCCGGGACGAGGACGTGACGGTGTTCGGGAGCGGCCGGCAGACACGCAGCTTCTGCTACGTGACGGACCTGGTGGACGGCATCCTGCGCCTGATGGACTCGGACGTGAACGACCCGGTGAACATCGGGAACCCCCACGAGATGACCATCACGGCGATCGCCGAGACCATCATCCGCATGACCGGCTCGTCCAGCCGGCTGGTCACCCGGCCGCTGCCGACCGACGACCCCAAGGTGCGTCAGCCGGACATCACGCGGGCGCGGACGCTGCTCGGCTGGGAGCCGAAGGTGGGGCTGGAGGACGGGCTCCGCGAGACGATCGCGTACTTCCGCCGGAAGCTGCAGGCATGAAGACCGGGGGACGGCGGCCCGTCCCCCTCGTTCGGTCCCCGACCCGCCGCGCGGCGGATCCTAGGCGCTGCGCTTCTCGTCGCCGCCCGACTTCGCGCGCAGCTGCTTGATGCCGTGCTCGATGCGCTCGGCCAGCTCGCGCTCGGTCTGCAGCGCGCGCAGCGTGGACTGCGCCTCCTGCGCCATCTCGCTCAGCCGCGTGAAGGTCGCCATCACGTGGTCGATGACCGCCTTCTGCTCCCCGACCGTCTCGAGGTTCAGCCGGACGTCCTCGAGCATGTTCGTGATGAGGTTCGTCTTGAGCTGGACCTCGTCGATGAGGTGCTTGCGGGCCTCGATGGCGGCCAGACGGGTCTCCGTCTCGCCGACGTTGCTGAGCAGCTCGTCCACCTGGGTGCGCAGCGCGTTGACCGCGGCCCGGTGCTCCTCGACGTGCTGGAGGTCGGCGCGGCTGCGGGCGCTGATCTGGTGGACGCCGTCGACCTCCTGCTTGACCGCGTCCACGACCGCCTGGCGGGCGCCCAGCGCCTCGATCTTGCGGTCGATGTCCTCGGTCATCTGCCGCAGGTCGCCCAGGCGCGTCTCGAAGGCGGCCACGCGCTTGTCGGCGAACGCGATCTGGGTCCGGCGCTGGTCGAGCTGCTTGACGGCCGTCTCCACCCGCTTCAGATGGTCCTCGGCGGCCTTCATCTCGGTCGACACGTCACGCTGCCGGCTCTGCACGCGCGACAGCTCCTCGAGCAGCTCGTCCTTGATCTTGGCCGAGCCGGCCAGCTGCGTTGAGAGCCCCTGCACCTGCGCCTGCCGCTCGGCGGCCGCGTCGGCCAGGGCGCGGCTGGCGACCGTCAGCTCGGACAGCCGCTTCTCCTGGGCGTCGAGATCCGCCTCCTCGCGCTGGACGTCCTGGACCTGCTGCTGCAGCTTCTCGAGCTGGTTCTTGAGCGCCGCGTGCTGCACGGTGAGCGGCAGCAGCTTGTTCTGGAGCACGGTGACGCCCTCGAGCTTCTGCTGCGCGTCGGTCACCTGGATGCCGATCCCGTCGCAGACGGCCTTGAGCGCCTCGGCCTCGCCGCGCCGCCCGATCTGCTCGTCGAGCTTCCGGTCCACGTCGGCGGTCAGCGTGTTGAGCGTGTTGAGGCGCGCCTCGATCCGCTCCACGAACTGCTGCTGGCCGGCCAGCCGCGCCATCCGCCGGTCGAGATCGTCGGCGACGGCCACCAGGTTCGTCGCCTTCTGCGTCCCTTCGTCCACCACGGCGAGCTTGCCCGTGATGGCCTCCAGCTTGGCTTCGAGCTCGGGCACCCCCACCGAGAACGTGGTGAGGCGCTCGAGGAACGTCTCGAGCGCGGCGCGGTCGGTCATGAGCCGGTCGCGCAGCTGCGCCGCCGCGGCGTGCGACTTGTAGAACTCCTGGATCTCCTTGCGCAGCGCGTCGAGATCCTGCCGGCTGGCCTTGAGGCTGTCGAACTGCCAGGCGGTCCGCTTCGCCAGGTCGTCGACCTGCGCCAGGCCTTCCTGCAGCGCATCGAGCGAGCTCTGCTTCTTCTGCAGCTCGTCGGCCTGGGTGGTCAGGTCCTGCATCTGTTTGGCGATGCCGTCGACCTTCTGGCCCATGGCCGCGATGCTGCGCTCGCGGGTCGCCAGGCCCTCCATGCCCTTCTCCGCCTGCGCGATCGACGACTGCAGCGCGCTCACCCGCTGGTCGAACGCGTCGAAGTCCTTGCGCTCCACCGCCAGCCGCTCGACGTAGCTGCGCACGAACTCGGTGAGGCTCGTCCGATCCTTGTCGAGCCGCGCCACCTCGCTCGCGAACGCCTCCTTGGCCTTCACGGCGCCGTCGAGCTGGCCCGTCACGTCGCGCGAGAGCTTCTCGATCCGCTCGATCATCTCCTCGGTGCGCGCCGCCTGCCGCGAGCCCTCGTTGAGCTTGGCGATCTGGACGTCCATGTTCCAGATCATCTCGTTCAGGCGGTTCGACTCGACCACCGCGTGCTCGACGGTGTGCTTCTGGTTCTCGAGCACCTTCACCTTCTGCAGGACGTGCTCGGCCAGCGCGTTCAGCGTGGCCATCCGCTCCTCGGTGGACTTGGTCATCTCCTGGAGCTTGGCCAGCGGCCCGAGGCGCTTCTCGATGTCCTTGACGGTCTCGACGGTGGTGTTCGCCTGCTCCCGGGCCTCGCGCGACGCGTCCTTCAGCTTCGCGTAGTCCTGCCCGAGCTGGCCGGCCATCACGCGGAGCTGGTCGATCTCGCCCTTCAGCGCGTCGGCGCGCTCGGTCGAGCCCCTCACCTCCGACAGCGACTGCCGGAGCTGCTCCCGGAGGTCGTCGAGCGCCGCCTGCTCCTTCTTCAGCGCCTCGAGGCTCGCCCGCGTCTGGATGGCCTGCGACGAGAGCGCCTGCACGGCGTTCTTGTGCTTCTGGAGCTCCCCGTCCGGCGCCGTCAGCGTGGTCGCCGTCTGCTCGGCCTGGCTCACCGCCTCGACCAGCGTGCGAATGCGCACGTCGACCTTCTCGAGCTCCTGGGCCTGCTTGTCGACCCGGGCCAGCCGATCGGTCACCTCGTCGATCCGCGTCGTCGCGCGCGTTGCCTTCTCGTCGACCTGCTGCAGCGACTTGCCCGCCTGCGCGAGCTTGGCGCTGTGCAGCTGCACCTGGGTCAGCATGGTGCTCAGGGCGGACCGCTCCTCACGGGCCGTCGAGATGAGCGCCTGCAGCTCCTCCTGCTGGTCCTTCGCACCCTTCCCGCTCCCCGTGCCGATCTTCTTGAACGCATCCAACATGGTTCACTCCACGGCCTGGTGCCTGGATGGCGCCAAGTGCCTGCCGGTCAGGATCTTGCCCCGACACCTGGCGGATCGTGTTCCGACGCCGTTCAGCTGGGGACGAAGCCCTCCAGGCCCGCAACTATAGCCTGCCGAGTAAGTTGCCGCAAGGGAGCGGCGCACGGACGCCTGCCTGGCCCGTTGTACGTTTCGGACGCGGCCCCACGGTTCGCTAGTGGCTGCTCCACGGAGTGTCTCCGCCAACGGTCCGTGCCGGCCGCTCGATGCCCGAACAATCCGGAAGCTAATGTCCGCCCGACTCGGACAGCAGCCGGCTGGTGAGGACGATATAGTGGGCCGCCGAGACCAGGGTGATGACGAGCGAGGCGTAGACCAGGACGTCCACGACGGGCGACGGCTGCCGGAGATAGTTGAACAGCAGCGTCACGCCGCACGTGAGGATGTAGACGACCGTGGCCGTCTTGCCGAAGATGGACGGCCGGAACGTCCGCTTGCCGATGGCGAGGTTGATGACGGCGACGGTCAGCACGATCGCCACGTCCCGGCTGATCACCAGCACGGTGAGCCAGATCGGGAGCCGGTTCGCCTGGCCGAGACCCGGCAGCGTGAGCATGACGAAGGTCGTCACGAGCAGCAGTTTGTCGGCCATGGGGTCGAGCCACGCCCCCAGCGTCGTCTTCTGCCCCGTCCGGCGCGCGATCAGGCCGTCGAGCATGTCGGTCAGGCCGGCCGACACGAACAGGGCCAGCGCCCACCCGTGGTAGTCGTAGATCATCAGGATCACGAACGCCGGGATCATCAGCATCCGCAGGATCGTGAGCTGGTTGGCTGCCGTGAGGGAACGCATGCGCACATCCACCAGGGGCGACGGCCCCGTCTACCGCGTCCCGCCGCCCGAGAGCGCGTCGAGCCGGTCGACCGCAGCGACGGCCTCCGCGCCCGAGACCACCCGGCCGAGCTGGAACGTCCCGCCGTCGAGCACCGGCATCACGCCGGCGGCCACGGCCATGGCCGCGGCCGGATAGCTCAAGTGCCCGGGCGGCAGGTCCGAGAACGCGTGATCGGGCACGCGCCAGCGCTCGGCGAGGGCCGGGCGCTCGCGCGCGATCAGGCCCAGCACGCGGCTCACGACGGCGGCGAGCCCGCCCCGGTCCACGGTGGCCGAGGGCTGGAACGTGTAGTTCGGGTAGACGGTCATCACGCCCGCCCGGGCGGCGGCGAGGATCCAGGCCGCCGCCCAGCTGTCGCGCGTGTCGGTGATGAACACGCCCTCGCGCTGCGGCGCGCGCGCGAGCAGGGGCGCGAGCCGCACGCCGATGAGCGCCGCGAGGTCGGCCCGCGTGATGGCCGGCGCCTGCGGGATCGCGCGGTACTCCATCGGCCGCCGCGCGTTCGCCGCCATCTCGCGCACCTGCTCGATCCGGCGCGCCAGCGCCTCGTCGCCGGGCTCGATGTCCGCGGCGCGGCCGAGGGCGGCGAGCGCCGCGTCGTACTCCCGCCGCGCGACCAGGACATCGGCCAGGATGATCTGGGCGCGCGCGTCCCCGGGGTCCATCTCCACCGCCTTCTTGGCGTGCGCCAGCGCGGCGTCGAGCCGGCCCAGGGTGCGCTCCACGCCGGCGAGCTCGCGGTACAGGAACGGGCTGTCGGGTGAAGCGGCCAGCGCGCGCTCGTAGTCCTGGCGCGCCGTCTCGAGCTGACCGCGGTCGGCCGCGCGGCGCGCGTCGGCCACGAGGGCCTCCTGCGTCCGGAACCGCAGCACCTCCACGCGCCGGCGGATCGACGCCAGGTCGGGGTCGGCCGCGAGCGCGGCCTGGAACGCCTGGAGCGCCTCTTCGGTTCGCTCGGCGCCGAGCAGGGCCTCGCCCTTCCCCGCCAGCGCGGGCGCGTAGGCGGGCGCGGACGCGAGCACCGCCTCGAAACGCGCGAGCGCCGCGTCGTAGGCCTGCCGCGCCAGGTCCACGTCGCCGAGCCCGACCTGGGCCGGGTAGAAGTCCGGCGCCTTCCGCAGGACGTCGCCGAAGCCGCGCTCGGCCGCCCGCAGGTCGCCGGCCTGCAGGTCCTGCCAGGCGGTGCGCACGCGGGCGGCCAGGTCGGCGCCGGCCAGGCCGGCGGGCGCCTCGGGATACACGTAGTCGGGGTAGCGCGGCGCCCCGGGCG
>JAHECP010000058.1 GCA_024641665.1 Acidobacteriota bacterium
GCCGACGGGTCGGCCGCCGCCCCGTGCCGCCCAGGCGAGCGGTCGAGCGCGACGACGCGCGCCGGCGTCGCGTCGGTTCGGCCGCGCAGCTCGAAGTCGAAGGCGAGCTGTCCCCGTCGCTCGGCCTCGATCGCGCGCAACACCCGCGCGAGCGGCAGGCCGGCCTCGAGCGCGGCGCTGACCTGCTTGACGACGGCGAGGTCCGCGAAGCGGTAGTAGCGGTCGCCCTTCACACGGGCGACGGTCTGCACGAGGCCGAGCTTCTCGAGGTAGCGCAGCTGGACGTCGCCCACCCGCGGGTACATGCCGCGGATGTCGCTCACGGCGTAGAACTGCTGCCGCAGCCGATCGGTGGTGGGCGCGGGGCTGGCAGGCGCGGACGAGCGACCGTCTCGCGGGCCGTTGGGCCCGGCGTGTTCGTGGGGCACGGTGCTGAGGGAAAGATGCGGAACTCGGACCGCAAAGTCAAGTAGTCTATACCCAAGATGCTGCTCGCGGGCGACATCGGCGGAACCAAGACGCTGCTCGGCTTCTTCCGCGCGGCCGCGGAACGTCCCGAGCCCCTCCACGCGCGCGAGTTCGCGACGC
This sequence comes from Acidobacteriota bacterium, assembly GCA_024641665.1. GTDB lineage: Bacteria > Acidobacteriota > Vicinamibacteria > Vicinamibacterales > JAHECP01 > JAHECP01. The sequence continues at coordinate 589 of JAHECP010000058.1, forward strand.
TCGCCTTCCAGAACCTCGGCGACATGATCGAGAGCTTCCTGAAAGCGACCTCGGTCGCCGCCGCCGACGTGGACGCCGCCTGCTTCGGCGCCGCCGGCCCGGTCGCCGACAACGTGGCGCGCCTCACCAACGTGCCGTGGCCCGTGGACGGCGCCGAGATCGCCGAGCGGTTCGACTTCGACCCCGAGCGCACGGTCCTCGTGAACGACCTCGAGGCGACGGCCTACGCCATGCCCGTGCTCGAGCCGGGTGAGGTCGCCGTCCTGCAGGGCGGCATCGCGCAGCCGAACGGCAACGCCGCGGTCATCGCCGCGGGCACGGGCCTCGGCGAGGCGCTGCTGCACAACGTGGACGGGCGGTTCATCGCGTCGGCGTCCGAGGGCGGCCACGCCGACTTCTCGGCGCGCACGCCGCGCGAGCTCGAGCTGGTCGCCGACCTGACCCGCCAGTACGGCCGCGCCCAGATCGAGCACGTGCTGTCGGGCCCCGGGATCGTCAACCTGTACCGCTTCACGCACCCGCGCCCCTGCGACGCGGTCGGCGAGCCGGCCAAGAAGTCGGAGATGCCGGCGCTCATCACCAAGGCGGCACTCGAGCGCCGGTGCCCCCGGTGCGAGGAGGCGCTCGACCTCTTCGTGCAGGCGTACGGCGCCGAGGCCGGCAACCTCGCGCTCCGCTCGGTCGCCACCGCCGGCGTCTACGTGGGTGGCGGCATCGCGCCGAAGATCCTGCCCGCGCTCGAGACCGGCGCCTTCATGGACGCCTTCCGCGCGAAGGAGCCCATGGTGGATCTGCTGGCCACCATCCCCGTGTCGGTCGTCCTCAACCGCCGCGCAGGGCTGCTCGGCGCCGCCGTGCGCGCGAACCAGCTCGCCGCCGATCTCCACGACCGCTGACGATGGCACGACCCCGGGCGCTCGTCATCACGCTCGTCTTCGCGACCGGCTGCGCGGCCGGGCTCGTCTCCTGCTCCAACAACGCCATGCCTTCTCCTTACGCCTATCCCCCCGCTCACGAGGCGGACGTCGTGGACGACTACCACGGCGTGAAGGTCGCCGATCCGTACCGCTGGCTCGAGACGGCCGACGCGCCCGACACCCTGGCGTGGGTGGACGCCGAGAACGCGCTCACGCGCGCGTACGTGGACGGGCCGGCGCGCGAGGCGCTCAAGACGCGGCTGACCGCGCTCTTCGACTACCCGCGCGCCACGGCGCCCGTCGCGCGGCACGGCCGCTACCTCTTCTCGAGGAACAGCGGCCTGCAGAACCAGGCCGTGCTGTACGTGCAGGACGGCCTCGGCGGCGCGCCGCGGCCGCTCGTCGACCCCAACACCCTCAGCCCCGACGGGACGACGGCCCTCACCGCGCTCGCGGTCGACGACGCGGGCACGCAGGTGGCCTACGGGCTGTCGGAGCGCGGCAGCGATCGGCAGGACATCCTGGTGCGTGAGATCGCCACCGGCACGGACCGGCCCGACCGGCTGCGGTGGGCCAAGTTCGCCAGCATCGCCTGGAGGAAGGACGGCTCCGGCTTCTTCTACAACCGCTTCCCCGAGCCGGGCACCGTGCCCGCGGGCGAGGAGAACTACCGCAACCGCGTGTACTTCCACCGGCTGGGCGACGACCAGGCGCAGGACCCGATGGTCTACGCGCGGCTCGACGACCGCGAGATCGTCTTCCAGCCCTCGGTCAGCGACGACAGGCGGTGGCTGGTGATTGCCGGGTTCAAGGGCGCGAGCGACCGGAGCGAGATCGTGCTGCTCGACCTCCAGACGCCGGGCGCGCTGCCCGAGAAGGTGTTCTCGGGCTTCACGGCGGCCTATCAGTTCATTGCGGCGGACGGCGGCCGCTTGTACTTCCAGACCGACGAGGCGGCGCCGCGCGGCCGCGTGATCGCGGTGGACCCAGGCGACCTGTCGAAGGCGCCCGCCGAGATCGTGCCCGAGACGCCCGACAAGCTGGCGTTCGCCGAGATCATCGCGCACCGGCTCGTCGTCGGCTACCTGCACGACGCCAGCTCGCAGATCACGCTCTACACGTTGACGGGCACGCCGGCCGGCCAGGTGGTGTTACCGGCGATTGGCACCGTGGCCGAGCTCACCGGGCGCCCGGACGACCGGGAGATGTTCCTCACCTTCACGTCGTTCACCTATCCCCCGGCCGTCTACCGGTACGACTTCGAGAAGAAGGCACTGACGCCGTTCGGCGCGCCGGGCCAGACCCGCGTGGACCCGTCCGCCTACGAGACCCAGCAGGTCTGGTATCTCTCGAAGGACGGCACGCAGGTGTCGATGTTCATCGTGTATCGGAAGGGCCTGGCGCGCGACGGCGCGCGCCCGGTGCTCCTGAGCGGCTACGGCGGGTTCAACATCAGCCTCACGCCGGCGTTCGACCCGGCCAACTTCGTGTGGCTCGACCGCGGCGGCGTTCTCGCGGTCGCCAACCTGCGCGGCGGCGGCGAGTACGGCGAGGCGTGGCACGAGGCCGGCATGCTCGACCGCAAGCAGAACGTGTTCGACGACTTCATCGCCGCCGCCGAGTGGCTCGTCGCGAATCAGTACACGAGTCCCGGCAAGCTGGCGATCGAGGGCGGCAGCAACGGCGGGCTGCTGGTGGGCGCGGCGCTCGTCCAGCGGCCCGATCTTTTCGGCGCCGTCGTCTGCCGCGTGCCGGTGGCCGACATGCTGCGCTACCACCTGTTCACGGTGGGGCGGTTCTGGATTCCCGAGTACGGCTCGTCGGAGAACCCCGACCAGTTTGCGTACCTCTACAAGTACTCGCCGCTGCACAACGTGAAAGACGGCGTCGCGTATCCCGCGACGCTCGTGATGACCGCGGACACCGACGACCGCGTGTTTCCTGGCATGGCCAAGAAGTTCGCCGCGCGCCTGCAGGCCGCGACGCGCGGCCAGGCGCCCATCCTGATCCGGGTGGAAATCAAGGCCGGTCACGGCGCCGGCAAGCCCGTCTCGAAGATGATCGACGAGGACGCCGACATCTTCTCCTTCCTCTTCAAAGCGCTGAACATTAACGGGACTGGGGACTGGGGACTGGGGGCTGGGGACTGGGGACTACGGACTGGGGGCTGGGGGCTGGGGTTTACGGCTCACGGCTCACGGCCAGTCGCACCGAGACGCAGACCGGGGTGGGTGCCGTGCGCTGGGCCGGAGCGTTCCGCGGCCCATTCCGATGTTCCGTTTCTGAAACATCCGCGAAGAAGTCTTGGCCGTTCATGTCGTTGCGCTGGACGATCCAGCGTACCGGATCTACGCTAGGCTGACCGCGTTTGCAGTGTTTGGTGGTTCCGCGGAGCAGGGCCCTCCCTCCACTGCGCCGGCCCGCTTCTCGTTACGCTGACGAGTTTCGCGGCATTCCAGATGGTCCCTCCAGGCCAGCTCGACTGTGTTAGGATTCGCCGTGTCTGGTGCTTAAGTGGATCTCGCGCGGGTGTCATGGCGCGGCGCCAGGCTGACAGGATTCGCGAGGTTTCCCGGGCATACGGGGGTTCGGTCCTGCAGTGTACTCGTAGTTATCCGGACAAGAGAAATGAAGACTCACTCTTTCTTTCTCGGGACCGGTCGTGAGGTTGGCGCGCCGCTCGAGGGAGTCGGCCTCGGCGAACGTTGCGGCTGATAGTCGGCGGCGGAGCACGCGCGGAGGTTTCGATCTCGGGCGCGGCAACGAGCGAAGAGCTTTTGGATCTGGCTGCTGTGGGCGCGTGGGCTCTTCGCGTCAGGTCGCTGCGTCCGTCGATGCGGCGTGGCGCCCTCGCGCGCATGGGGTGTCGCGGGCGTCAGCGCTCTGGCGGGCAGGCGCCGGTGTGGAGCTCGACTCGACGGCCGGATAACAACCGGCTGCACCTGACGGCGCCGCGCGCGCATCGTTCAGGTGTAGCCCGCGGTGAACGCGTGCCGGGTTTCGGGCAACGCGCAGAGCCGCGTGGTGGCGCGCGTGCGGGGTGGGTCGGTGGCGTTCACCGCGGGCTGAGCGGACGCGCGACGCCGCAGGTGAGCCGGAACCGTTAGCCCGCCAGCGAGACAAGTGCTATGGCCGACATTGATATCTCCGGAGAGCAGTGGCTGGAGTTGTACCGCCACCTTCTCGCGCGGCTAGAAGAGTACCGGTTCGACGAGGTCCGCTTGGCTGTCGAAGCCGCGGCTTTCGCGCCGGTTTTCGAAGAGACTAGCGTCGAGGAAGACGAGAGGGTTTCGAGGATCGTGATGGGGGAAGTAGGGAAGCGAATCCTGAGGCGCCGTACGCCCGCAGAGGTTTTTGCAGCTGCTGTCGGTGTGCTCCAGACAAGGCTCATCGAGCTACCTGCGGTGGCTCACGCCATCGCCGAGCACTTCAAGCGCTTGCCGCAGGACATCGAGTTTCGCGTCGACTACGAGGAGCAATACGCGCCGACGCAGTCGGAGTCGGTCTCCCTTGAACGCCTCGCCGTGAGCGCGCAGGAGGCGGAGAAGCTCAGGGCGACCTTCGAGCGATTGGGTGTTGGCGTTCGACAGCCGAGGCATGAGGAGAATGGCAACGCTCGATGAATTGAAGCAGGCCGTCGACGATCTTCTCACCATCACCACGACGACCCGCCTCCTTCAGTTGAATTCCGACACCTGCGACCGCGCGTTCGAGGCCTACGTGCTGGCTCTGTGTGTCGCGGCGGTCCGTGCAGCCGGCGGCACGGCCACGCCGACGGGGATCCGGACTGGCCCGAACCCCCAGGTCCTCATCTTCCGAGGAGCGCCCGGTTCAATGGCGTCCCAGGCACAAGACTTCTGCTACGTCGACTGCACCCTTGGCCGCAAGAGGTTCGAAATTCACGTAGATGTTGTCTACGAGGGACAGTCCGGCGCCAACCATGAGATCGACGTGTCGATCTGTGAAAGCGCGCACGCCCGGGACGTCAGACAAAGTAACAGGACGCCCCGCACGAATCGATATCTGCTGGGCGCGATCGAGTGCAAGTTCTACGAGTCGGTTCCAGGCGTAGCTCTTGCCCGGACGTTCGTCGGTCTCATCAGGGACTGTTCGACGAATCGCCTGAACGCCTTCGTCGCGAATCGAAGCAGCCCAGGCCTCGACAGTTTCCTAAGCACCTCCTGGGCTCCGAAACCGTTCACGGATCTCACGCCATTGGCGCCGGAGGCGGAGCGGCGTTTCGTCTGCAACGTTGAGCAAGCGCTCAGACAGTGGATGAGTGGTCGTTGATCAGTCAGCGGGCTAGAACGGCACCGCGACCGAGGGCCGCCGGAACCGACGCCGCGCGACCGCGGGTGAACGCCGATCTTGGTGCCGACACCAATGGGTTGACGTCGCCCGAGGTGATGGAGTGAAAGAAACTCGAGCACGGACCTCGAAGAAGGCGCTTGTCACAAGGCGAGGCGAACCGTCAACGGACAGGCGGGCCTCGGTCGTCCCTCTGCTGACGATCGAAGCTCGCCTGAAGCGGACGCTTCGCCGCCATCTCCACCTGCTCGGCTTCAAGCGTACGGAAGAAGGGGGGCTGGCGCCGCCAGATTCTTCCAAGGACTCCTTCCGGCGGCTTCACGGTCTTCAGCGTCGCGAGCGGCTACAGGCGGAGCGGGAGTTCATCGTTGAGCACTGGCCTCTTCTTCGAGACCACTTCGCGAACGGGAGCGAAGTCGATCCGTCGCGTGTCGCACCGCGGCTGGAACCGATCCAAGCGGACACCTGGCAGTCCGACCTCTTTCGCATGGCCGCTCTCACGTGGAGTGTGCCGGTGTCCCAGGGTTACGGCCGTCGGATGCGGTTTCTGGTGTGGGATCAGAGCAATGCCAAGCTGATCGGCCTGATCGCTCTGGCTGATCCGGTCTTCAACCTCGCCGTGCGAGACAAGCACATTGGATGGAGTGCGGGTGACCGTCGGAAGCGCTTGGCTAACGTCCTTGACGCCTACGTGCTCGGTGCTCTTCCGCCCTACAACATGCTGCTGGGCGGCAAGCTCGTCGCCGCGCTGGTTGCCACGCAGGAAATCCGGAAGGCCTTTTCCCGGAAGTACTCAGGCGTGCGCGGCGTGATCTCGGGTGACGTGAAGCCGGCTGCCTTGGTAATGGTCACCACTTCTTCGGCGCTGGGGCGGTCCTCCGTGTACAACCGCCTGCGCCTTGGAAGATATCGGCTCTTCAAGTCTGTGGGGTACACGTCGGGCTGGGGTCACTTCCACATATCGGATCGCTTGTTTGCGACCATGCGTGACTACCTGAACGCACACGGTCACCCATACGCCGACAACCACCATTACGGGGACGGGCCGAACTGGAAGTTGCGAGCCGTCCGCGAGTGCCTGAGACTGCTCGGTCTCAATCCGGACCTCCTGCATCACGGGATTGCGCGTGAAGTCTTCGTATGCGAACTTGCCAAGAACGCCCGATCTTTTCTGGCGGGGCAATCGAAGCACCCACGGTACGACGGCCTGCCGACGGTGGCCGAGGTTGCGGCTGCAGCGCGCTCGCGCTGGATTGAGCCTCGCGCAGCACGCCGGCCTGAGTGTTGGGCCTGGCACCGGGAGCAGCTTGCCGCCCTGCTCAACGTTCCCGGCCAAGTTCCTCGGGAGGAACCAAACGTTTACCAGACAAGCGGATGAGCCGCCGGACAGGTGAGGGTGACCCATGGTTCTTGCTAACCTCGATCTTGAGCAGCTCCGTAGCAAGGTCCTGGCGGCGTACCGTGCTGACGACCCGACGCTCCAACGGTTTCGGGAGCACGCGCGCCGCTTGCGTGGCGACGTCCGGCCGCTCCGAACCTACGCCGTCAACGCGGTCTCCTTCGTCTCTGCCGATGGCGGGGACAATCGGCTAAGGCTGGACCCGGCCGCTGTCGAACTCGTGCGTGTCGTGGACTCGCGTGGCAACCAGTGCGCGCTCGATGCGGTCCCGGGGACCGTCACGTTGGAGGAGCTGGAGCAACGGGCGGTGAGCGGAAATCCGAATGTCGTGATGCCGCTCGAGCGGCTGTGCAGTGACCTTGGAAAGGGCCTCGGGGATCTCTCTTTCATCATTCGCGGTCTTGGACAGTCCGGCAAGAGCACGGGAGCGCTTCGTTGCTACCGGGACATTGTGGAGTGGGCCGTCCTCTATGACCTCGTGGCGAATCCAAGCCTTCAGTGGGGTGGCGACACCATCCTAATCCGGGACGGCCTTCTGCGAACGAAGTCCTTCAAGCGCGAAGTGTTTCCGCTTATCGACCAGAGGCTTCGTGACGGGGTCGCAGCCCACGCGAAGCGTAACGTCACTCTCTCGGTGGTCGGGGTGGCAAAGCAGAGCGCCGTGCTTGGGCGTCTCGCGGTCGCCTTGGAGCTGGAAGGCACTTTTCACAAGCCGTATCCCTGCTACGTCCGGGTGCCCGAGGACATCGAGAAGGAGTGCTACAACTTCGACCGGACCTGGCTCGACACGTACGAGACGAGTGAGCCCGACGACGATGGCCGGCGCCTCTACCAGTCGTTGGGAAGGCTCTTTCTCGTGAAGTTCGGCGACCAGTCTCTCGATCCCGTCTGGCCAGTGGACATTGCCGAGTGGCAGGTGAAGGAGGCCGAGAAGATCCTCGGCCAGCTCACGGTCGATGCGCAACAGGGCTTCCCGATACCGGACTACCCCATGACGATTCAGCGGGCGCATGACTTCGCGAAGCTCACCGGCCTGGAGGTCGTCATCCTGGAAGATCTGCTGCTCGAAGCCATGTGCGAGAACCTGACCCGCGACGAAGCGGACCGGCTGCTCCGACTCAAGCACCTCGGCCGATCCCTGACGGCGCTTCGCTACAAGGAGGCATAACGTGCTCTTTGCAGACTCCGAGGTGTTCGGGACCTTCAAGGGCTTCAACGAGAAGGGTCTCGAGTTTGCGGCGGAGATCGTCTCGCCCTACGACGCCAGCATGCTGGACCGTCCTCAGCTCGGGCAGTTCCTGTTGATTGAGCTCGGATCTCAAGAGGAGGCCGCCCTGGGGCGCATCACACGCTTCGTCCCGGCAGGTCTACTCGCAGGTCCGGAGGGCGAAGATTACGTCAACACGATGCAGCGGCGGCAGAGTCCGGTCCCGGAGGATTTGAAGCGGCAGCGGCTCAAGTATCGGGTCCAGGTCAAGCTCCTCGGGGCAGTACGGGCAGATAACGGAAGAGTCGTGTACGTGCCCTCCCAGCGGCGCCTCCCTCACTTGGGTGCTCGGGTGGCCTTGCCCAGCGGGACGGTGCTTCAAGAGCTTTGCCGTCTGAGCCATGGGACGACAGACCTTGGCGACTATGTCCTCGGCGAGTTTGTCTACAGTGGCGGGGGGGCTGTCTTGGAAGATCCCACTTTCCGACCGCTCGACCCGAAGCTCGTGGTGACCTTCGATGTCCGGAACCTGGTTTCGCGGCGATCTGTGATTTTTGCGCGGGCCGGCTACGGCAAGTCGAATCTCATGAAGTACCTGCTTTCCGAACTTTATCGTGTGGCGCCGAAAACGGACAGCGGCATCGACGTGGGGACACTCATCTTTGACGCCGACGGCGAGTACTTCTGGCCGGACAGGGTGAAGGGCCGGCCGGCTCTGTGCGACGTCCCCCACCTGCGCGACAGACTGGTCGTCTTCACGAACCGACAGCCCCCGAGCCCCTACTACGAAAGCTGGAAGGTGGGTGGTGTGAAGCTCGACATTCGCGATCTGCGCCCCAGAGACGTGATCGGTATCGCCGTGGCTCCAGAGCGGCAGGAGCAGCAAAACGTCCTCAAGTTGAAGAGCCTGACGGACACGAACTGGCGGACTCTCGTGGAGCTTATCGAGACCAAGGGTCTGCAGGCGACAGACACGGAAATCGGGCAGTGCCTTGGCTACCAGGGGGCGCAGATACAGAGCGCGGCGGCGGAGATCGGCGCTGCGCGCAGTAACATGTTTGGCGTCGTGAGAATGCTACATGACCCGGACAGCCCTCTTCTCGGCGGGGCGATTCAGGCTCTCCGTGCGGGACTAATCGTGGTTGTGGACATCAGCCTCTTGAGCTCTGCCGCTGGACGAATGCTCTCCGGGCTGATGCTCCGTCGAATCTTCTCCCACAACCAGGAGAACTTCACAGGTGGACAGTCCGTCATCCCGGTGGTCGTCGTGCTCGAAGAGGCGCAGAGCGTTCTGGGCCGCCAGCTCGAGGAGTCGAGCCCATTCGTGGAATGGGTGAAGGAGGGTCGAAAGTACGATCTGGGCGCGATCCTCATCACGCAGCAGCCGGGATCGATGGCGCCCGAGATCCTTAGCCAGGCGGACAACTGGTTTTGTTTTCACCTGCTCTCAGAGGGGGACGCGGGGACGCTCGGAAAGTACAACTCTCACTTCTCTGACGATGTGCTAGCGCATCTCATCGCAGAACCCATACCTGGCAACTGCTTCATGTGGAGCGCACCGCACCAGCCTTTCGTGCTCCCCGTGCGAGTGCGGAACTTCGAGGCGCTATACCGGAAGGAGGTCAAGGGCGATGCTCAGGAGGGCCGGCTCGACGGCTTGCAGGCGCAACGTCTTGGCCAAGATCTGGCTGGGGCTTTGGACCGTCTGGCCCAACAGCTTCTCGCCGTCCTAAAGACCGATCCGAAAATCAAATACGTGCGCGTACCGGGGGCGCTGCCTGGAGGAAAGGATGGCGCTGGGATTTATTCGGGCCAGCTCTATTTCGTGATCAAGGGCATCAAGACCGAAGCCGACACCCAACCTGAAGATCGGCTCAAGAGGGAGCTACTCGGGAAGATCCTCGGCGAAGCAGCGGTCCATGAAACGCGACACGACGGGAAGGACTACTTTTGCGCAGCTCCCGAGGACTGGGCGCAAGCGCTCGGCTTCGCACCGAAGGTCAAGGACGCATGAACCCACGCCAACCTGCCGCGGAGCCGGAATTGAGAGGCGGCATAAGATCGCGCTTGCGGCGGATGGTGGGCTGCGCGCTCCGCCGCGGAACGCGACCGTTATGCGGATAGAAGTCAATCGGGGGATGTGAGCCATGGCGAGAGTACGGACTCGAATGCCCAATGTCTTCGTGGGACACCCGTTCGCTGGGCGGTTCGCCGTCAAGAAGTTCCGTACCATCTTTCGCGGTCTTCCGTTCAACGTGATTTATGGAAACACGGATCTTCAGACCAGGCACCTCCTCACGATCATGAAGAGCAACATCGCGAGGGCCGACTACTCGATCTTCGATCTGTCGAATTGGAACCCGAACGTTGCGCTTGAGCTCGGCCTGGCCGAAGGGCTCAAGAAGAAACCGGCGAAGAACTATTACATCCTGCTCAACACTCGGCGCTCGAAGGAGGTGCCCTCTGACATCCGCGGTATTCAGCGGCTCGAGTACACTTCGTATGACTTCAAGCACGAGGTCGGCCTCGGTGATCAGTTGGTCTCCTATGTACTCGCGAAGGAGTACTGGGTAAAGAAAGATCTGGAAGGCTCTGCCGGAGGCTGGCAAGGGCCAGAAGAAGCGGATGATGGCGCTTCGGGTTCTGGCACATCTCCGCGAGCACGAGAAGCTCACTCCCGACAACCTGAGAGCCATGGCCAAGGGAACACACCTTCGAGAAGCAGATCGGCACGACGTTCTGAACAAGCTCCGCACGCTCGGCCTTCTGAAGAAATCGAAAGGAGGCGCGACGCATGTCTCGCGACGGGTGCTCTTCAAGAAGTGAGTGGGCAGCGGGGAGACAGGTAACCAATGAGCTGGCAACCTGACCGGCACTTCCCGCCGCCTCTCGTTCGCGCCTGAACGGCGTGGTCCCGTCCGTCGATCCGTGCCAGCAGCACGTTGTAGACGTGTAGCGACCAGAGTCGGTCGTCGACTCCCTCGACGTCGACGTGATGTTGTTTCAGGGCATTGGCGAAGAAGAGCAGCTGCTTCCTGACGCGAATGGCGCCGGCCTTGGGTCCCACTCTACGATGACGTGCACTGAATGCTCGACTGTGGTAGCTCGCCGGTGTACGGGCGGCGTCCATCGTCCTCTTCGTTCCGTCGGCGGCGCCCGCGCAGCGGCTCGCTGGGCTCCCGACCACGGGCATTGATCGCGAGCGTACTCTGGACCTGTGTCATGCCGCCCAGTCCAGGGATCTTCTATCCCCTTCTGGGCCGTCTTGTGCGGGTTAGGAGCCGCTTCGTCAGGTGCTCCCGCACATGTCACGCGCCAGTGCGAGCGAGAGGGGCGCTCCTGGAGGAGATCCGATGCGCCGTGCCTTGCTCATCTTGGGCCTGCTGGCTCTCGGGCTGGTTCTCTTCGCGTTCCGGCCGGTCTGCGTGCCCCTCAGCGCAGAAGACATCCAGCGGTTCAACGTGCCCATCGAACAGCGCACCGATCGCGACTTCTACCTGAAGGTCTTTCAGCAGCGCGACGGGCAGTGGTACCAGTGCAAGACGTGGCTGTCGCGGCAGTTCTTCTTCTGATTCTGCGCAGGTGAGCGAGGAGGCAACTCCAATGGCCGTTCGAATCGTGCGACTGGGAACGCCGCGGGCGCGAGGTGAAGGACTGCGCCTCGGCACCGTCCGCCGCCCGCCGCGCGGCGTGCCCAGGGCCGAGCACGCGTCGCGCGACTTCTACGACGTGTGGCTGCCGGACCTCGCGCCCTCCGAAGCCCTGGTCAAGGAGGCGCTCCACGCATCCGACGAGCGGGCGTGGACCCGCTTCGTGAGGCGCTACCGCGCCGAGATGAAGCGCCCCGAGGCGGCCCGCCTCCTGGCGCTCTTGGCTGCGCTCTCCCACCAGACCAGCTTCTCGGTGGGCTGCTACTGCGCGGACGAAGCGCACTGCCATCGTTCGGTGCTGAAGGCGCTGCTGCTGGAGCACGGGGCGGACGTCGCCTGACACGGCGCAGACTCACGCTGCGCTGGATCGTTCAGCCTGACGAATGAGTCTGGCGACATCCGCGCTCGTGGCTCCGAGCCCGAAGAGCGAGCGGAGAATGAGGTCCAGACTCACGGTCGCGTCCGCTGCCTCGATCTTCGCGACACGAGACTGGCTCGAGCCGAGACGTCGCGCGAGTTCGGCCTGCGTCACGCGCTGCAGCTTGCGACGACGCCGGACACCGGCGGCGAGGGCGAGCTTGGTTTCGATGAACCGTCGCTCCTGTTCGCTCAACCCCAGGAAGTCCCCGGTGTCACCAACCACCCACCCGGCTCGTTCGAGGCGCTGTTTCTTCTGCTTCTTCATGGCTCCCTCTTCGAGTCAGCCGAGCCGCTTGTACGTGGCAAGACGAGCGCGACAGGCATCGATGACCGTCTTCGGGGTCGCGGCGGTCTTCTTCGCAAAGACGTCGAGGATGACGACGGCATCGCGGTCGATGTAGTAGACGATTCGCCAGTTCTGGTCGCGGTCACGGATTCGCAGCTCGTGGCAACCCGCGCCGATGGCCGGCAACGGGCGCGAGTGCGGCAATCCGAGCACCTCACCTTGCTGCACACGCCTGAGCAAGAAACCCGCTTCGAGTCTGGCCTCCCAGCCGAAGGGCGGCGTCTTGACTTCGCCGCGCAGCCAGACCAGAGGCTTGCCAGGATGCGCCATGGGTCATGATATGTCAGAACGGACATATCGCGCAAGCGCGCCCGTTCCGGCCCGTGCCCTGGCGAAGGCGCCTCGCGACCGACTACACTCTCCCGCGGACGGAGGCCTCAAGCGTCGCAACGGGAACGACCGATGCGTCCCAACCCGTACTGGCAACTGATCGGCACGTTCTGGCCAATAATCGGACTGGCCCTGGTCGCGATCGCGAGCGTCGCGACCCGGGGCTCGACGCGCTGGTGGATCCTGCTCGTAGGACCACTGGCCGTCCTGGCCCCGTGTTACGTGTACGCAGGGGAGATCGGCTACGACGGCAACATGCTGTTCGTGCTGATCTTCATGCTCTCGATTCTCGCCCTCATGATCTACTACCCGGTCCTGCTGGTCGTCTGGATCGTGCTTCGTCTGAGGCAGGCCAGGAGCGCCCGCGCCTGACGCCGGCGCCCGGCGCTCGACCGCTCGATCGCCGCCGGTCGTGCGCGAACGCGAAGGAGAACAAGGCATGGCACCCAGGCCCAGGATCAAGGCCCAGACCATCGACGAGTACCTCGCGGCCTTGAGCCCCGACCAGCGCGCCGCGCTCGAGAGGCTGCGACGGGCCATCCGGGCCGCCGCTCCACGAGCCGAAGAGTGCATCAGCTACCGGATCCCCGCCTTCCGTCTCGACGGAAGGGTGCTCGTGTGGTTTGGCGCAGCCGCGAACCACTGCGCCTTCTACCCGGGCGCCGTGGTGGAAGCCCACAAGGACGAGCTCGCGAACTACGACACCAGCAAGGGCACGATTCGTTTTCAGCCGGACAGCCCCCTGCCGGCTGCCCTCGTGCGGAAGCTGGTGAAGGCGCGGATCGCGAGGACCGCCGCGCCCAAGGTGACCCGCGTCAAGCGCGGCAGGCGCTGAGACCGGCTCCGTCGGCCAGGCAGAGCCCTGGCGAGAGCGCCCGCCAGCGACTACACTGTCCCGCAAGACGGAGGCCTCATGCATCGCATCGTTTCCTTGCTCGCCGCCTTCTGCGGCATCATCCTGTTCATTCCGGCGGCGGCGCCCGCGCAGGAGCTCGCCGTCCTCGATCATCTCCAAACCCGCCCCGAGGGCACCGAGTACCGCGAGACGAGCCGGTACGACGACGTCGTGGTGTTCATGCAAGTGGTGGCGGCGACCTCGCCGCGCATTCACTTGACGACGTTCGGGTACACGTTCGAGGGACGGGCGCTGCCGCTGGCCGTCGTGGGTGACGTGAAGGACGCGTCGCCGGAGGCGGTGCGCGCGTCGGGCAAGACCGTCGTCTACATCCAGGGCGACATCCACGCCGGCGAGGTCGAGGGCAAGGAAGCGCTGCAGGTGCTCCTGCGCGGGCTGGCGCGCGGCGAGCACCGCGAGTGGCTCGACTCGCTCGTCCTCCTGATCGCGCCCATCTACAACGCCGACGGCAACGAGCGCATCCGCCTCACCAACCGGCCGCGGCAGAACGGCCCGGTGGGCGGCATGGGCCAGCGCGCGAACGCGCAGGACTACGACCTGAACCGCGACCACATGAAGCTCGACGCGCCCGAGTCGCGGTCGCTCGTACGGCTCTACGCGCAGTACGACCCGCAGGTGGCCATCGACCTGCACACGACCGACGGCTCGCGGCATGCCTACTACCTGACCTACGCGCCGCCCTACCATCCCGCGACCGACGCCGGCATCGACGCGCTCCTCCGCAAGGAGTGGCTGCCGGCCGTGACGAAGGCCGTCAAGCAGAAGTACGACTGGGATTTCTACTACTACGGCAACTTCGGCGGCGAGTTCGGCCAGCGCGGCCAGGAGCGCGGCTGGTACACCTACGACTACCGGCCGCGGTTCAACACGAACTACGTGGGCCTGCGCAACATCATCGGCATCCTGGCCGAGATCTACGCCTACGCCACCTTCGAGGACCGCATCAAGGCGTCGTACCGCTTCGTGGAGGAGTCGCTGAACTTCGCGGCCGCGAACGCGGCGAAGCTGCGCGCCGTGAAGGCCGCGGCCGACGCGTGCGCGCTGGTGGGCCAGCGGCTCGCGACGCGCGCGACCCTGAAGAAGGGCGACATGGTGGACATCCTGGTCGGCGACGTGGCGCAGGAGCGCAACCCGTACTCGGGCCAGATCATGTTCCGCCGCCTCGACGTGCGGGCGCCCGAGAAGATGTACGAGTGGGGCTCGTTCGAGGCGACCGAGACCGAGCGCGTGCCCGCGTTCTACTACCTGCCGCCCACGCCGGCGCTCTCGGCCGCGGTCGAGCGGCTCGAGGCGCACGGGGTGAAGCTCTCGCGGCTCGACGCCGCGCGCACGGCGGACGTCGAGCAGTTCCGCATCGACAAGACCGACGTCGCGCCGCGCGCGTTCCAGGATCACCAGGAGCGCTCGGTGGACGGCGCGTGGGAGCCGGCCTCGGCCGAGCTCCCGGCCGGCACGGTCGTGGTGGACATGACGCAGCCGCTCGCGCGGCTCGTCTTCCTGCTGCTGGAGCCGCGCTCCGACGACGGGCTGCTCGACTGGAACGTGCTGGACGCGGCGCTGAAGGACGCGAAGGTCTACCCCATCGTCCGGAGCCGGAACTGAGCGCCGCGGTCAGACGCGCTTCCAGGCCTCGAGCGCGTCCCTGGCGGACGCGAAACGCGCGGCCGGATCGCGCGCCAGGCACCGCATGATCCACGCCTCGGCGGCGTCGGGCAGCGTGGCCCCACGCTCGCGCGGCGCCGGCGGCGGACCGGCCACTGCCGCGCCCATCAGCGCCGGCAGCGTCGGCGCGTCGTACGGCACCGCGCCAGTCGCCATCTCGTACGCGACGGCGCCGATCGTGTAGAGATCCGACCGCGCGTCGGGTGCGCCGCCCGTCAGCACCTCCGGCGCCACGTAGCGCAGCTCGCCGTCCGCCATCCGGCCGCCGCGCAGCGTCTGCTCGTCGAGCGTCGCCAGCAGATCCTGCACCTGCTGAATCCCCGCGGCCGACACGAGCGCGCGCTCGACATTGCCCTCGGCCGCTTGCTCGGCCTCGTCATGTTCGCGCGGCGTCAGCCGTACGACCGCCGGGGTCAGCACGCCGACGAGGCCGCCCTTGCGGTGCAGCGCCGCCGCGGCGTCCACGAGCTCGGCCACGAGCGGCCCGAGGCGTGGCCACCCGATCGGCCCGTCCAGGTCCAGCCGCTGCCGCAGGCTCACGCCCTCCACGAGATCCGTGACGACGTAGACCATCGCCTCGTCCTCGCCGAAGTCGCGCACCTGGAGGATCGCGGGGTGCGACACCTGCATGGTCCGCGCCTCGTGCAGGAAGCGACCGCGGACGGCGTCCCAGTCGGGGCGCGACGCGCGGCGCAGGATCCGGATGGCCACGGGGTAGCCGAGCACGCGGTGCCGTCCCGCGTACACCTCGCTGCCCAGCCGCCCCTGCGCGATCTGGCTGCCCAGCTCGTAGCGGTCCTCGAGCCCGGGCGCGGGCGCCGGCGCGGACAGGCTCGCCGCAGGCGTCTCGGCCGGCCCCGCCAGCGCCCGCGCGAGCGCCATCATCGACGCCCACCGGTCGGCCGGCCGCTTGGCGAGCGCCTTGGCCACGACCGGGTCCACCCAGGCCGGGAGCTCCGGCCGGATCGACCGCACCGACGGCGGCGGGGCCGTCAGGTGCGCCGCCACCACCGCCGTCACGTCCGGCCCCTTGAAGGGCACCTCCCCGGTCAGCAGCTCGAAGAGCACGACGCCGAAGGCGTAGAGGTCCGAGCGCGGTTCTGTCGGGCCGCCGGTCAGCTGTTCGGGCGCCGCGTAGCTCATCGTGCCCACGAAGTGGTGCGCCGCGGTCAGGCGCGTCGTCTCGCCGCGTTGCTGCACGTTGGCGAGCCCGAAGTCGATGATCTTGTAGATCGTCTGCCCCGAATCGAAGCGGTGGCTGACGATGTTGGCGGTCTTCAGGTCGCGGTGGAGGATGCCGCGATCGTGCGCCATCTGGAGCGCGGTGCAGAGCGGCGGCACGATGGCCTGCACCTTCGCGAGGTCGAGCGGGCCGTCTTCGGCCAGTTCCTGCCTCAGGTTCCGGCCGTTGAGGTACTCCATCACGAGGTACGGGCGCCCCTCGGGGTCGACGTTGAAGTCCAGGATGGCCACGACGTGGGGGTGGCGCAGCTCGGCCGAGATGCGGCTCTCGCGCATGAAGCGCTGGCGGAGGCCGGGATCGTCGCCCGCCGACCGGATCATCTTCACCGCGACGAGGT
This sequence comes from Acidobacteriota bacterium, assembly GCA_024641665.1. Lineage (GTDB taxonomy): Bacteria > Acidobacteriota > Vicinamibacteria > Vicinamibacterales > JAHECP01 > JAHECP01. Next base: position 17,324 of record JAHECP010000058.1, read on the forward strand.
CGCCGAGCAGCACGCGCCGCGCGCGGTAGACCGCTCCCATGCCGCCCTCGGCCAGGCGGCCGAGGATCTCGTAACGCCCGTCCAGGATGCTCCCATCGGCCAGCACGGCTGAGAATGATAGCCGGCCGGGACGGGCCCGGTCGACCGCCGCCCGTCGGACGGCTCCCGAGGCCGGCTTTCCTGGTAGAATGCGCGCCGTCGTCCCTTCCGTGAGGAGGCCCCGTGCGCCCGAGATTCTTCGCTCTCGCCGGCGTCCTCGGGTTCTGGGCGGTGGCCGTGTGCGCGCAGCAGGGCACGGTTGCGCCGCCACTCCAGCCGGCCGCGCCGCTGCAGTGCGCGCGTACGTGGGCCGGTCACGAAGCCGAAATCGAACGGCTCCTCGAGGACGCCAAGGTCGAGCGCGTCGAGGGCATCGACATCGGCATCACGCACCCCAAGCGCGCATTCGTCGCGCCGGGTGGCCCGGTCGACAGCTTCGCCTGGAAGCCGATCCGACCGGGCATCTACGACGGCTTCTGGGAGAGCTACCAGTCGGAGGTGGCCGCCTACAAGCTGGACCGGCTGATCGGCCTGGGCATGGTGCCGGTCGCCGTGGAGCGGCGTGTGGACGGCCTGCTGGGCGCCGCGATCATGTGGGTCGACCCGGTCCGCATGTGGCGAACGCTCAAGCGCGAAGAGCGGCCGAGCGGCCGGCAGTGGAGACTCCAGATCCTGCGCATGAACATGTTCGACAACCTGATCTGCAACAAGGATCGCAACCAGGGCAACCTGTTGATCGACGACGACGGCCACCTGATCCTGATCGATCATTCCCGCGCGTTCATCACGAGCAGCGAATTGCCGGTGAAGTTCACCCAGGTGGAGGCGCCCCTCTGGGCGCGCATGGGCGCGCTGAGCGAGGCGTCGCTGACCGCGGCGCTCGGCGGCTGCCTGACGCCCGGCCAGATCCGCTCGATCCTCACGCGCCGCGATCGGATGCGTCAGGCCATCGACGCGCTCGTCAAGAAGAACGGCACGGCGCGGGTGTTCGTCGGCTAGCATCAACGGGCGGAGGCCGAACGATCCCCGTTCGCCGCCCGCCGGAGGCCACATGAACGGCAACCTTCGACTCGTCCGGCTCGCGGGCGCCGCCGCCCTCGCGCTGACGGGCCTTGCGTCGCTCGTCGCCGCGCCACGACAGGAGCCCGCGCCCGCTTGCGCGGTGACGTGGCCACAGCACCGCGAGGCGATCGAGACGTGCCTGCGCGAGTGCGCGATCGACCACGCCGAGGAGGTGCCGATCGGCGTCACGCATCCCAAGCGCCTCTTCCTCGTGGCCGGCAGCGCCGTGCGGAGCATGGCCTGGAAGCCGCTCAAGCCCGGACGCTACAGCGGTTTCTGGGAGAGCTACACCGCCGAGATCGCCGCCTACGAGATCGACAAGCTGTTCGGCCTCGACATGGTGCCGCCGGCCGCCGCGCGGCGCGTCGACGGTGAGATGGGTGCGGCCATCTACTGGGTGGACGGCGTGAAGAGCTGGAAGCGCGGGGAGACGGTGCAGGCGCCCGACTCCTTCGCGTGGACGCGCCAGGTCGTACGCATGAAGATGCTCGACCAGCTCATCGGGAACATCGACCGCAACCAGGGCAACCTGCTGTACGACGCCGACTACCATCTCATCCTGATCGACCACTCCCGCGCGTTCACCACCACCAAGGACATCTCCAGGGAGGCGCAGCCCAGCCTCATCGACCAGGTGTTCTGGGATAAGATCGAGGCGCTGACGCTCGAGGACCTGCAGGCCGCCCTCGGCTCCCTCCTCGAGAACGGGCAGATCAAGGCGATCCTCGACCGCCGCGACCGCATGCGCGCCGAGATCGACAAGATGGTGGCCGCGCGCGGCGCGCGCCAGGTCTTCATTCGCTGAACGTACAGAGGCTCCTCGATGCCACGACGGTTTCTCCGACCGCGGGCGCTCGCCGCCGTGCTCGTGTTCGGCCTCCTCGTCGCCGTCCCGGGCGTGTTCCAGGCGTCGCCGCAGGGCGCGGCGCGCGTCGTCGCGATTGGCGACATCCACGGCGCCGGCGACAACTTCCAGGCCATCCTCCGGCAGGCGGGTCTCGTCGACGATCGGCTGAACTGGGCCGGCGGAAGCGCCACGCTGGTGCAGACCGGCGACTGCTTCGACCGCGGCGCCCAGGTGCGGCAGGTGCTCGACCTGCTGATGAGGCTGCAGCCGCAGGCCGCCGCGGCCGGGGGCCGGGTCGTCACGCTGCTCGGCAACCACGAGATCATGAACATGCTCGGGGTGACGCGCGACGTCAACCCCGAGATCTACGCGGGCTTCGTGGACGCCCAGTCGGCGTCGCGACGCGAGCGCGCGTACGCCGACTACGTCAAGGTGTCCGACGCGCGCGCCCGCGCGCTGGGCGCGCGGCCCGAGGTCTACGCGCTGTCGCGCGAGCAGTGGATGGCCGCGCACCCGCCGGGCTACCTCGAGTACCGCGCCAGCCTCCTGCCCGACGGCCGTTACGGCAAGTGGCTCCGGACGCACGACGCGGCCGTCATGATCGATCGCACCGTCTTCATGCACGCCGGGCTGAATCCCGGCAACGCGGCGCGCACGATCGCCGACCTGAACGCCCAGGTGCGCGGCGACCTGGCCGCGTCCGACGCCAACCGCCAGGTGCTCGCCGACCGCGGCCTGATCCTGCCCTTCTTCACGCTGAACGAGATTGCCGCGGCGGCGCAGGGCGAGATCGTCTCACTCAACGCCGCCAACGATGCGGCGATGGCGGGCGACCAGCAGGCGGCGGCGCGGCTGCGCGCGGCCGACCCGCGCCTGGTCGAGGCGCTCCGCGGTGTGACGACCGTCGGCGAGTCCTCGCTCCTCGCCGCCGACGGTCCGATGTGGTTCCGCGGCTTCGCGATGTGGACCTCGGCCGAGGGCGAGCCGCGGATCGAGCTGCTGCTCGGTCTCTACGGCGCCGATCGCTTCGTCGTCGGCCACACGACGATGCGGTCGGGACGCATCGACATGCGCCTCGGCGGGCACGTGTTCCTGATCGACACGGGCATGTTGACGAGCTATTACGCAGGCGGTCACCCGTCGGCGCTGAGCATCGCGCCGTCGGGCATCACCGCCATCTACCTGGACTCGACGGTCCCGCTCTCCCGCTCGTCCGGCACGCCCACGGCCGCCGTCGCCCGGTGATGGCGCACACCTGAAGGTGCGCGACGCGACGGGGCGAGACGCCCTTCTCGTCTGCACGATTCTCTCCCGGGGACATTATGATGAACGGGCCGCCGCCATGCGGCTGAAACCCTGCTCGCGAGGTTCTCCATGACGCCAGACACGCCTGGTTCGCGCCGTCCGCTCATCCGCTCAGCCGCGCTCGTCGCCGGGTTCATGGTCTGCCTGCTCGCGGTCGCGACCGCGCAGGCGCCCGAGGCGATCCGCTACACCCTGCGGTTCCCGGTCCCTCAGACCCACTACGTCGAAGTCGAGGCCAGCGTACCCACCGGCGGCGCCCCGTCGATCGACCTGATGATGCCGGTGTGGACACCGGGCTCGTACCTGGTGCGTGAGTACTCGCGGCAGGTGGAGGACGTCCGCGTCACCGCGCCGGACGGCCGGGCGCTCGGCGTCGACAAGACGGCCAAGAACCACTGGGCGGTCGAGACGGGCGGCGCGACGCGCGTGACGGTGGCGTATCGCGTCTACGGTCGCGAGATGACCGTGCGCACCAACTGGATCGAGTCGCGCTTCGCCATGCTGGTCGGCGCGGCCACCTTCATGACGCTGGTCGAGCCCGGGCCCCGGCCGTACGAGGTCCGGATCGAGCTGCCCGCCGGCTGGACGACGACCATGTCGGGGCTGGCGGAGGTGCCGGGCGCCGCGCACGCGTACCGCGCACCCGACTTCGACACGCTGGTGGACTCGCCCATCGTCGCGGGCAACCCGGCGGTCTACGCGTTCGAGGTGGCGCGCAAGAAGCACTACCTCGTCGACACGCCCGACAGTCCGGTGTTCGACGGCGCGAGCGCCGTGAAGGACGTCGAGCGGATCGTCCGCGAGAACCTGCGGCTGTGGGGCCAGCTGCCGTACGAGAAGTACGTGTTCCTGAACATGCTCACCGAGTCGGGCAGCGGGCTCGAGCACAAGAACTCCGTGCTGATGATGACGACGCGCTGGGCGACGCGGACCCATCAGCGCTACCTCGGCTGGCTGGGCACGGTCAGCCACGAGTTCTTCCACGCCTGGAACGTGAAGCGGCTGCGCCCGCGCGCGCTGGGGCCGTTCGACTACGACCGCGAGAACTACACCCCGAGCCTGTGGATCGCGGAGGGGTTCACGGACTACTACGGCGACCTGAACCTGGTCCGCGCCGGCCTCTCCACGCAAGACGAGTACCTCAGGGACCTGTCCCGCGCCATCCAGTCGCTGCAGACCACGCCCGGTCGCCTGGTGCGCACGGCCGACATGGCGTCGTTCGACGCCTGGATCAAGGCGTACCGACCGGACGAGAACTCGGCCAACACCTCCATCAGCTACTACACGAAGGGTTCGATCATCGCGTTCCTGCTCGACGCGAAGATCCGGAGGGCGAACGGCGGTGCCAGGAGCCTCGACGACGTCATGCGCCTCGCGTACGCGCGCTACTCGGGCGCGCACGGATACACGCCGGCCGAGTTCCGCCAGGTGGCGCAGGAGGTGGCCGGCACGGATCTGTCGGCATGGTTCACGCACGCCGCCGACACGACCGATGAACTCGACTACACCGAGGCGCTCGACTGGTACGGGCTGCGGTTCCGGCCCGCGGCCGCGCCGGACCCCGACGCACCGGCGCCCGGCTGGCTCGGCCTGCGCACGCGCGACGACAACGGGCGGCTCGTCGTCACCGAGACCTTGCGCGGCACCCCCGGCTACGAAGCCGGCGTCAACGTGGACGACGAGATCCTCGCGTTCGACGACTATCGCGTCACGCCCGCGCAGCTGAACCAGATGCTGGAGTACTTCCACCCGGGCCAGACGGCGTCGGTGCTGGTGTCCCGGCGCGGCGAGCTGATGCGCCTCGACGTCACGTTCGGCCACGAGCCGGCGAACGCCTGGCGCCTCGAGGTCCTCCCCGACGCGACGGCCGAGCAGCAGGCGCGTCTGGCGGCGTGGCTCCGGCGCTGACACGCTGCGTGCCCCTCCGTCAGGTGCTCGTCCCGTGTAAGAACTGCCTGACACTTCCTGTCAGCCACGCGCCACCTGGCGCGGGGCGGAGTCGCATCGTCCGGCCAACTGGTTCACCGGCAGCCGGTTGCAGCACCGCCGTTCCGCGGGCTGGCGGGCGCCGCGCCGGCACCCGCCTTGCTCTCCCTCATCGCGCTCCCTGCGCCGAAGATCTGGAGGCAACACACATGCGAACGCATCTCTCTGCGGGCGTCGTCCTGCTTACGATTCTGTCGTTCGGATGCGGCGGCAAGATGTCCTCGCCGGCCTCGCCGTCGGCGGTGTCGTCCGCCGCGCCCTCTGGCGCCGGCGCCACGCTCAACGGCAGCGTGCGACTGGGCGCGACGGCCGCCACGGGGAGCGCCGCGGACCCGTTGACGGTGCAGATCGTCGGCACCAACCTCCTCGCCACCGTCACGCCTGCCGGTCAGTTCACGCTGAACGGCGTGCCGAGCGGGTCGGTTCAGCTGCACTTCGCCGGCGCGGGCGCCAACGCCTACGTCACCTTGACCAGCCAGGTGGCGACCGGCGAGACGGTGACGGTCACCGTCACAGTCGTCGGCACGAGCGCCGTCATCGAGTCTGAGGAGCACGGCGGCGGAGGCGACGCCGAGGAGCAGATCGAGGGACGGATCGAGTCGCTGCCGCCGACCCAGGCGGCCGGCACGCTGGTCGTGTCGGGCCGGACGATCACGACCGACGCGTCCACCGTGATCACGCAGGACGGCGCGACGCGCACGTTCGCCGATCTCGCGATCGGCCAGCGCGTCCACGTCAAGGGGCACACGAGCGGCTCGACCTTCCTCGCGACCCGGATCGAGATCCAGAACGACGTCACCGACGTCCCGGTGGACGTGAACGGCATCGTCAGCAACCTCACCGGGTCCGAGCTGTCGTTCCAGTTCGTGGTGAACGGGCGCCAGATCACGGGCGACAGTCAGACGGTGTTCTTCGGCGACGGCGATCACATGGACACCTTCGCCGACCTGAAGAACGGGGTGCGGGTCGAAGTGAAAGGGCGGCAACAGGATGCGGCCGTCTACGCCGTCCGCATCCACATCAACGGCAACGACAGCGGGAACGGCGACAACAACGAGTTCGACGCCACCGGGCCGATCAGCGGCCTGGGCGGCACGTGCCCGGCGCTGAGCTTCACGCTGAGCGGCACGCCCATCGACACGGACGCCTCGACGAAGTTCCACGGCCGGTCCTGCAGCTCGCTGCAGAACGGCGACCGCGTCGAGGTGAAGGGCACCAAGCAGCCGAGCGGCCACGTGCTGGCGACGAAAGTCGATCAATAAGGCGGCCGGCCGTGGCAGAATAGGCGCCGGGAGGGCGAGCCATGATTGAATTGCGCCCCCGGCGCCTGGCCTTCGCGGCCGGCATCTACCTGCTTCTCGCCTGCGCGCCCGGCACGCCGGGCGCCGCCACCGACGGGCCCACCCCGGCCCAGACACCCGACGACCCGTGGGCCCAGGCCCGCGCCCGGATGGTCGACTCCCAGCTGCGCGCGCGGGACATCCGGGACGAGCGCGTGCTGCGGGCGATGGCGCGCGTGCCGCGCCACCTCTTCGTGCCCGAGGCTCGGCGCCGGGCCGCGTACGAGGACGGCGCGCTGCCCATCGGCCTCGGCCAGACGATTTCCCAGCCCTACATCGTCGCCTACATGACCGAAGCGCTCCGGCTGCGGCCGACGGACCGCGTGCTGGAGATCGGCACGGGCTCCGGCTACCAGGCGGCGGTGCTGGCCGAGTTGGTGGACGAGGTCTTCACGATGGAGATTGTGGAGGCGCTCGCGGAGCGGGCGCGAGGAACGCTCGAGTCGCTCGGCTACCGAAACGTGCGGGTGCGGTGTGGAAACGGCTATCTGGGGTGGCCCGAGCGGGCCCCCTTCGACAAGATCATCGTGACCGCCGCGCCCGAGCAGGTGCCGCCCGCGCTCATCGCTCAGCTGGCGCCGGGCGGGATCCTGGTGGCACCGGTGGGCGCCCCTACACAGGTCCTGACGATCGTCGAGAAGACGCCGACGGGTCTGACGGAGCGACGAACCCTGCCGGTCCTCTTCGTGCCCATGACCGGCAAACCGGGCGGCCGTCGCTAGCCAGCGGTGCGGCTAGCTCGCGGCCGCCGCGTTCAGGCGGCGATCGATCTCCTCGAGCGCCAGGCCAATCTGGTGGCGGCGAACCTCGCTCGCCGTCGCGGCGGCCTGCCGCTCCAGCTCGGTGCGGGCCAGCTTCAGCGACTCGATCTCGCGGTGCAGTTCGGGATCCGGCAGATCGGCGGTCCCGCCGCGGCGGCGGCGTCCCACTTCACGCTCTTCCATGCGCTCCTGAAGGCGCGCGTCGGCATCGACGAGGGCTTCTCCGGCGTCGGTCATGGCAATACGAATCTGATACGCGGTCGCGCCACACGCCGAACGGCGCGGCGGGCAACCTCATGGTTGGAGTAGATGTGCACGTGACTAGCCTTCTAGTTTAACCCACTCCGCGCGGATTTCGAACGGGGAACTTTCGGCGGGGTCGCCCGGATCACACGATCCGGCTGGCATGCGTATAGACGTTGCAGGCGCCGCCGCGCACGAAGCCGGCCAGCGTGAGGCCCGTCGCGTCGGCGAGCTCGATGGCGAGGCTCGTGGGCGCCGAGACCGCGCCCACCACCGGCACGCCGGCCAGAAACGCCTTCTGCACGATCTCGAACGACGCGCGGCCGCTCACGAAGAGCACGCTCGCCGAGAGCGGCAGCCGTCCGGCGCGCAGCATCCGGCCCACGACCTTGTCCACCGCGTTGTGGCGGCCGACGTCCTCGGCGACCGCCTGCACCCGTCCCGCGGCGTCGAAGAGCGCGGCCGCGTGCAGGCCGCCCGTGACGACGAAGCCCGACTGGCGCGCGGCCAGCTCGCCCGGCAGTGCCGCCAGGACGGCACGGGGCACCTCCAGCCGGGCGTTCACACGGGGCGCCTCCACGCGCAGCGACTCGATGGTCTGGCGCCCGCACAGGCCGCACGACGAGCTGGTGACGATGCGGCGCGCGAGCGGGCGGGCCCCGCCGGCCGAGAGCGTGACGTCGATCCGGTTGCAGCCGGCCGACGCCGCGGGCCGCTCGCATTGCGAGGCCAGCAGGCGGATGTCGTTCGGTCCCGTGACGGCGCGCTCGCGAAGAGGAACCCCGCGACCAGGTCCTCGTCCGCGCCCGGCGTGCGCATGATGACGGCGAACGGCTCGCCGCCGATCCGGATCTCGAGCGGCTCCTCGACGGCCGCGAGGTCGGCCTCGGGCCGCCACGCGCCCGCGATGTGGCGCGCAACCCGCACGCGCTTCAGCGAGCCGGGCGCCCCGCCCTTGGCCCCGTCGGAGGTCCGGCGGAACGATCCAGGCTTCGTCACACGTGGTTCCTGAGCATCAGCTCTTTGGGATGCGGCTCGAGATACAGCTGGCCGGCCAGGTACTCGACGCCCAGCGCGCGCACGTGGTGCCGCACGAGCGTGATCGGCACGACGAGCGGCACCAGGCCGCGGCGGTACTCGTCGATGCAGGCCGCCAGCTCCTGGCGCGACGCCGGGTCCAGCCGGTCGCGGAAGTGCCCCAGCATGTGCTGCAGCGCGTTGGTGTGACGCCGCACGGTGGCGATGACCTTCAGCGCGTCCATGAACTCCTGCTGGTAGCGGTTGGCGAACGCCGCGCGGTCGAGCCGCTTCACCGAGGCCACCAGCCGGCCGAGCCGGCCGTAGGCGACCGTCGAGTGCGACATGACGAGCAGCTTGTGCGCCGTGTGGAACCGCACCAGGCCGCCGGAGATCCACCGCCCGGCGAAGAACGTCCGCAGCCGCCGGTAGGCGAACACCCGCTCCACGAAGTTCTCGCGCAGGCGAGGGTCCGACAGGCGTCCCTCTTCCTCGATCGGCAGCCGCGGCAGGCGGGCGGCCAGCGCCGCGGCGAACAGGCCGACGCCGGCCCGCGCCGGCGTGCCGTGCCGGTCGTAGATCTTCACGCGCTCCATGCCGCAGCTCGGCGAGTCCTTCTTCAGCACGTAGCCGCTCAGGTCGGCGCGCGCGAGCTCGGCGGCGCGCCGCTCGGCGAAGCGGGTCATCGCCTCGGTGTGGTCCCGCCCGCACCTCGGCATCACGAGCCGGACCTCGCCCTCCGTGCGGACGAGCCGCATCGTCTCGCGCGGCGTGCCGAGCCCGAGCTCCACCTCGGGACAGACCGGCACCCACTCGACCCACTTGCCGAACGTGTCGACGAGAAACCCGTCCCGCTTGTGGCCGCCGTCGAACCGCACGGGCTTGCCCAGGAGGCACGTCGAGATGCCGATGCGGATCGGGGCTTCGGCCATCGATCTCAGCCTACCGGACGGCGGTCATCGCGATCTCGACGAGCCCGTCCGGGTTCACCAGACCGCACCCGAGAGTGACGCGCGCCGGGAAGCCCTTCGCGCCGAAGAAGGCACGGTAGACCTCGTTCATCGCGCCGTACTTCGACAGGTCGGTCAGGTAGACCGTGGCCTCGGCGACGTCGCCGCGCGAGAAGCCGGCGGCCGTGAGCGTCCGGTCGAGCCGCACCAGCGCCTCGTGGGCCTGCGCGGCGGTGTCACCCGCGGTCGCGGCGGTGGCGCCGAGCATGCCGGAGAGGAACAGCCGGTCGCCGGCGCGGATGGCGGCACTCAGGTTCGGGTTGGGGCGGCCGCCGGGATCGATGACCTGCTTCGGGCCCGCGACGGCGACGAAGGTCATCTCGACGGCGAACTCGGGCCGCGTCAGCCCCGCGACGACGGTCGCGCGCGCGGGCGGCCGCGCACCGAACCGGGCGCGGTAGGCCGTGTTCATCTCGTGGAACCCCGCCACGTCCGCCAGGTACACGCGCGCGCTGACGACGTCGTCGAGCGACAGGCCGCCGGCCTGGAGAACCTCGCGGGCGTTGGCCATGATCGCGTCCACCTGGGCGCCCACGCCGCCGGTCACCGTGGAGTTGTCGCGCCCGTTGCGCGGCACCAGCCCCGAGAGAAACAGCGTGTCGCCCGAGCGAATCGCGTAGCTGTACGGGTTCGGCGAGCGCAGCCATCCCGCCGGGTGCACGATCGTGCGCTCGCCGCCCGACGGCACGGCGACCAGCGCGATCTCGACCAGCGCCTCGTCGAGCGCGAGACCTGCCACGACCGTCGTGCGGGTCGGCGGGTCGGCCGGCCAGAACGCGCGGTACACCTCGTTCATCGCCGCGAAGTCGTCCGCGCGGCGGAGGTACACCGTGACGGCGGCGGCCCGGTCGAGCGACGAGCCCGCCGCGTGGAGGAGCGCCGCCATCTTCTTCAGGATGACCCCGGTCTGCTCGCCGACCGTCGATCCGACGATGCGCCCGTCGTCGCCCGTGGCGAGCGCGCCGGAGACGTAGATGAAGTCGCCCGCGCGCACGGCCGCGCTGAACGGGCCTTGCGGCGCCGGGCTGGTCGACACGATCTGCCTGGGCTGCTTGACGCTCTGGTCCATGACCGTCATCCCCATGACGACTCCTCCGAGAGCCGCCACAATGGCCCATCCGTGCATCCGGACGCCCCCGACCGCCTCCGACGGGTTCCAGCGTACTGAGGTCCAGTGTCCGGAATCAACGCCTTTGCACGGGACGTGGATCGACCACTAGAATAGGGGTTCACTCAGGCTCCCCCCCGGGGTCCGCGGCCAGTGGACCCGCACGGCTCGACTCGCGGAGGATTCGCCATGAAGCGGCTGTTCACGCCCCTGTTGGCCCTGGGTCTCGTCTGCCTCGCCGGCGGCCCGCTGCGCGCGGACGTGAAGACCCAGGAGAAGTCCCAGATCAAGTTCGAAGGCATGCTCGGCCGCATGATGGGCATGTTCGGCGGCAAGGCCGCCAAGGAGGGCGTCGTCTCGACAGTCGCCGTGAAGGGCGACCGCATGATGCGGGTGTCCGACACGACGGGCCAGATCATCGACCTCGCCGAGGAGAAGATCTACACCCTCGACATGCGGAAGAAGACCTACACCGTCACCACCTTCGCCGAGCTGCGCCAGAAGATGGAAGAGGCGCGGGCCCGGGCCGAGAAGCAGGCCAAGGAGTCGAAGGAGGCCAAAGAGGAGCCCCGGCAGCAGGGCAAGGAGATGGAGGTCGACTTCGACGTCAAGCAGACGGGCCAGACGAAGACGATCGCCGGGCACGAGACGAAGGAGTACATCGTCACCGTGACCGTCCGCGAGAAGGGCAAGACGCTCGAGGACGGCGGCGGCACGGTGATGACCGCCGACACCTGGATGGCCGACCGCATCCCCGCCCTCGCGGAGATCATGGACTTCAACCGGCGCTACTACGAGAAGCTGGGCGGTCCGGCGGTCGCGGGCGGATCCGAGGAGCAGATGGCGGCGGCCTCGGCGATGTACCCGGGCATGAAGGCCGCCTTGGAGGGCCTGCAGAAGCAGAACGTGAAGATGGACGGCTCGCCGCTCGCCACGACGCTGACGCTCGAGGGGGTCAAGAGCAAGGAGGAGATGGCCCAGGCGCAGTCGGGCGAGGAGTCCGGCGGCGGCGGCCTGGGCGGCATGCTCGCCCGCAAGATGGTGCGGAAGAAGGCCGAGAGCGCCAGCCCGCGGAGCACGGTGTTCACCTCGACCCACGAGGTGCTGTCCGTGGACGCGTCGGCCGGGGATGCCGACGTCGCCATCCCCACCGGCTTCAAGGAAAAGAAGTAAGGCCTACTGACGGCGCTCGTTCCTGACGAGCGCCGTCATCACCCGCCCCGATTCGTGCTCCGAGCCGATCTTGTCGGACGCGGCAAGGAAGGCGTCGCGCACCCGCCCCTCCACCTTCTGCTTCTCGGCGACCGTCACGAGCACGTTCGCGAGGTCGTAGTCGCTGCCGATCTTCGACGCGGCGCCGAGCAGCGCCACGAGCGTGTCGTCGCTCAGATCGGGCGTCTCGGCCACCGGCGTCAGCACGCGGCGGCGCTCGTAGTCTGACGAGAGCCCGTCCACGGCCTTGAAGAAGTCGACGCGGAGCGGCCCGTCGATTGACTGCTTCGAGGCCACCGCCGTCAGCAGCCGCGAGCGCTCGTAATCCGAGCCCAGCCCCTGCGCCGACTGCAGCACCATCGCCACGACCGCGGGATCGAGGTCGGGTCTGGCCATGACGGCGGCCAGCACGCGCTGGTGCTCGTAGTCGGAGCCGATCGTGTCGAGCGCGGTGAAGAACGCCGCGCGACTCGTTCCCGTCAGCGCGTACCGGTCGACGATCTTCCGCAGCAGGCGCGACGCCTCGTAGTCGGAATCGAGGTGCGCCGCCGCGCCGAGCAGCCGCGTCACCAGCGCATCGTCGAGCGGGCCGTGGTCGACGAGCGCCGCCAGCGTCCGCTGCAGCTCGTAGTCCGACGAGATGTGGACGGCCGCGTCGAAGTACGCCGCGCGGCTCGCGTCGTCGCCGAGCTTCTGGGTCGCCACGGCCGCGCGCAGGACGCGCGACAGCTCGTAGTCGCCCGAGATGTCGCGCCCGGCCACCGCGAATGCGCGCTGCAGCGCGGGCGGATCCAGCGTCGCCGCCGCGAACAGCTTCTCGAAGTAGATCCGACGGACGTAGTCGCCCTCGAGCTTCCCGATCTCGTCGAGCACGCCGGCCGGGCCCGACGCGGCCATGATGCGGGCGATGCGCGAGTCGGCCGCGAAGCCCGACGTGCGAATCAGCCGGAGGAGCGACTTCTGCAGCCACTCGCGCCCCTCGGGCTCGTAGGGCCGCTCGTGGCCGTCCACCCAGAACCGGCGCTCGAGCGCGCCGCCGGCGCCCGGCCGGATCTCGAGGCGGTAGTCCTTGAACCAGAACCAGCTGCCGTCGCTGACGATCAGGTAGCCGTCCGGCGAGATGCTCTTGATGTCGCGGTCGTCGTCGGTCAGGTCGATCCGGCCCCGGTAGCGCACCTCGAACCGCTTGAGGCCATCGGAGTGGACGATGCGGCTCTCGCCATGTGACTGGATGTCGATGTCGGGCGCGTCTGGCGCCGCGGGCGGCGCCGGGACCGCGGGAGGCGCCGGAGGCGCGGGCGCGGCCGGGACGGCTTGGGACACCGGCGCCACGGGC